>NZ_CP019605.1:2256023-2578312 GCF_001997295.1 Tessaracoccus flavus
CGAACCGGGGGCAGGGAGGCCGGCCCCCGTGAAGGGAGCAACCGTGCTCAACGCGTCCACCCAGACTTCCCCCTCCGTGGTCCCCGCCCCGACGACCATCCGTACCTACGTCATCGATACCTCAGTCCTGCTGTCCGACCCGCGGGCCATCCTGCGGTTCGCCGAGCACAACGTCGTGCTCCCGCTCGTGGTCATCACCGAACTGGAGGCCAAGCGCCACCACCCCGAACTCGGGTTCTTCGCCCGCACGGCCCTGCGGCTGCTCGACGACCTACGCGCCCGGCACGGCCGGCTGGACACACCCCTGGCCACGAACGACCAGGGCGGCAATCTGCGCGTCGAGCTCAACCACACCGATCCGGCGTCGCTCCCGGCCGGATTCCGGCTCGGCGACAACGACAGCCGCATCCTCGCCGTCGCGCTCAACTACGCGAACGAGGGCCACGACGTCGTCCTCGTCACCAAGGATCTTCCGCTCCGGGTGAAGGCCGCGGCGGTCGGGCTCGGCGCGGAGGAATACCGCAACGAACTTCCCCTTCAGGCCGGGTACACCGGCATGACGGAGGTCGACGTGACCACCGACACGGTCTCTGCCCTGTACGACGAGGGCGTGGTCACGGTGGACGTCGACGCCCCGGTGCACAGCGGCGTGGTGCTGCACGCCCCCGGCTCGAGCGCGCTGGGGAGGAAGCTCCCGGACGGTCGGATCCGTCTCATCCAGCAGGACGGCGAGGTGTTCGGGATCCACGGTCGTTCCGCCGAACAGCGCGTCGCTCTGGACCTGCTCATGGACGACTCGATCGGCATTGTGAGCCTGGGAGGCCGGGCGGGGACGGGCAAGTCCGCGCTCGCCCTCTGCGCCGGACTCGACGCGGTGATGGAACAGAGCAAGCACTCCAAGGTCATGGTGTTCAGGCCGCTGTACCCCGTCGGGGGCCAGGATCTCGGCTACCTCCCCGGCACGAACGAGGAGAAGATGCAGCCGTGGGGACAGGCCGTGTTCGACACGCTCAGCTCGGTGACCAACAAGTACGTCATCGACGAGCTGCTGGCCCGCGAGATGATCGAGGTTCTGCCGCTGACCCACATCCGCGGACGCAGCCTGCACGACGCCTTCATCATCGTTGACGAGGCACAGTCTCTGGAACGCAACGTTCTCCTGACCGTCCTCTCGCGGATAGGCCAGAATTCACGGGTCGTCCTCACCCACGACGTGGCCCAGCGCGACAACCTCCGGGTTGGTCGCCATGACGGCGTCGTGGCCGTCGTGGAGAAACTCAAGGGCCACCCTCTCTTCGCGCACGTGACCCTGACGCGCTCCGAGCGCTCGCCGATCGCGGCACTGGTGACCGAGCTGCTCGAGGTGGACGAGCTCCGGTAGCCGACCCAACCCCTCACGCTCAGCCGACGACACCGCGGCCGGGCATGTCCGCCGTAAAGCAGCCCATCGGTCGCGATCGGTCCCTGAGCAGGGCCAGCTCGCTCTGCGAGCAGCCCGTCCGTCGAAGGGTAACGACCGGTGGTTGACCGCCGCCCTGTGGTCGGGGGCGTCGGCAGAGATCGGGGCCGTAACCCTTCGACAAGCTCAGGGAACTGTCATCCGCCTTCGACAAGCTCAGGGAACAGGAAGCGACAAGCTCAGGGAGAGAGGGGCGGGAGTCGCTAGACGCGGGTCCAGAGGGGGGTCTTGAGGTCGTTGTAGTCGGTGACCGGGTCGAAGCAGACCGTGCCACGGCACACGTAGACAGCGCGATCGGAGCGGCCATCGAGGTGCGTCCCGAAGCCCTCCGCCCCCGGCCTGGCCGCGAGGATGACGGAGCCTGCGGGAGCCAGCCGCCAGGCGGCGCGGGCCAACTCGTCGAACGGGTCGTCCGTCACGACGACGGCGACCCCGGGCTTCAACCCGCGGCGGGCCTCGTCGGCGATGAGCAGGTCGCCGAGCGCCGCTCCGGCGAAGCGCGGGGCTTCACCCACCGTCGCCCACGTCGTCCGGGCCGCCTCGTCTGCCCGACTGATGAGGTCGGGGCGCTCCGCCAGCAGTCCGACGTGGCGTAGCGCCGCGATGAGAGCCGAAGTCCCGCTCGGGGTCACGTTGTCGGTCAACGACCTCGGGCGATCGAAGAGACCCGTGTCGACCGCGTCATAGAAGCCGCCGTCGGGGTGGCCGAACAGTTCGACGGCGCGGTCCACCAGGGCCTCTGCCCTGCGGAGCCAGGCCGCGTCCCCCGTCGCCCCGGCGAGAGTGGAGAAGGCCTCCGCGACCGCGCCGAAGTCCTCGGCGGACCCCAGCGCCGCCCCCGGCTGGCCCCGGCGGGAGGTCCGCAGGAGGTCACCGTCGGCGCTGTGCACCTCAAGGAGATGGTGAGCAGCGCGCAGCGCCAGCTCGAGCCAGCTCTTCTCGTTGAAGATGAGGGAGCCGGCCACCAGCGACGTGATCATCCATCCGTTCCAGGCGGCGACGACCAACTCGTCGGTGGCCGGGCGGAACCGCGTCTCCCGCTCCTCCAGGAGCTTCTGCGACACCTCGTCGAGGCGTGCATAGTCTGGCCGACCGCGAAGCTGCAGGGTCGATAGACCGTCCTCGAACGTGCCTCCCCGGGTCACATGGAACACGTCGGCCGCCCACTCCCCGAGCTCCGGCCCCAACGCGTCGTCGAGGAGTTCGGGGTTCCACAGGTAGAAGATTCCTTCGTGGACGGCGCCACGGATGTCGCACGAGTCAGCATCGAGTGCAGACACGAACCCGCCGCCGTCGTTGACCATCTCCCGTTCCAGCCACTCGACGATTCCGTAGGCGGTGCGCTCGTAGAGGGCGCGGAGGCCGGAGTCGTGGTCGGCGGTGCGGCGCCAGCCACGGACGTAGGTGCCGAGCAGAAGGGCGTTGTCGTAGAGCATCTTCTCGAAGTGCGGCACCACCCAGCCCGGATCCACCGAGTACCGGTGGAAACCACCGCCAACCTGGTCGTAGATACCGCCGCGCGCCATCGTCTCCAGCGTCCGTTGCGCCAGCTCCAGCGAGCGCGGGTCGCCCTTGACCAGCAGCGCGTCGAGCAGCGTCGGTGCGGGGAACTTCGGCGCGGTCCCGAAGCCGCCGTGGATGAGGTCGAACGAGGATTCGACCTGATCGATGGCGGCCCTCAGGTCCGGCGTCCCCTCCGGTGCAGCGGCGTCGCGCACCCGCAGCGTCTCCGCCACATAGGACGCGGCGGCCGTCATCTTGTCTCGGCGGCTGTGCCAGCCGTCGGCCATTGCCTTGAGGACCTGAGTGAACGACGGCATGCCGGGCTGCGCCTCCGGCGGGAAGTACGTGCCCGTGAAGAACGGGCGACCATCAGGGGTGAGGAAGGCGGTCATCGGCCACCCGCCCGATCCTCCGTTCATGGCCTGGGTGGCGGTCATGTACACCGCATCGACGTCGGGGTGCTGCTGGCGATCGACCTTGATCGGCACGAAATGCTCGTTGATGAAGGCTGCGACGGTCGGGTCGTCGAACGACTCGTGGCTCATCACGTGGCACCAGTGGCAGGAGGCGTAGCCGACCGACAGCAGGATGGGCTTGTCCTGCGCCTTGGCCTCGGCCAACGCCTCGTCGGACCATTCCCACCAGTCGACCGCCTGATGGGCGTGCTGGAGCAGGTAGTCGCTGGACGATTCGCGGAGACGGTTGGCCATGGGCCCCAAGGGTACTGCCCTTGATTTCATCGGCGACACTGGTGGCATGACCGAGCCCACCGCCCGACGTGCAACGCTCCGCAGTGCGCTGCTGGTCGTCGGCAGCCTCCTGGCCCTGATGTGGGCGCTGGAGATCCTCGACACTGTGACCCTCAACGCCCTCGATGCCTACGGCATCGAACCGCGGCAGGCGAGCGACCTGCCGAACATCCTCTGGTCGCCCCTGCTGCACTTCGGCTGGGCGCACCTCATCAGCAACTCCGTGCCGTTCCTCGTGCTGGGCGTGCTCGTGTATGTCTCGGGGTTCGGCCGGTGGCTGGTGGCGACGCTGTCGTCGGTCATCGCCTCGGGGCTGGCGGCCTGGGCGCTCGCCCCCATCGGTTCGATCACCGCCGGAGCATCGGGCGTCATCTTCGGATGGCTGACCTTCCTGCTGGTCAGAGGCTTCTTCACGAAGAAGCCCGGCCAGATCGGCCTCGCGGTACTGGTCTTCCTGCTCTACGGGGGCGTGCTGCTGGGCGTCCTGCCCGGCGCCCCGGGAGTCAGTTGGCAGGCGCACCTCGGTGGGGCCGTCGGTGGCGTACTCGCGGCCTGGTGGATGAGCCGGCGCGGCCATCGCTACGGCGTCGGACACTGAGTTCGGGCGGAGTCGGCACGCCGGACCCGGGCGGGGCTCCTCAGATCATGAACTCGGGCACCAGCGGTTCCGGGCGGAGCCCCTTGAAGAGATCGTCCTCGGGGATCATCGTCGGCACCTTGGACACCACCAACTGGTAGTCCTCCGTGGGCCAGCCAGCCTGCTGGATGGCCAGCGGCACAGCGAACCAGGGTCCGTCGGGGTCGATCTGCGTTGCGTGCGCCCGGAGCGCCTCGTCCCGCACGGGGAAGTACTCGGCGCAGTGGACGAAGGTCGTGAGACGCCCGTAGGAATAGGGATCCTCGTCGCGGGCGGGGAAGTGGCACTCGAGTCCCGCCTCATGCATGGCCCGCTCCAACTGCTCGAAGCGTCGTCGGTGGAAGCTCATGTGGTAGTACAATTTCGCGGCCTGCCACGGGGGGCCATGCTCGGGCCACGCCGTCGGATCAGCCGCGGCGTTGAACGCCTCGACGGTGATCCTGTGGCACATGATGTGATCGGGGTGCGGGTAGCCGCCCTGCTCGTCGTAGGTGGTCACCACATGCGGCCTGAACTCGCGGATCACCCGCACGAGTGGTCCAGCGGCCACCCGGGGGTCGAGCGTCCCGAAGCATCCGGTGGGCAGGGGCGGCGGAGGATCCCCCTCTGGAAGTCCCGAATCGACGAATCCCAGCCACACCTGCTCGACCCCGAGAATCTCCCTGGCGCGAGCCATCTCGCGTCGTCGGATCTCGGCGATGTTCGCCTCGACGGTGGGGTCCCCCGCCAGTTTCGGGTTCAGCACCGAACCACGTTCGCCGCCCGTGCACGTCGCCACCATCACGTCGACGCCCTCGGCGACGTACTTGGCCGTGGTTGCGGCGCCCTTACTGGACTCGTCGTCGGGATGGGCGTGGACGTGAAGCAGCCGCAGTCGCGGGAGGTCGGCGCGGGTCATGCCTCGTATTGTGGCCGAGCCACGGTGACGCGACCAAGGCCAAGGGGCACAATGGACACCGTGACTCCAGAAGATCAGGCGCGCCTCGCGCAGAGGTACCCCAAGGCCTCCCCCATCGACTACGTGCTCGGGGTGGGCGCCGGCTTGGCTACGCTGGCGGCGATCGGGCTGGTCATCGCCAGCGGCATCGAACAGTCGACGCCGCCGGTGGCCGGCATGGTGCGCAGCTTCGAAGTGACAAGCCCGTCCGAGATCACGGCGGAGCTTGTCATCCAGCGTGAGAACCCGTCCGACGCCGTCGAGTGTCGGCTGTATGCGCAGGCGGAGTCCTACGAGAAGGTCGCCGAGGACATCATCGGCATCGCGCCCGGCACCGAAACCCTCACCAGCGTCGACATCTCGCTGAAGACCGTCAAGGAAGCCACCGCCATCACCTTGGACGCCTGCCGAGTGGTTGGCTGATAGGCTTGCTGGATGTCTGAAACTGCTGCTGACGTCGTGTGGCTCACCCAGGAGGCCTTCGAGAAGCTCGAGGCCGAACTGAATGAGCTCAAGACCGTGGGGCGCGAAGAAGTGAGCGCCCGAATCGCCTCCGCCCGCGAAGAGGGCGACCTGAGCGAAAACGGTGGCTACCATGCTGCCCGCGAGGAGCAAGGCCTCATGGAGGGCCGGATCCGCCAGTTGGAGGATCTCCTTCGTCGCGCGAAGGTCGGCCAATCCCAGGGCGCGGCCGACGAAGTCGCGCCGGGCAAACTCATCACCGTCGCCTACGACGGCGACGACAGCGATACCGACACATTCCTGCTCGGCTCACGGGAAGTCCTCGGTGTCGACGACTCGGTCGACCATCAGGTCTACTCACCCCAGTCCCCGCTCGGCTCCGCCATCGTCGGGGCCAAGGTCGGCGACGAGGTGCGCTACGAGGCGCCCAACGGCAAGGAACTGATGGTCGTGGTCCTCAAGGTCGAGACTCTCTGACCCGATCCTGATGCAGCCAGGGGGCCGCCGACCAACAGTCGACGGCCCCTTCGTTCGCCCTCGGGGGTTCAGTCAGTCGCCGAGGAGTTGGGCCGCGACCTCCGGACTCAGCTCTCCCCGGGCGACGCGCTCCAGGATCTGGCTCTCCGGCGTCGCCGAATCGGAGTCTCGCCCGTCCTGCTCCGCGTGCTCAGGAGCGTTGCGTTCGCCAGCCTGATCGAAGCCCAGCTTCACCAACACGGCGTCCAGACGGGCCCGCGCTGTCGGGTAGGACACCTGAAGGTGCTTCTCGACCTCGCGCAGGTTGCCGCGCGAGCCCAGGAAGACCCGAAGGATCTGCAGGTCCGGCTCGGAGAGCGCGCAGAACTCACAGGACGCGAACTCACCGGCGAGTTCCGATCCGCACTTGAGGCACCCCTTGCGCGTCGTGATGAGCTCGTCGCCACAGACGGGGCAGTCGGCGGGCGCGTGGTACAGATGCTTCACCATCTCAGGCCTCCGTCTTGATCGTGGCCATGCCCATGACGACATTGACGTCGAGCCTCGCTGAACCGTTCCCGACAACGAACTCGTCCACGTTCTCGCCCCCGCCGGGCCAGCTGATGCGGCCCAGCCTCGACTCGCCGCGGATGGTGACATTCGCGCCCTCGGTCAGATGCACCGTCAGACTGCCCGACTCGGTCCGGATCCGGGAGCGCCCAATGCTGATCGGCCCCTCGACGGTGACCCCTCCGGCCTGGCTGAGGAGGTCCTCCACCTCCTGCACGTCCTGGAGCGTGGAGCCGCCCGCGGTGACGCGGATGCGCCCCAGCCGGGGCACACCGACGGTACGCAGTCCGCCGGTGGTGACCTCCACGTCGACGATGAGCGCCGGATTGACGCGGATCGCCAGCTCCTTGCCCAAGCCGATGTCGCGTAGATCGTCGAGGCTGCGGGGAGGGCGGATGAGCGAGAACCCCTGGAAACTCGGTCCGAACTCACCCGTGGAGCTCACCTCGAGTACCGTCCCTACCCGCCGGAGCACGTGCGGGCCGTCGATGATGACCGTGCTCACCGACGGGTCGCCCTCGATGCGCACCCGACGCCCCACCGCTGTGACGGAGACCCGTGCGAGCCCGCCGGCCTTGGGGCCTCCGTGGTGGGTGGTGTCGGCTTCCGGCGCAGGGCCCGAACCGGCCGGCTGCGCCGCCTTCTTGGCCGCCTCGATGCGGCGGCTCGCTTCCTTGGCGTCGATACGCCCAGCGGCCAGATCGTCAAGGATCGGCCCCAGATCAACATTCGTCATGCGTAAATGGTAATCCCGTTTGCCACTTTGGAAAGCGCCGCGCCCACTTTGCTCGCGGGGGCAGGACTCGGGTCGGCTATGGATCTGGTCCAGCAGTGGACGCTCTGCCACGATTGAGCCATGCCGAAGCCGCTCGCCGACCTCGTATCCCCCGACTGGGCCGATGCGCTGGCCCCCGTGGAAGGCCAGATCGCGGCCATGGGGAGTTTCCTCCGCGACGAGATCGCCGACGGCCACTCGTACCTCCCCGCCGGAGATCAGATCCTGCGGGCCTTCACCAGGCCCCTTGCCGACGTGCGCGTGCTCATCCTCGGGCAGGACCCCTACCCCACCGTCGGCCACCCCGTCGGACTGTCGTTCTCGGTGGCCCGGGATGTGAGGCCACTCCCCGGAAGCCTGCGCAATATCTACCGCGAACTGGCCAGCGATCTCGGCGTGGAGGCGCCTGACCACGGCGATCTCACGTCCTGGTTCGAGCAGGGCGTGCTCCTGCTGAACCGCGTCCTCACCGTCCGTCCCGGAGCACCGGCCAGCCACCGCGGAAAGGGCTGGGAGGAGGTGACGGCCCGGGCCGTCGAGGCGTTGGCACGCAGGGGCGGCCCCCTCGTGGCGATCCTCTGGGGTCGTGACGCTCAGTCCGCAACTCCCATGCTGGGCGACGTGCCGATCATCGCCAGCGCTCACCCTTCCCCGCTCTCGGCCCGCTCAGGCTTCTACGGATCAAGGCCGTTCAGCCGGGCCAACCGGCACCTGGAGGAACAGGGCGCAGCGCCCATCGACTGGCAGATTCCCGACTAGCTGGCACACTCGTGCCTATGAGTGAGCCTCACACCGATCCCGACCGGGACCCCGACGTCGACGCAGCGCCCGAACGGCCCGCCGGCGAGATCACCACCGGGCGTCGCATGCTGTGGCTCGCCGGTGGCGGCATCGGGGCCTACATGGTGCTGCGTGGCGTGTGGGGCCTCGCCACGGGCGAGGATCAGGAGCAGCCGTAGAGCTTCCCGCCTGCCGCAATGGCACCGGCGGTTGGGGGCGCAGGTAGCCTGGATAGATGGAAATCGACGTCCTCGCCTGGCTGAACTCCCGCATGAATCAAACGCCGCAGATGGTGACAGAGCGCGAGGCGCTCCCCGGGCGCGACGCAACCATCCTCAGCCCCATGCCCACCCACGAGGTGTTGGGCCTCCCTCTTGATGAGGTGCCGACCGGCTGCGAGGTGGCCTACTTCGCGCTTGGGTGTTACTGGGGGGTCGAGCGGCTCTACTGGGAGACCGACGGCGTCGTCAACACCGCGGCGGGCTTCATGGGCGGCTTCACACCCAACCCGACCTACCGCGAGACCTGCACGGGACGGACGGGTCACACCGAGACGGTGCGCGTCGTCTTCGATCCGGCGCGGGTGTCCTACGACGATTTGCTGCGCATCTTCTGGGAGAACCACGACCCCACCCAGGTCAACCGCCAGGGCAACGATCTGGGCACGCAGTACAGGTCGGCGATCTTCCCCACCAACGACGAGCAGGCCAGGGCTGCCGAGCGCACGCGTGCAGAGTTCCAGGCCAACCTCGCCTCCGAGGGCTTCGGATCTATCGCGACTGAGATCGTGCCCGACCAGACATTCTTCTACGCCGAGGACGAGCACCAGCAGTACCTGCACAAGAACCCGCACGGATACTGCCCCATCCATGCCACCGGCGTGAAGTGCGGCCCGCGGGACTGAGCCGGCCTTCTCCCTCCTGCCAGCTCGCCGGACGGCCGGCGCGAGGGGCGAGCGCGCTGAGCCGCGTCGTCGACACACCGTCCCTCACTGCAACCGACGCCCCCGCCTGCTACGCCACACCCGACGCCAACCATTAGCCGGGAACGCCAACGGGCAGCCCGGAACGCCAACGGAGGGTACACCGACGCCAACTGGCCGGTCGAAACGCCAACCGGCAGTCCGGAACGCCAACGGAGGGGACCCCGACGCCAACGAACGACGCCCAACGCCAACCGGTATCCGGTGACGCCGACGAGACTCAGCGATGCCCGTGAAATCTCGCGGGCATCGCTGAGCTTCGTCGGCGTTTCAACTTGTCAGTTGGCGTTTCCGTCCATCCGTTGGCGTGTCGAGGAACCGTTGGCAGTGTCGAGGAACCGTTGGCGTTCCCTGCTGCCCGTTGGCGTTCGCGCTTCTCCGTTGGCGTCCGGTCCGGCCCGTTGGCGTTCGGAGCAGGGGTAGGAACGACCGGCTCGGGCCCGACGAACGGTCAGAGGACAGAGGCCAGGCTCAGTCGTCGTACTGTGCCAGCGCCGCATCCTCGACGGCGCGGCTGCGCAGCAGCCACGCGATGCTGAAGGCGAACAGGGCCATCGTTTCGAGCATGAAGATGGGCTTGTAGTGACCGAGCGCGAAGTACACGTCCACCGGCAGGAACTTCCACAGCACCATGAGCAGCATGGCCGCGACGATGACTGTGCCGCAGATGCCGTAGATGACGAGCCTTCGCCCGAGGTCCGGCCGCTGGATGGCGGTCATCGGGAACAGGACCAGACAGAACGTCGCCAGTGACGTCATGAAAATCACCGCCGCGACGTTGTGGACCCAGTCAGTCGCCTGTTCACCGAACACGCACTGCAGCAGCGTGCACTCCCCCACCTGGCGCGGCTTCAGCGGCGCCAGCGCCACCAGCGCCGCCGACACGGAGGCGATCTTCGCGACGACCCGGTCGGCTCGAAGCTCGGCCTTGTGGGGGTGGTAGCCGCGGTAGGACCAGAAGAACAGGGACAGCGCGCACAGCACTCCGACGAAGATGTCCCGGACCGGGGTGTAGTAGTACTCCGACAAGCTGCCGCGGAGTCCCTCTCCGCTGAGCACGCTCCAGGTGATGAGAAACAGAGGCAGGAAGAAGCTCAGCACGCTGATGACGCGTTGCTGCGCAATGAAAGTGCGCCCGAGTTGGGCGTGGCTGCCCGGCTTGGGTGACATCTCCATGTGTGAAATTGCATTCCTTCGATCGTCGGCCGATCAGCGGCTGGGCCGAATCGTACGCCCGAGGATACGCGCCCTCGCTCAGCCTTGGAGCCCACTCCATCCGCCAATTGAGCCTCCGGACAGGACTCTGTAGCCTCGAGACACACCTAGCTGGGGGTCGCCTTTGTGGATTGATGGTCTGACGTGGGACGATGCGCGCGTGAATGCGGAGTTGTGGGACGGTCAGGCGAGTTACCGTCGCTCCCTGGAACAGGTGGCCAACGACGCCCTGGATGCGGCGGGTGCCGATCTCGATGTCCGCGCGTTCGTCGTCGGCATCCCGCTCGATAGCGACGGCGGCGTGGTGGTGGAGCCCGCTCGCGGCCACTTCGACCGAAGCATCGTGGCTCAGTCCACCTACCTCGGCACGCGTCGGTTCAACAAGCTGCTGCGCGAAGAGGCACCGGACACCGACTCCCCCATCTACCTGGCCGCCCTGGAAGCCCGCACCAGGCGTCGGGCGGTCGCCGACAAGTTGGATTACGCAGCCCGCGCGAACGGCCGCATTCACTTCGTCGGTGTCAGCGTTCGGATCGGCGACCACTCGGTCTTCCCGGTGCTGGCTATCCAGGGCGATCAGTGGAGAGAACTCCCCCAGCTTCCCGACGACGCCGGCGACGACTTCCTGACCGCACGGTCGTTCCAGGAGGCGGTGCTCAACACGGTGCTGGACGTGGCCTCCCGTGAGTTGGACCGCCAGATCCCCGGCTCCATGGTTCGAATCGATCCGGAGTCGGTCCTCCGCTCTGCCGCCGACCTCTTCGTGTCGGCCGTGGTGGCACGCACGGGCCAGGACCAGGCCTTCGGCGCCCTCCAGGCCTTCGACGCCGTCTCAGCTCAACCTTACGAGGGGCGCTCGGGCCGGGGCTCGATCCTGCTGGCTCCGCAGGGAGACGCGGGCATCCAGACGGTCATGGAACTCGAGCACCCCGTACCGATCGGCAGGGCCCGCTCCCTGCGCAAGGTCCTCGAACTCTCCGTCGGGGGTCTCCACCTGTTGTGCGACGGACGCGAGGTCTATGGCCTCGGCAAACTCGACCCCGACACCCCGCGCGAGCACTCGTTCGAGGCAAGGGTGTCAGGAAACGGGTCCTGGGAGCTCTGGGACGGTGACGTGCCGTACCTCCGTGTCGACAACGGCGTCCCCGGGATGCCCCGAGAACTCCTCAACGAGGACGAGTTCTCCGTCACGGTCGACCGCGTCTTCCCAGACGTGTCGGCCAGGAACGCCAGGTTCCTGTGGGAGATCGCCCGGGGCTGCACACGCCAACCGCACGGCACCATGCTGGTGGTCCACCCGGAGGCCGGCTCCGAGGCGCAGCGTCTGCTGCCGCAGGCCTATGCCATCACCCCCGCTCGGCTCGGACCGGAAGCCCTGAGCGCTGCGACCGGGATTGACGGGGCGGTGCTCGTCTCGCCCGACGGCCGCTGCCATGCCGTCGGGGTGATCCTGGACGGGCTGGCCACCGGTACCGGCGACCCCTCCCGCGGCGCCCGGTTCAGCTCCGCCATCCGCTACCTCGCGGGTGCGGGGCGAGGCGCGATGGTGATCATCGTCTCGGAGGACGGGAAGATCGACCTGCTGCCGAAGACCAAGCAGCGGGTCCGCAGGGCCACCGTGCAGCGCGCCGTCGACCGTCTGGTGGCGGCGTCGGCCGAAGGCGAGGACGAGGACCGGTTCATGCGCGCGGACCGGGGGGTCGAGGCGATCGAGTTCTACCTCAACCAGGAGCAGTGCGACGTCGTCAACGCCGCCCGCGAAGCCGTCGAGGGACGTCAGTGGGACCTTGCGCGCGTTCGGCGGCAGTACATCCCCATTGCCCCCGACCCTGCCATGGACGACTCCTACTTCGTCGACCGCGCCCAGGACACCCCAGCCTGAGCCGGCCCGCCGGACATTAGTGGCACGGCGGGACTAGGGTGGGCGGCATGGAAAAGCGGATTCTTGGAAAGACAGATCGCGCGGTCGGTGTCGTCGGTCAAGGTTGCTGGCAGTTCGGCGGAGATTGGGGCGACGTCGGTGACGGCGCCGCCATGGGCGTGCTGCACGCGGCAGCCGACGCCGGCGTCACCTTCTTCGACACCGCGGACGTCTACGGCGATGGGCACAGCGAGGAGCTGGTTGGCCGCTTCATCAAGGAGCGCGGCGACTCGGGTCTGATGGTGGCCACGAAACTCGGCCGACGCGCCGACCCCTTCGTCGCTGAGACCTACACGCGGGAGAATCTCCGCGCCTGGACCGAACGGTCCCTGAAGCTTCTCGGGGTCGACACCATCGACCTCACTCAGCTGCACTGCCCACCGACGCCGGTGTACTCCACGGACTCGGTCTACGACGCCCTCGACGAGATGGTGGACGAGGGCAAGCTCCGCAATTACGGAGTTTCGGTCGAGACCGTCGACGAGGCCATGACGGCGCTGGAGCGCCCGGGAGTGGCCACCATCCAGATCATTCTCAACGTGTTCAGGCGCAAGCCGCTTGAGCGCGTCCTGCCCGCGGCCCGCGAGGCGGGCGTCGGCATTATCGCGCGGGTGCCGTTGGCCAGCGGTCTGCTGACCGGAAAGTTCAGCGAGGACTCGTCCTTCGCCGCCACTGACCACCGCTCCTACAACCGGTTCGGCGAGGCGTTCGATCAGGGCGAGACGTTCTCGGGCGTCCCCTACGAGCTCGGCGTGCAGGCGGCGCGAGAGTTCGCCGAGGTGGTACCCGAGGGCATCACCCCCGCCCAGTTCGCGCTGCGCTGGATCATCGACCAGCCCGGCGTCTCCGTCGTCATCCCGGGTGCCAGCCGGGCGGAACAGGCGGAAGCCAACGCGGCGGCAGGTTCGCTGCCCGAGCTGACGCCCGCTCAGCTGGCTGCGCTGGAGCGGATCTACGACCGCAGGATCCGGGAGTTCGTGCACGACCGCTGGTGAGCCCGTCCGGGCGAGGGCTCCCTACAATGGGTGGGTGATGTTCCGCTGGGCCGCCGGGCTCGTCTGCGCTGCACTCGTGGCCAGTTGCGCCCCCGGCCCCGTGGAGCCGCCGCAGCCGACGACCGCGAGCAGCCGACCCACTCTCAGCGCGAGCGCGTCGCCGTCGGCTGAGCCGTCGCTCTTACCTGACGAGGACCTGCCCTTGGCCTTCGTCGTGGGTCCGGCACTGCTGCCAGCCGCGGACCGGGTGGTTGCGCGTCTGCACCGGGCCGCCGGACACCTGCCTGTGCTGCGGGTCGACCTGACTCGGGAGCAGGCGACGCTGACCGCTCTGCTCCCTGACAACGCCGTCGTCAGCTACCGGTGGCGCGACGACGAGATCACCCGGGTCGAGTCCGACATCCAGTATTTCGACCAGGCGACGTTCGACCCAAGCGACTACCCCCTCGATGCAGCCGAGCGAATGTTCGACGTCGCGGACCTCCAAGGTGTGCGGGGCGAGCTGGTGCTCCAGATCGTCGAGTATCGCGCCGGTCAGGTGGCGATCACCATCACATCGCGGCCAGAGACCAACACGATCTTCTTCCGACCCGACGGCTCCGCCGTGGCGACGCTGGGGGTCACCAGCGTTGCGGACATCGCAGCCGGGCTGCAGGAGGTCATCGGCGAGGCGACCGAGGCCTACGCCGTCGGGTTCGACGCCACCCGCGGCTACTGGGCGGACCTTCCCGACGACGACGCCGGAGTGGTGCTGAGCCGCAGCAGGGTCGGCGGAGTGCCCACCTTCGAAACACGACGCCTCGAACTGCCGACCCTGGAAGTCTTCGACCCCAGCAGCATCCGCGCCGCGCCGCTGGCGCAGGCCATCGCCCGCGCGCAGGACGACGCCGACACGTCCTGCGCCGTTCAGATCGACAGGAGCCTCGGCCGGTCGGGTCCGGTGGCGAAGATTGACTGCGACGGCACGGTCACCTACGCCGACCTCGACGGACGCGACATGACGGCGTTGATCGGCTGACGTCCACCTGGCCGGCCGAGCCTATCGTTGTCCCATGACGAACCCCGCACTCCAGGCCCTCGCCAATTCCGGCATCGCGCACACCGTCACCCGGCATGGTCGGGTGAGGTCGCTGGCCGAGGCCGCTGCAGCGCGCGGGGTAGAGCCCGGCGACATCATCAAGACGATGGTCGTCCGGCGGGGGAAGGCGATCACCTCCTCGTTCTCGTGCCGGGAGACAGAGAGATCAGCTGGCCCAAGCTCCGCTCCGTCCTGGGCGTGTCGCGTCTGTCGATGCCCAGCGCCGAGGCTGCGCTGGCGGTGACCGGTTTCGAGCGGGGCACGATCACGCCCTTCGGCACGACGACCCCGCTCCCCGTCGTCGCGGACGAGCGGGTGCGGGGTCGTCAGGTGTCAATCGGCGCCGGCGCCCACGGGGTGGCGGCCACCCTCGACGGGGACGCGCTCGTGGCGCACTTTCACGCCCTCGTCGCGGACGTCACCGACTAGCCGCCAAGATCGTCGGTGCTGAAGGTGTCACAGACGTTCGGGTCGCCCGACTGGAATCCCTTCGCCACCCAGTACTGACGCATCTGCGACGACCCGTGGGTCCAGCTCTCGGGGACCACGCGGCCGCCCTGCTGCTGCTGGATGTGATCGTCGCCGACGGCGCGCGCCGCATCGACGATGCGGTTGAGGTCGTCCTGCGTCACGGTCTCGATGAGCCCGTCGGGATCATTCATCGCGTTCTTGAACCAGACACCGGCGTAGCAGTCGGCCTGCAACTCGAGCCGCACCGCGTTGGACTCCGGACCGGTGTCATTGCCGCCAGCTCGGGCCTCCCGCATCTGCCCCGTCAGGTTGGAGATGTGGTGCCCGTACTCGTGGGCGACGATGTACGCCTCAGCGGCGTAACCGCCGGCCGCGCCGAGCTGGTTGAGCAGAACCCCCATGAACTCGGTGTCGATGTAGACCGTGTTGTCGCCCGGGCAGTAGAACGGGCCCATCTCGGAGGAACCGGTGCCGCAGGCGGTGCCGACCTGGCCGCTGAAGAGCTGGGTGGTCGCGGGCTGGTACCCCTCCAGCGCCTGGCTCCAGTAGTCGTTGATGGCGGTGACGTAGGCCGGCCAACGGCACTCAGGGTCGCGCTCGATGTCAGCACCCGTTTGGCAGTTGGGGTTCTCCTGCGGTTGCTGCTGCTGGGGCTGCGCGGCACCGCCGCCGCCCAGGATGTCGCCAATGCCTCCTCCCCCGAAGAGGAGCATCAGGACGAGGATGATGATGCCACCCAGGCCTCCGCCCACGGCCATGCCTCGGCCGCCGCGCCGACCGCCTCCACCGCCGTACCGGACGTTGGACTGGTCGATTCTGGCGTCGGAGCGAAACTCCATCTCATGCCTCCATCAGTGTCAGGATCGAATCATCGTATCCGCTGCCGCGCCCGCACGGTAGGCGATCGGGTGCTCCGGAGCCCCGACTAGACTTGCCGAATGCGCGTCGTCGGTGTCACCCATCCACTTGGGGCACCCGTGACCTCGTTCGACATCGACCACGGATGCCACCCCCGGGTGACGCTGTTCGATCACGGATATGTGCCTGTTCGCCCGCTCGCCGCCGTGAAGAGCGCAGACGACATCGTCTTCACCTGGCTCGTCCGCGAGGTGTCGGTGGCCGACCAGCGTCCCCCCGAGCGCCACACGGTCTATGTGTCCACTCCCGACGAGACGCCCCGCCGCTACCAGCGCATCGGCGCGTATGCGCTCGTCGTCTCGCAGCGCGGCATCCTGGGCACCGTCAACTCACGGCTGACTGGCGCACCCGGCACCTGGGCGCTGCCGGGAGGTGGCGTGGACCCGGACGAATCCCCCGCCGACGCAGTGCTCCGGGAGATCTACGAGGAGACCGGTCAGGAAGTAGTCCTCGATCGCGTCCTCTCCCTGGAGTCGGAGCACTGGGTGGGCCGGTCGCTGGCCGGTCGGCTGGAGGATTTCCACGCCCTGCGCGTCGTGTACGGCGCGATATGCAAAACACCCAGCGACCCCGTCGTCCACGATGTGGGTGGATCGACAGAACGGGCCGACTGGGTGCCTGCTCGCGCCTGGCGCAAGTTGCATTGGACGAACAGCTCCCGGAACCTGCTGGCGCAGTACGCCCGGAAGCTGAGCCGCCCGATCAGTCCCTGAAGTAGCTCAGGATGCGAAGGATCTCGACGTAGAGCCACACCATGGTGACCGTGATGCCGAGCGCCGCACGCCACGACTCCTGGGCCGGAGCCCCCTGGGCGATGCCCCGCTCGACGGAGTCGAAGTCGACGATGAGGTTGGCCACCGCCAGCGCCACGGCGATCACCGAGACGAGGATGGCGAGCATGCCGGCCCCGGAACCTACTTCGCGGAGCCCCGTGTTGACGCCGAAGAGCGCCAGCACGAAGTTGACGAGCAGCACGCCGAGCAGCGACATGGTGCCGATCATCACCATCTTGCGGAATTTGGGGGTGACCCGGATGTTGAAGAACTTGTACGCAGCCAGCGTCGAGGCGGCCGTGACGAAGGTGGCCAGCACCGCGGACACGACGATGCCGGGGAAGAGGAACTCGAAGTACTTCGAGAACGCCCCGACGAACACGCCCTCGACGAGCGCGTAGAACATCACTCCGCCGACCGGCAGCTTGGTGCGGCCCGCGACGAAGAACACGGTGATCAGCCCGACGATGCCCGAGCCGATGAGCGCCGGCAGGAGGAACTCCATCGGGAGGAGCCGGAACGTCGCGATCGCGGAGAGGAAGACGACACCCAGCGTCATGGCGGTCTTGACGATCACGTCGTCAAGGGTCATGCGGCCGACCGGGGCCTGGTGGGGGGCCTGCTGGAGCGAGGGGTCAAACCCCTGCGGTGCGCCGTAGCCCTGAGGCGCGCCGTAGCCCTGGGGGGCTCCATAACTCTGGTACTGGTGCCCGGGCGCCTCCCCATGACGGGTGAAAGCGTCGGGGCGCCCGATGATCGGATTTGCCATCTCAATTGCTCATTTCGTTCGTGGTCCCTGCGGAGACTTACTGCCTCCAGTGTACGTGCTGCCGCAACTGCGAACCCCATCCGCGCACCGGTGTGGAACCGGTGGCTTGCGGGTGGATCGGCGAATCTGGACCCACGGGCCTAGCCGTCTGAGACGATCGATCCATGAGTACTCCACGCAGAGCCACACTGACCTTTCTGGGCGCCTCCGGGACAGTTACCGGATCGAAGTACCTGTTGACCATCGGCGATCGGCGCATCCTCGTGGACGCCGGGATGTTCCAGGGCGAGAAGATGTGGCGGCTCAAGAACCGCGAGGATTTCCCCGTCGATCCCTCAACCATCTCGGACGTGCTCCTCACCCACGCCCACACCGATCACGCCGCCTACCTGCCGGCCCTGGTGAAGCACGGATTCCGTGGCGCCATCTACGCGACCGAAGCGACGATCCGGTTGGCCGAAATCGTCTTGCGCGACTCCGGCAGGCTCCAGGAGCAGGCGGTCGGGGACGCGGTCCGGGGCGGGTACTCGAAGCATGAGCAGCCGGAGGCGCTCTACACAACCGACGACGTCGAGGCGACCCTGCCGCTGTTCCGCAGCGTGGAGTGGAACTCCGACGTGGAGATCGACGGCGTGACCGCACGCTGGGTCCGATCTGCCCACATCCTGGGTTCAGCGAGCATCCACGTGACCGTGGGCGAGCGTTCGGTGCTGTTCTCCGGAGACCTCGGACGCCATGACCATCCGATCCTCAAGGACCGGGAAACGCCTCCGGGTGCCGACATCGTCCTGTGCGAGTCGACCTACGGCGACCGCGAGCACCCCGAGCCTGAGCTCCCGCACGAACCCTTCGCCGACGCGATCCGGCGCACCGTGGCGGCCGGCGGCCAGGTGGTCGTGCCCGCGTTCGCGATTGACCGCACCGAGACCGTGCTGCACGCCCTGGTCCAGATGCGCCGGGCCGGCCGGATCCCGGACGTGCCCGTCGTCGTCGACGGCCCGATGTCGCTGCGCGCCCTCGACGTCTACAAGGACGAGTCGCTCGGCGAACTGGACCACGACATCACGATCGCGGACTTCACCGACCTCAACCTCTCGGAGGCCAGAGACGGCCGGGATTCGAAGAAGCTGAACCGCCGCACCGATCCGATGATCATCATCAGTTCCTCCGGCATGGCCGAGGGCGGCCGGGTGCTCTACCACCTGATGCGCCTGCTGCCCGACCCGAAGAACACCGTCGTGCTGACCGGCTACCAGGCCGAGGGCACCCGCGGCCGCGCGCTGGAGGACGGCGCCCGCAACGTGAAGATCAACGGCCGCCACATCCGGGTGAAGGCCAACATCGTGCGCGACCACGAGTTCTCCGTGCACGGCGACGCCTCCGACCTGATGGATTGGCTGAAGGCGCTCGACAAGGAGCCGGAGACCGTCTACGTCACCCACGGCGAGCACCACGTGGCCGAGACCTTCGCAGACCGGATCGAGAACGAGCTGGACTGGGCCGCGGTCGTCCCGAAGTACGGCGAGGTCGTCAGCATCATGGGCGACGGCTGGGACCCGGAGGATCTGGACGTCGAGGTGCCCGAGCCGCAGGCCGCTGGTACCGAGCCGAGGGAGTGATCCTCAGCTCACGCGTGGTGCCCCCGACGGGATTCGAACCCGTACTCGGGCGGGTTTAAGCCGCCTGCCTCTACCGGTTGGGCTACGAGGGCGCAGGGCGAGTCTAGTGAGAACCCCCCGCCCGGTACCCTTGAGGCACACCACCCACCCAAAAGGACGAGCGTGACGACCTTCCTCATCATCGGAGCAGTCGGCGTCGTTCTGGTGTTGGTCACCCTGGTCGTCGGCGACATCCTCGACGGGGTGCTGCACCTCGACGCCCTCGACAGCGACCTCTTCTCGATCTCCAGCCTCGCGGCCTTCATCGGCGCGTTCGGCTTCGGCGGCGCGATCGGTCTCGGGGTGCTCCACAACATGGTGCTGGCCGTCATCGTCGGCCTCATCATCGGCTCGCTCGCCGCCTGGGGTGCGGTGTCGCTCACCAAGAAGTTGAAGAGCGACGGCGCGAGCTTCCGCTCCGACTCGATGATCGGCCACCCCGGCCGCGTCATCACCGCCATCCCCGAAGGGGGCTACGGCGAGATCACCATCAGCGTCGCGGGCCACGTCCGCAAGATCACCGCGAAGGCCGAGCAGGCGATCGACTCCGGGACCGAGGTGTGGGTCTCCGCGATCCTCTCCCCCACCGCCGTCGAGGTGACGCCCACCTCCGGCCCCCACGAACTCATCCCCTAACCAACCAGAAGAGAGGCGCTCCATGCCATTCAGCCCCGTCGTGACGGCGATCATCGGCCTCGTCGTCCTACTCCTCCTCGTGGGCCTGCTCATCGCGAGCCGCTACAAGGTCGCAAAGCCCAACGAGGCGTTCATCATCACCGGCCGTAAGGGCCGTGAGGTCCGCAACCCCGAGACCGGGCTGGTGTCCACCGACCTGTCGGGCCAGAAGGTCGTCATGGGCGGCGGCGTGTTCGTCATCCCGTTCATCCAGCGCCTCCACGTGCTCGACCTGTCGTCGCGCCGCATCATGGTGACCATCCGCAACGCCGTCTCCGGCCAGGGCATCAAGCTCAACGTCGACGGCGTGGCCATCGTCAAGGTGGGCGGCAACGAGGATTCCATCCGCGCCGCCGCGCAGCGCTTCCTCTCCCAACAGGAGGAGATCGAGACGTTCACGCAGGAGACCCTCGCCGGATCGCTCCGCTCGATCGTCGGCTCGCTGACGGTTGAGCAGATCATCCGCGACCGCGCAGCGTTCGCCCAGCGCGTCACCGACGAGTCCGAGTCCTCCCTCACGGGCCAGGGCCTGGTACTCGACACCTTCCAGATCCAGGACATCACCGACGACGGCACCTACTTGTCCGACCTCGGCCGCCCCGAGTCGGCCAAGCTGGGCCGCATGGCCGCCGTCGCCGAGGCCGAGGCCCGCCGTGAGGCCGAGCAGGCTCAGATCGCCGCCGAGCAGGAGATCGCGATCTCCAAGCGCGAACTGGTGCTGAAGCAGGCCGAGATCCAGTCCGAGACCGACGCCGCCCGCGCCACCGCGGCCGCCGCCGGCCCGCTGGCCCAGGCAGACCGCGACCAGGCCGTGCTCCTCGAGCAGGAGAAGGTGGCAGTCGCCCAGGCCGCGCTGAAGGAACGCCAGCTCGACACCGAGGTTCGTCGCCCGGCAGACGCCGAGCGGTACCGCGTCGAGACCGCCGCCGAGGCACAGCGCAACGCCGCGATCTTCGAGGCGGAGGCCCGCAAGGCCGCCTCGATCGCCAACGCCGAGGCCGAGGCTGAGAAGGCCCGACTCACCGGTGTCGGCGAGCAGTCGCGCCGTTCGGCCCTGGCAGAGGCCGAGGCCATCGAGGGTGCCAAGCGCGGTGAAGCCGAGAAGGCCCGCCGTATCGCCGAGGCCGAGGCCGTCCGGGCCGAGGGTGAGGCGAAGGCAGCCGCGGTGCTCGCCGTCGGCCAGGCCGAAGCCGAGGCGATGGACAAGCGCGCCGAGGCGTTCGCGCACTACAACGACGCCGCAGTGCTGCAGATGCTCATCGAGATCCTGCCGCAGATGGCCGAGAAGGTCTCCGCGCCGCTGGGCAACATCGACACGCTGACGGTGGTCTCCACCGAGGGTGCGTCAGCCCTCCCGAAGACGGTTGCCAACAACATGCTGCAGACCCTGCAGATGGTGAAGGACACCACCGGCTTCGACCTGGGCGCAGTCCTCGACAAGGTGGCCAACAAGACCGCCGGGGATCCCACCGTCATCAAGGAAGCCCCCGCTTCAGAGTGACCTAACCGACGGAGGGCCGGCCCATATCGGGCCGGCCCTCCGTCGCTTCCTCCCCAGCGACCACCTGACCCGGAGCCGTGAAAGGGTGGAAAGCCGAGAAGGAGGAGTCGTCATGCCCCCGACCATCGACTACCGGCCGATCATCCCCCGAACTCTCCTACGCTGCCTCGTCGCGGCCCTCGGGATGTTGCTCTGCGCGTTGGCCCCGTTGCTGCCCCTCCTGATCCCCGCCCTCGCCGACTGGATGTCGGTTCCCCCGCACCGGTACGCTCGACGCTCGATCAGTCCAGCGCACTCGTACTATCGTGACGCCGTAGACTGGGGCGAAGAGTGGCTCACTAGCAGGAATGGATTCCTTCGATGAGCGTCAATATGGAGAAGTTCGAGGGAAAGTGGTCGCGGCCGAAGACCGGTGATGTCTTCGAGATCCGGATCGGTGGCTATCGCTGTCCTGGTCGAGTGGTGAGCACGGAGGCGAAACCGCTGGGCAAGGGCGCACCGGACGCGCCCTTGGTCTACCTGTTCCATCCGGTTTCACCTCAGTGGGAATTTGATCAGCGTGAAGTGCTGCAGGTCACGAACCTGCTCGTTTCCCCCATCATGACCAACCTCAAGCCGTGGACCTTGAAGTACTTCCGTACCCTCGGCAACGTTGGGTTTGCTGACGGGGAACGTCTTGAACGGCACTGTTTCCGGAGTTCGTTTGGCCGGTTCTACGACGAGCAAGGAAATGAAATCCAGGAACCGGTTTCGCCGGTAGGAACTTGGGGGCTCCATAGTTTCCGCACGATCGATGATGCCTTGAGTGAAGCGCTGGGGATCCCGCTAGCTCCTGATTGAGTCGGCTTGGAGCACTTACGGTGTTGGCACGCAGGTTGTGGTGTGCGACAACACGCTGAGTGTGGCGTTGGGTTCGTTCAAGAACTCGATCAAGGTGCGCCACAGCTCCAAGTCGCTGGGCCGTCTCGCGGATGTGCGGCACGCGCTGCAGCTCATCCTCGGTGCGGGCGATGCGTTCGCCGCGCAGGTGCGCGAACTGATCGCAGAACCGGTCTCTGATGCCCGGTTCGAGAAGTTCCTCACCGCGTGGAGCGCCACCGACTCCGACAGCAAGCGCGCCCAGACGCTGGCAGAGAACAAGCGCGACGCGCTGCGCGGCCTGTGGCGCACGCGGGGCGTGGAGACGCGGGTGACACTGCAGGCCTCCCGCTGTTCCTGATCCTCATCGCGGGCATCGGCCGCGCCTTCCTGTTGCAGGGGATCCACGAGGAGTGGTGGTTCCGTGGCTTCGCCTTCCGCGGGTACCGCGAGCGTCCCGTGCTGGTCCTGGCCGCTACGACTGTCTTCTTCACCCTCCTGCATCTGGTCTCCTCCGGCGGCCAGCAGTCCGCGAGCGAGTTGTTCCTGTACCTCGCCCTTCCGCTGGGCATGGGCTTCTGGGCGGGAGTGGAGCGGCTGCGCACCGACACGGTCTGGGGTGCGGTCGGCATCCACGGTGGCATTCACGTCGGCCTCGTCGGGGCGCAACTACTGGGGTGGGAGATGGGCCCGGCTGCGTGGATCACGATCGGCCTCGCCCTGTGCGCCGCGGCCATGGTGCGACTGGTCACCGCCCCGAAGAACCAGCGACAATCCGCAGGGTAGGACTCCTCAGGATTCCCGGCGGCGGACCATCTCATTGATCCAGATGGGCGCGAAGGGGGACGTGCAGTTCGGCGGCGTGGGGTAGTCCTTCAGTACCTCGAGGCGCTCGCCGATGGCCAGCGCCCGCTCGCGGTGCTCGGGATGGTGGATGCCGATGTTGGCAAGGGTCTCGTTCATCGCCCACTGCAGGCGGTCGGGTGCACCCTTCATCTCGGCCTCAATCTGGTCGAGCAACGCCACCAGGTCCAGCCCCCCGGGCTTCTTGACGACGCGCTCGGTGGTGAGCGCCCAGCCGGCCGATGCGACGACGGGGTCGGCGTCGGTGAACCACCGCTGCCGCAGTTCCTCGGCGTGCGGGCTCTTCTTGACGATGTAGTTCACCAGCCAGCCGTGCACCTTAGGTGCGCGGGCTTCGCGGAGCATGGAGTCGAGGTCGTCGGCCGAGTACTGACGCGGCCGCGAGATCAGGATGGCCAGGAGGCGGGCCGCGGTGTCGTCGGTCGCCCAGAGCTCAACGGCCAGCTCCGGGTCGGTTTTCAGGCGCTTGGCGATCGCCCTCATCTTGGTGAGGTTCACGCCGTGGTCGTCTCCATGCCGCTCGTTGACCGCGCGCATCTTCGGGTCCTCCAGCGAGGCGAGCTCGGCCAGGATGTCGTCGGTGGTGCTCAAATCTTCTCTCCCATCAGTCGGGCGACGATGTCCTCGGCGGCTCCGCGCCGGACTGAGTCGGTGTTGGCGCCGCACCAGAGCGGCGTGAAGTCGGTACGTCCCCTCGCCTCGGCGGCTGCGCGGAGCGGGGCCAGCGGGCCTGCGGTGTGCGGGTAGCCGGGAAGATCGTCCGGGGTCTCCCCCAGGTCGCGGATCAGCCGGTTGGGGATGCCGCGCGCGGGGCGCCCGGTCATGACGGTGGTGACGACCGTCTCGTGGGGCTGCTCGATCGCGGTGCGGTGCAGGTCTGGGGTGGCGGCCTCGTCGGCGAGGAGGAAGGCCGTGCCGCACTGGACCGCGCTGGCGCCCGCCGCAAGTGCCGCCCGGACCTGTGCGGGCGTGGTGATGCCGCCCGCGGCGATCACCGGGAGCCTGACGGCGGCGCGGATGGCCGCGACCAACTCGCGGGTGGGCAGGTGCAGCGACAGGTCGTCGGACAGGAAGTGCCCGCGATGCCCGCCGGCCTCCCATCCCTGGGCGACGACCATCTGGGCGCCGTTCTCCTCGAGCCACCGTGCCTCGTCGACGGTCGTGGCGGTGCTGGCGATGAACGTGTCGGGCAGCCGGCGCTTGAGCTCAGCGAGCAGGGGCTTGGCCGGCAGCCCGAAGTGGAAGCTCACGATGGTGGGCGACGCGGTGGTCACCGCCGCCAGCGCCTCCTCGCCGAAGGGGCGCCGCTCGGAGCCCATCGACGCCACCTCTCGCACCCCGAACTCCTCGCGGTAGGCGGCGAGCGAGTCGGCCCAGCGCTGGAGGCGTTCGTCCGGTTCGCGGGGGGTGTGGGCGAAGAAGTTGACGTTGTACGCAGCCTTCGCCGCATCCAGTTGCCGCAGCGACGCGACCAGCGGCTCGCTGCTCATCATGGCAGCGGGCAGCGACCCGATGCCGCCGGCCCGCCCCACCGCGAGGGCGAGGGCGACACCTTGGACCCCGGCCATGGGCGCCTGGAGGATCGGGAGGCTCATCGCTCCAGCAACCCCCGTGCGATGCCGTCGAGGATGTCGCTTTCGCTTACGAGCACGGAACCGCCCGGCACGCGGGCGGAGATCTCGTCCATGATGAGCGAGCCGGCGCCGAGCACGGACGCCCGGAGCGGGTGCATGCAGGGCTCCGTGGCGGTCTCGGCCGCCGTTTGCCGCAGCCAGCGGGCGTTGGAGCGCTTGATGTCCTCGCGGCTGAGCACGGTCCGGTGGACGGCCCGGCGCTCGTACTGCTGGAGGCCGAGCACGGAGGCGGCCATGGAGGTGACGGTGCCGGCCACGCCGATGGCGGTCCTGATGGAGGCGAAGTCGACGCCGGCCCGATCGAGGAGGTCGCCGACGTACGCGCGGGCCGCGGCGATCTCGTCGTCGGTGGCGGGATCGGTGGTGAGGAAGCGCTCCTTGACCCGCACCGCACCGATGTCGAGGCTCGTGGCCGAGACGATGCGCCGGTCCTCCTCGATGACGATGAGCTCGGTCGAGCCGCCGCCGATGTCGAACACCAGCACCGGGGTGGGCGCTTCAACACCGCTCAGGACACCCCCGGCCGACAGCGCCGCCTCCTCGTCGCCCGAGATGACGTCGACGGGCACGCCGAGGCGCTCCTCGACGTTGCGCTCGAAGACGTCGCGGTTGCTCACGTCGCGGGCGGCAGAGGTGGCGACGAACCGCACCCGGTCGGCGCCGTATTGACGGATGAAGCCCGCATACTCGTCGAAGATGACGTTGGCACGCTCGAGCGCTTCGGGGTGGAACTCCCCCGTCGCGTCGACGCCCTGCCCGAGGCGGGCGAGCCGCGTCTGCCGGGTGTGCTCGACGATGCCGTCGGGGGTCTCCTCGATGATCAGGAGGCGGATGGAGTTGGTGCCGCAGTCGACCGCGGCGACGGCGCTCACTCGGCCTCCCCGAGGCACGGGGTGGCCCAGAACTCGCCGAGCTTCTCCAACGCCTCGTCACCGAGGGGGTTGACGCCGGGGCCGGCCGCGAGCGAATGCCCGACCAGCACGTGGAGGCACTTCACGCGGGTCGGCATCCCGCCGGCGCTGATGCCGTCGATCTCCTCGACATGGCCGAGTTCGGCACGGTCGGCCAGGTAGGCCTCATGCGCCGCCCGGTACCTGGCGGCGAGTTCCTCGTCCTGCGTGAGCCGCTCCGACATCTCGGTCATCAGGCCCGAGGCCTCGAGCGTCGAGCAGCCCGAGGTCGCGCGCTGACAGGTGAGGTAGTACGTGGTGGGGAACGGGGTGCCGTTGGGCAGCCTCGGGGCGGTCTTCACGACGCCGGGCTTGCCGCAGGGGCAGCGCCACGCCACCTCCTCAACCCCACGGGGCTCGCGCCCCAGTTGTGCCTCGACGGCCGCAAGGTCGGCCTCGGTGGGCTTCGACATCAGTCCTCCTCGTCGGGGTTGGGGGGCTGGATGGTGCGTTCGGGGTCCGGCATGGTGTCGGCGGGTTCCTCCTCGACGGGGGCGTCGGCCACCCGCACGGAGCCCCACATCTTCTCCCACCACAGTCCGGGCACTTCGACATCCAGCGCCGTCTCGATGGACGGCCCTTCGAGCGGCTGCCCGTCGACGCCGAGCACCCGGTAGCCGACCTCGCCGGGCATCACCCAGCCGAGCCGGACCCGGGCGACCGAGCGGACGTAGGCGGGATCCTCCCAGCGGTTGAGCCGGTCCTCGAGATCTGCGATCTGCTCTTGCGTGGCGGCTATGTCGGCCTTCACCGCCGCGATCTCCTGCGCCTGCGCGAAGTAGACGCGCAGCGAGTTGGCCAGCACGATGGTGATCCCTGCGATGACGACGAGCAGCACCGCCAGGCGCCAGGTCGCGGTCCGCGCCCGCTGAGCGCGCGGCGGCTGGGCCGGCTTCGGGTCCATCGCCTGGTCGACTTCCTGCTGCTTGAGCGGAGCGACGCGGGGACGCGCTGTGCGCTCCCCCGGACGCGCAGAGGTCCGGGTCCGCGGAGAACCGCGGCCCGGACCACTGCTTGTCGGCTTATTCCGAGGTGTCTGAGGCACGCCTACCAGTGTGCCCCACTGCGTCGGTCAGCTCAGCCCTTGAAACGCGGGAAGGCCGAACGGCCGGCGTAAACCGCCGCCTCGTCCAGGTCGTCCTCGATGCGCAGGAGCTGGTTGTACTTGGCGACGCGGTCGGTGCGGGCGGGCGCGCCCGACTTGATCTGGCCACAGCCAAGCGCGACGGCGAGGTCGGCGATCGTGACATCCTCGGTCTCGCCGGAGCGGTGCGACATCATGGTCTTGAAGCCGTTGCGGTGGGCGAGGTCGACGGCGTCGATCGTCTCCGAGAGGGAGCCGATCTGGTTGACCTTGACCAGCAGCGCGTTGGCGGTCTTGGTGTCGATGCCCTTCTGCAGCCGGGTCACGTTGGTGACGAACAGGTCGTCGCCGACGATCTGGACCATGTCGCCGAGGCGGTCGGTCATGAGCTTCCAGCCGTCCCAGTCCTCTTCGTTCAGCGGGTCCTCGATGGAGACCATCGGGTAGGCGTCGACGAGCTCGGCGTAGTAGTCGACCATCTCTTCGGCGGTCTTGGTGGCGCCTTCGAACTCGTAGCCGCCGTCGTTGAAGAACTCGGACGCTGCGACGTCGAGCGCCAGTGCAACGTCGGAGCCGGGCTCGTAGCCGGCCTTGCGGATGGCCTCCATGATGAGGTCGAGCGCTGCGCGGTTCGAGTCGAGGTTCGGCGCGAAGCCGCCCTCATCGCCCAGACCGGTGTTGAGGCCCTTCTCCTTGAGGACAGCCTTGAGGGCGTGGTAGACGCCGGCGCCCATCTCGACGGCCTGAGCGAAGCTCTCGGCGCCGATCGGGGCGATCATGAACTCCTGGATGTCAACGTTGGAGTCGGCATGCGAGCCGCCGTTGAGGATGTTCATCATGGGGACGGGCAGGATATGGGCGTTCGGGCCGCCGACGTACTTGTACAGCGGCAGGCCGGCCTCCTCAGCTGCGGCGTGCGCAACAGCGAGGGAGACGCCGAGAATGGCGTTGGCGCCGAGCTTCGACTTGTTGTCGGTGCCGTCGAGCTCGATCATGGCGAGGTCGACGATGCGCTGCTCGGAGGCGTCGAGGCCGAGGATCTCCTCGCCGATGACCTCCGTGGCGTTCTGGACTGCCGTGAGAACGCCCTTGCCGCCGAAGCGGCCCTTGTCACCGTCGCGAAGCTCCGCAGCCTCGAAGGCGCCGGTGGAAGCACCCGACGGAACGGCGGCGCGACCGGTCGCACCGGACTCAAGCTCAACCTCGACCTCGATGGTCGGGTTGCCTCGAGAATCAAGGATCTCGCGAGCCTGGATGAATTCGATGGATGCCATGAAATCCCTTTCAGGAGTGTGTTTCTTGCTTGCCCAGCGTAGCTACCCCGAGCGGGGATCGCGCAGTTGGGACGTATTAAGGAAGTTCCTCAGGGAACCTGGCGAGCGACGTCGGGATGGCCCTCCGCTGCGGCGATCCGGCCCTCCAGGTCGCGGAGTGCGTGGCGGGCTGCGGCGTCAGCGTCGATTCCGTGGGCCTGCGCCCGTGCCACGAGCGCGATGATCTGCTGCCCGACCTCCGCCTCGGTGATGGCGTCGCCCGGGAGCCCGACGTCGACGCCGTGCGTCCGCGACCGCGACACCACCTTGTGGGCCCGCCCGATGACGCTGAGCGATTGCGCGATCCCCTCCAGCGCGGAGGTGCGTCCCTTCTCCTCGCGCTTGCGTTCCTCCCACGACTGCCACATGTCGTGCGGGACGTCCTCGTCGGCGAACACGTGGGGGTGTCGGCGCACCAGCTTGTCCGAGATTCCCCGGGCGACGTCGTCAAGCGTGAACCGACCCTCGTCCTCGGCGATCCGAGCATGGAAATAGACCTGGAGCAGCAGGTCGCCGAGTTCCTCGATGAGCTCGGTGTCGTCCCCGGCCTCGACCGCGTCGACCACCTCGCACGCCTCCTCGATGAGGTGGTTGAGGAGCGACCGATGGGTTTGCTTGGCGTCCCACGGGCACTTGACCCGTAGTTCCGCCATGACGCCGCGCAGGCGCTCCAGCTCGGTCATTGACCGGCGGGGACCGACAGCGAGGGGCTCACGTCCATCAGCGCCGGATCCTCAGGGATCCACTTCCCGTAGCGGGGGTTCAACTGCACGTCCGCCTGGCGGGCAGCGGTCTGGACCGCCTCGAAGTCGACCTGCTGGAGCAGCGACGTCTTGACCGACGCCCTGATCAGCGGCAGGCAGTCCTGGCTCTGCATCATGCTGGCGAACTCGCCTTGCGCGGCCACCTCGTCGATGGTCTCGGTTGAGAGGTGTCCGTACTCGTCGGCGAGACGGTCGAACACCCCTCCGAGCAGGAGAGACTGGACGACGGCGGGCCGGACGATGTCCTGCGGCGTGACTCCCATCGCGTCGGCGCAACCCTGCACCGTGCGGTCGATGTCGCTTTCGGAGTAGCTCGCGCCATCGACGACCAGCGCGGTGCCCGCTGTGGGGCTGCAGGCGGCGAACAGGGCCGCAGCGGCGACCAGCGGAACGAGACGCGTCAGCTTCATGGGTGTCCTCATCTTGGCTCGTGATGGCGCTTGTCGCGCCCGGGCCAGACTACCCCACACGGCTGCTGGCCCTGCGTGGCAGGTGGCCCCTCTCAGGCGAAGAGCTGGGTCAGCAGGGTGGTGGCCCAGCGCAGGTAGTCGCCGTCGGGCTTGGGGACGAGGATCTGCTCGACCGAGGTCTTCACCGTGGACCCAGGGTAGAGGCGCTGCAGCCGCAGCTGTTTCGACTCCGGCAGCGAGACGGGTGCCAGCCGCACCACCTTGCCCTGCGGCACGATCTCCTGGATGCCGTGTTCGCGCGCCAGCATCCGCAGCGTGGCGACCCCGAGGAGCGACTCGACCGATGCGGGCGGCTCCCCGTAACGGTCGGTGAGCTCAGCCAGGACCGCTGCGATGTCGGCCTCCGTCCGGATCTCCGCGATCTGCTTGTACATCTCCAGCCTCAGCCGCTCCGACGGGATGTAATCGTCGGGGATGTGCGCCTCGATGGGCAGCTCGATCCGCATCTGCGGCTCAGGTTCGGTGTCGTCGCCGCGGTAGTTCGCGACGGCCTCGCCGACCATCCGCAGGTACATGTCGAACCCGACCCCCTCGATGTGTCCCGACTGGTCCTCGCCCAGCAGGTTCCCGGCGCCCCGCAGTTCGAGGTCCCGCATCGCGATGGCCATGCCCGAGCCGAGGTCGGTGTTGGCGGCCATCGTCGCCAGTCGCTCGTGGGACGCCTCGGTGAGGGGCTTGTCCGGCGGGTAGAGGAAGTAGGCGTAGCCACGCTCTCTCGACCGGCCCACCCGTCCCCTCAGCTGGTGCAGTTGCGAGAGGCCCATCTTGTCGGCGCTGTCGATGATGAGGGTGTTGGCCGACTGGATGTTCAGGCCCGACTCGACGATGGTGGTCGAGACGAGGACGTCTGCGCGTCGCTCCCAGAAGTCGAGCATCACCTGCTCCAGCCGCTTCTCACTCATCTGGCCATGCGCAGTGACGATGCGCGCCTCAGGGACGAGCTCGCGCAGCTGCGCCGCCGTCTTCTCGATGGTGCCGACGCGGTTGTGGACGAAGAACACCTGGCCCTCCCGCGCCAGCTCGCGTCGGATCGCGGCCTTGACCTGGGCGTTGTCGTAGGGGCCGGCGAAGGTGAGGACCGGGTGGCGCTCCTCCGGCGGGGTGGCGATGACGCTCATCTCGCGGATGCCGGTGATGGCGATCTCGAGCGTCCGCGGAATCGGCGTCGCCGACATCGACAGCACATCGACGTTCAGCCGCATGGACTTCAGCCGTTCCTTGTGCTCGACGCCGAAGCGCTGCTCCTCGTCGATCACCACCAGCCCCAGATCCTTGAACTGGGTCTCCTTGCTGAGGAGGCGGTGGGTCCCGATGACGACGTCGATCTTGCCGGCGGCCAACCCCTCGATGATCTTCTTGGCCTCCGCATCCGTCTGGAAGCGCGAGAGCTGCGCCAGGTGCACGGGGAAGCCCGCGAATCGCGCGGCGAAGGTCTGGTAGTGCTGCGTGACGAGCAGGGTCGTCGGGACGAGCACCGCCACCTGTTTGCCGTCCTGCACCGCCTTGAACGCGGCCCGCACCGCGATCTCGGTCTTGCCGTAGCCGACGTCGCCGCAGATGAGGCGGTCCATCGGCACGAGATTCTCCATGTCGGCCTTGACCTCGGTGATGGCGGAGAGCTGGTCGGGGGTCTCCACGTAGCTGAAGGCATCCTCCAACTCGCGCTGCCAGACGGTGTCCGGCGCGAACGAGTGGCCCTTGGTGGCCATCCGCGCGGCGTACAGCTTGATCAGCTCGCTGGAGATCTCGCGCACCGCCTTGCGGGCCTTCGCCTTGCGCTTGGTCCAGTCGGCCCCGCCCATCTTGTCGAGCGCCGGAGCCTCGGCGCCTACGTAGCGGCTCAACTGGTCGAGCTGGTCCATCGGAACGTAGAGGCGATCGCCCGGATGCCCCCGTTTGCTCGGGGCGTACTCGACGACGAGGTAGTCGCGCGTGGCGCCCTGCACTTCTCGGGTGACGAGCTCGACGAAGCGTCCGACGCCGTGCTGCTCGTGGACCACGGGGTCGCCCGACTTGAGCTCCAGCGGCTGGATGGTGGCCTTGCGGCGGGCGGGGAGCTTCCGCTCGGTGCGATCGGTGGCCACCTGGCCGGTGAGTTCGGTCTCGGTGATGACCTCGACCTTGGCCGCCTCCGCGCGCCAGCCCTGACGAAGCGTCGTGAGGATGATCGACACCCTCCCCGGCTGCGGCGCCTCGGACAGGTCGTCGACGGCAGCCGGGATATCGGCCTCACCCAGCACCTCGACCATCCGCGCAGCCAGCCCCCGACCTTCGACGCACAGGACGATGCGCCAGCCGTCGGCCAACCGCGCGGAGATGTGCCTGGTGACGGCCTGCATGTCGCCGCGGAACGACTCCGAGCCCGACACCTTGAGAGTGCGGGAGTGGGGCGCGTCGGGATCGATCGCTGCGGCGTCGTCGTCGGCGGCGAACGGCGACAGGGACCACCAGCCGTGACCGATCGCCAGGGCGTGCTGACGCACGTCACCCAGGCTCCAGTAAGCCGATTCTCCGAGATCGATGGGCGAAGTGCCACCGCCGGCCGCCGCGGCCCAGCTGGCCTCCAGGAACTCCTGGCTGGTCTGAGCGAGCTCTGCCGCTCGCGCACGGATCAGCTCGGGCGACGACGCCAGGACCAGGGAGCCCTTCGGCAGCACGTCGACGAGCAATTCGAGCCCGTCGACCAGCGCCGGGGTCAGCGCCTCCATCCCCTCGACGGCATGACCTTCCGCCACCCGGCTCAGCATGTCGGCCAGCTCGGGATGCGCCGCGGCGATCTGCCTGGCTCGGGCACGCACTGAATCGGTGAGGAGCAGCTCGCGGCAGGGGGGCGCGACGACCCAGTCGGCCTGCTCGCCGGTCGAGCGCTGATCTGCGACGGTGAAGTGCCGGATCTCATCGACCTCGTCGCCGAAGAAGTCGATGCGGACGGGGTGTTCGGCCGTGGGCGGGAAGATGTCGACGATGCCGCCACGGACCGCGAACTCGCCGCGGCGCTCGACGAGGTCGACCCGGTTGTAGGCGGCGCCCACGAGATCCCTGAGCAGGTCCTCCAGCGGGTATTCCCGACCCACCTCGATGCGCACCGGCACCATGTCCGCCAGGCCTTTGACCTGCGGCTGGAGGACGGAGCGCACGGGAGCGACGATCACCTGGGGTGCCGGCTCATCCGCAGCGCCCGCTATGCGCCGCAGGACGGCCAACCGACGTCCCACCGTGTCGGCCCGCGGCGACAACCGCTCGTGCGGCAGCGTTTCCCAGGCTGGGTAGTAGGCAACCTGGTCCTCGCCCAGTAGGCCGGAGAGTTCCGCCGTGAGCTGCTCAGCCTCCCGGTACGTCGAGGTGACCAGCAGCACCATGCGGCCGGATTCCTCCGCCAGGGCGGCCGTGATGAGAGGGAAGAAGGCGGGCACGGAGGTGACGTCGAGCGTCGTGACCCCTGAGCGCCGGGAGTCCGCCAGCGTGGCGGACAGTGCCTTGTCGGCTTCGAGGAGCGGGAGCAACCCGGGGTACTTCACTGTTCTATCTTTCCATGCAGTGGCGGCGCAGCCCGCAGCCATCGACTGCCGGGCGGCGCCCGGGTGACGGTCGGGCGGCCGGCGCGACGGCCGCAGCGGGGGCTCAGTTGTTGAAGCGGTTCTGCGTGGACGTGAGACCCTCACGAACCAGCGACTCGACGGCGTCGGCCGCCACGGCTGCGTCCACCCGCATGGCGTCGAGGTCCGCAGGCTTGAGTTTCGCCAACACGTAGTCGGCCGCGGGCTGACGGCCGGCGGGGCGCCCGATCCCCACCCGAACCCGGTAGAAGTCGCCGCTGCCGAGGTGGGCGCGCATCGATTTCAGGCCGTTGTGCCCGTTGTCGCCCCCGCCCAGCTTCACGCGCAGCTGACCCGGATCGAGATCAAGCTCGTCGTGGATGGCGATGACGCGCTCGACAGGGATCTTGTGGAAGGCCGCCACCGCCCGCACGGCGGCGCCCGACTCGTTCATGTACGTCGTGGGCTTGGCGAGGACGAGCTTCGCAGGCGCGGCACCAGGCAGGACCACGGTCGCGATCTCGGCTCGTTGCCGGGTGTTGAGGGAAAAGCCGGAGCCGTAGCGGTCCGCGAGGTCCGCTACGGCCCAGAAACCGACGTTGTGCCGGGTGGCGTCGTAGGTCAGGCCCGGGTTGCCGAGCCCGACGACGAGGTAGGTGAGTTCGCTCACTCGTCCGCGTCGTCGCCCTCAGCCTCGTCACCGTGGATCGCCTCGACGTCCTCAGCCGACTCCTCGTCGGAGGACTCCAGGTCCTGCGTGGGCGCGACGACGACGTTCAGCACGAGGTGCTCGCCGTCGACGGCGGCCTCGACGCCCTCGAGCAGCTTGATGTCGGCCACGGTGATGTGGTCTCCGGCGGTGAGGCCCTCGATCGACACCTCGAACTCGGTCGGGATGTTGGTGGCGGGCGCCAGCACGGTGAGGTTGTTCAGATCGATGTTGACGAGGTTGCCCCGCTCGACCTCGCCCGTGATGTGCAGCGGCACGTCGACGGTCACCTTCTCGCCCGCGCGGACGATGAGGAGGTCGATGTGATCGATGGCCGGGAGGATCGGGTCGCGCTGGACCTGCTTCGGGAGGGCCAGGATCGGCTTGCTCTCGCCCTCGACCTTGAGGTGCAGCAGCACGTTGGGCTGACGCAGAGCCAGGAAGGCCTCCTGCGCCGGCAGGGCGAGGTGCATCGGCTCGGTGCCGTGGCCGTAGAGCACGGCCGGGGTCTGGCCGGCGCGGCGCAGCCGACGGGCCGCGCCCTTGCCGAACTCGGTGCGGGTGGTGGCGGTGATGTTGATGTCTGCCATGAAACTCTCCTCGGTACAAAAAAACTCGGCGTGCGGGCGCCGAGCGAGGAGGAGCTAGTCGATAACGGACGTCGCGGTCCCTCGCCAGGCAGCCATCGAAGCTTACCCCAGCTGGCTCCGCGGACCAACCCGCCCCAGTCGCGTCCACTCTCCGGGCCGACACCCGGCGAACAGACAGAGAGGGCGGGGATCCGTGGCCCGACGAGCCGGCTAGTGGCGTGCCGCAGTGGCCAGGTCCGCGATCTCGGCAGTCTCCATCTCGGCCACGAAGTCACGCTTGGTCTGGCGCCATCCGTCTTCCGTCATCCCGGTCCTCCAGTAGCCGGAGATGGACACGTCGGAGCGCGGAACGCCTTGTTCGACGAAGAGGAAGTGACGCACGTCCTTGACCATCTCCGCCACACCATGCACGAACCAGCCGGCGCCGTCGGGCGCCCCGCCGGCGCGCACAACGCTGGCCAGGGCCTGTCCGTAGGCCGCCCCGTCCCGCAGCACCCAGCGCACCGTCACGCCTTCGCGCTGCGGCACCGGGAATCGTCCGCGCTCGTCGGCGATCTCGAGATAGACGGTGGCGGTCGCTCCGCCAGGGAGCAACTCGACCCCCCGACAGATGGCGGGCGCAGCCGCCTCATCGCCAGCGAAGACGTAGTGCGCGTGATCGCTGGGTGCCCAGGCGCCTCCGGGACCGTGGAAGCCGATCTCGTCTCCCGGCTGCGCCTGCGCCGCCCAGGGGCCGGCCAGGCCGGCGTCGCCGTGGAGAACGACGTCGACGACGAACTCCCCCGTCGCGGGATCCGCCGAACGGATCGTGTACGTACGCGTCACCGGCCAATGCTCGGGAGGGAACTGATCGCGGACCGTCTCCGGGTCGAACGGCCGGTCGTACGGAGCCCCCGCCGGAGGGAACAGAAACTTCACGTAGTGGTCGCAGAACGGGAGTTCGTGCCCGCGCATCTGGTCCGAGTGGAGGGTCAGTCGGACCATTTCGGGCGCCACACGCTCCGTTCGGACCACCACCGCGCGTCGCAGCGGTCGCGTGCGTTGGGACATGACACTCCTACCGTCCGGCAATTAGGAAATCTAAAGCTATCGTAATCGCCTTCAATCGGACGGAGCCGTGTCTCACGGCCGCGGCAAGGTCAGGAGTGTCCTCCGAAGAGCGACGTCACTGAACCGTCGAGGAACACGGCGTTGATGGCCTTGGCGATGAGGGGGGCGATCGACAACACGGTGAGGTTCTGCACCGGCTCGGGTGTCTTGATCGGCAGCGTGTTGGTGACGATGATCTCCTCCATGTCCGACGCGTTGAGCCGCTCGGCCGCGGGACCGGAGAAGACCGCGTGCGTCGCCGCGCAGATGACGCGGGCCGCCCCGCGCTCGCGGAGCGCCGCCGCCGCCTGGACGATGGTGCCGGCCGTGTCGATCATGTCGTCGACCAGCAGGCAGGTCTTGCCCTGCACGTCACCGACCACCTCATGGACTTCGACCGTGTTGGCTTTGTTGGCGTCGCGCCGCTTGTGGATGATGGCGAGCGGGCAGCCGAGGTAGTCGGTCCAGAGGTCCGCCAGCCGCACTCGGCCGGCGTCGGGCGACACGATGGCCATCTCGGAGGTGTCGTACTTCTCCTTGACGTAGTCGGAGAGGACCGGCAGCCCCCACAGGTGGTCGACCGGCCCGTCGAAGAACCCCTGGATCTGCGATGCGTGCAGGTCCACCGACATGATGCGGTCGGCGCCGGCCGCCTTGTAGAGATCGGCCACGAGGCGAGCGGAGATCGGCTCGCGTCCCAGGTGCTTCTTGTCCTGCCTGGCGTACGGGTAGAACGGGGCGACGACCGTGATGCGCTTGGCGGAAGCACGCTTGAGCGCGTCGACCATGATGAGCTGTTCCATGATCCACTCGTTCACCGGAGCGGTGTGGGACTGGATGACGAAGGCGTCGCAGCCGCGCACCGACTCCTCGAACCGCACGTAGATCTCGGAGTTGGCATACGTGAGCGCGCGGGTGGGTACGAGCTCCTCCCCCATCAGGGTGGCGACCTCTTGGGCGAGCTCAGGGAATGCGCGCCCGCTGAAGAGCATGAGGTGCTTGTCGTTCTTCGCGATCTGGGACACGAATTCAGGCCTTCTTCTGTCGTGATTCGTTCACGGCCGGGTGGATTTCCCCGTCGTGCTCGGCGGCCGCGGACGCAGCCTTGGAGTCTGGGCGCCGGTTCTCGACCCAGCCTTCGATGTTGCGCTGACGTCCGCGCGCGACCGCCAAGCCCCCCGCTGGCACGTCGTCGGTGATGGTGGAGCCGGCGGCCACGAAGGCCCCTGGCGCGATGTCGACCGGCGCGACGAGCACCGAGTTCGACCCGACGAAGGCGTTCTTGCCGACGTGCGTGCTCGACTTGTGCACGCCGTCGTAGTTGGCGAAGATCGTGCCCGCGCCGATGTTGGCGCCCTCGTCCACGAAGGCGTCGCCGACATAGCTGAGGTGCGGCACCTTCGCCCCATCGGCGATGACGGCGTTCTTGGTCTCGACGAAGCCGCCGATCTTGCCGCCCTTGCCAAGGATGGTGCCGGGACGCAGGTACGTGAAGGGGCCGACCGTCGCGCCCTCCCCGATGACGGCGAACGAGCCGTGGGTGCGCACGACCTCTGCGCCGGGCCCCACCTCGACGTCCATGAGGGTGGTGTCGGGGCCGATGATCGCGCCCTCGCCGATCGTCGTCGCTCCCTGGAGGATGACCCCCGGATGGAGGACGACGTCGGGGGCGAGGTCGACGTCGACGTCGATCCAGGTGGAGGATGGGTCGATCATCGTCACCCCCTTGAGCATCCAGGCGTCTCGGATGCGGCGGTTCATCTCCGCGTTGATGCGCGCGAGCTGGACGCGGTCGTTGACTCCCTCGGTCTGCCACACGTCGTCGAGCAGGTGGGCCCCCACCCGCTCCGCGCGGCCGTGGGCGAAGTGCACGACGTCGGTGAGGTACTGCTCGCCCTGGGAGTTGTCGGTGCTGAGCGAGGCCAGCCCCTCACGCAGCGTCTCTGCGCGGAACACGTAGATGCCGGAGTTGATCTCGGTGATGGCGCGCTGGTCCTCGGTCGCGTCCCGGTGTTCGACGATGCCGGTCACCGTCTCGCCGTCGCGGAGGATGCGGCCGTAGCCGGTGGGATCCTCGACGCTCGCGGTGAGCACCGTCGCGGAGTTGTGGTGGGCGCGGTGTACGGCCACGAGCTGGCGCAAGGTGTCGCCGTTGAGCATCGGCACGTCGGCGTAGGTGACCACGACGTCGCCCTCCAGCTCGCCGAGGTCGGCCAGGCCGCAGCTGACGGCGTGGCCTGTGCCGAGCTGTTCGTCCTGCACCGCGGTGGTGACGGACTCCGACAGTTTCTCCAAGTGCGACGTCACCTCCTCCCGCTGGTGGCCGACGACCACGACGAGGTGCTCGGGGTTGAGTGCTGCGGCGGCGGAGACCGCGTACGCGAGCATCGGCTTACCTGCCACTTCGTGCAGGAGCTTGGACTTCTTGGACTTCATGCGGGTCCCGCCGCCTGCGGCGAGAACGACGACGGCGGCGACTGGCGCGAGTTCGTTGTCAGTGGACAAAGGGAGTCTCTCCTTCGGGCCGATGCACGCCCGGGCAGCTGCGCGCATCCGAGGCCAAACTATCAGTCGGGCCCCAGACGCGCCCACCCAACGGCTTCACCATCGCCCCTCGCGCTTCCGTTCGTCCTGAAGAAACGACGTGCCGTGGCGTATACCGCTGTCGAGGTACGTTTTCTCAGGGCCAAGCGATCTGTCGAGGAGACTGGTGCGTGCTCTCCATCACGTCCCATCCAACGGACCAGCGAGCTTCAGCTCCGCCCGGAGGCCTCCCAGATCCGAATCGCCCAAGACCACGTCGCCGCCGTTGTCGCGGGCGATCTCCCGCGCGATGGCGAGCCCGAGGCCGCTGCCCCCGGCTTCCCGCTGACGCGCCTCATCGAGGCGGACGAACCGCTCGAAGACCCTCTCCCGATCCTCGGGCGCGATGCCCGCGCCGTCGTCCTCGACCACGACCCGGGCTCCCGCCACCGTGATCCGCACGCGGGAACCGGCGTGCCGCACAGCGTTGTCCACGAGGTTGCGCACGACCCGCTCCACGGCCGGCCCGTCGACCGTCGCCTCGCCCTCCCCCGTCACGTCGACCGCTACGCCGGCCCTCCGCGTCGCGGCCACCTGCTCCGCCACGTCACGCAGGTTGGTCGGCCGACGACGACCGCCGGTGGCCCCGACCCGGGCCAACAGCAGGAGATCATCGACGAGCGCCTGCATCCGCAGCACCTCCGGTGCCAGTTCGGCCGCCAACTCCCCCGTGGGGAACGCCTCCGGGTGCGAGCGGGCCACCTCCACGCTCGCCCTGAGCGACGACAGCGGCGACCGGAGCTCGTGCGCCGCGTCCTCCACAAACCTGCGTTGCCGGGACGCCGCCCGATCCAGCCGGTCGAGCATCTCGTTGAGCGTGCGGGCGAGCGCGGCCAGCTCGTCGTCGGCGTCAGGGACTGGCAGCGCGCCTGGCCCGCCCTCGCTCGCCACGCGCGCCGCGGCCACCCGGAGCTCCTCGACCGGCCGCAGTGCCCGGCCCAGCGCGAGCCAGATCACGCCTGCCAGCGCGAGGGTCAGCGTGGGCACCACACCGACGAGCGAGACGCGCAGGGCTCGCAGCACGCCTTCGACATCGCGCAGGGGCAGCGCGACCACGATCGTCACTGGCTCACCTCGCCAGGTCGTCGAGCCGGCCACGACGCGGGCGCGGTCGTCGTAGGCCGTGGGAAGGGTGATCCCGGGCCGTTCAGCGGCGAGCGCCGCGTCGTCGGCACCGAGCACCGGCAAAGTGCGGCTGGCCGTCGCGGAGCTCGACACCACCAGGCCGCCGGCGTCCAGGACCTGCGCGATCTCCCCCGGCTGGGTGACCGGAAGCGGGTCGGGGAGCCGGTCCTCGGACGCCAGCCGGGCGATGGTCTCCACCCGCGCGGTCGCTGCCCGATCCAGCTCGGCGACGCGGCTGGAGGAGACGACGGCGGTCAACGCGACGGCTCCCAGCGTCAGGCCCACGGCCAACAGGCCGGCTGTCAGCAGGGTGAGACGAAGCCGCAGCGACAGGCCGCCCCAGCGTCTAGGCCCGCTCATCCGACGGCCCGGTACCCGGCGCCCCGGACGGTGGCGATGACGTCTCGACCCAGCTTGCGCCTCAGATACCCCACGTAGACCTCGACCACGTTGAGGTCCTCTCCGGTGCCCTCCCAGACGTGGTCGCGGAGTTCCACCTTCCCGACCACGCGGTCGGAGTGCCGCATGAGGTACTCCAGAAGCGCCACCTCGCGGGTGGTCAGCTCGACCGGGGCGCCGTCGAGCGTCACGGTGCGAGTCGACGGATCCAGCGTGACCGAACCCACCTCGAGGACGGCGGGCCGGGCGCCCGACGGCCGCCGGACCAGTGCCCGCAGCCTCGCCACGAGGACGACGAAGGAGAAGGGTTTGGTGAGGTAGTCGTCGGCGCCGAGATCGAGCGCGTCGGCAACGTCGTATTCTCCGTCCTTCGCGCTCAGCATCAGCACCGGCGTCCAGACGCCGCGCTTGCGCAGTTCCGCGGTCACGGCGTAGCCGTTGAGCCGCGGCAACATGATGTCGAGCACGATGGCGTCGTAGTCGCCGTGCGTGGCCAGGGTGAGCCCGGAGTCGCCGTCATGCGCGACGTCGACGGCGAAGCCCTCGGCGGCCAGCCCCCGCTGCAGGACGCGCGTCAGGCTGCGCTCATCGTCGACCACCAGCACACGCACAGCTTCATCATGTCATCCACTCACCGAGAGCGCCCGGGGGCCACGGGCCTGGCTATCAGCGCCCTCTCAGCGAGCGCCGCCTATCGTGGCAGCATGACCGAATCCAAGGCTGACCGCCGTTCCCCGCTCCGCTCCCCCTGGGCGGTGCCCATCGTCGTAGCGGGCGCCGTCGTCGCCTCGCTCGCGGCCCAGCCCCTGCTGGCCGTGGGCGAATCCAACGATCTGCCCGACATCTCCGCCGAGGAGCTCGTCGCACGAGTGCTCGAGGCAGAGCCGCAGCCGATGTCCGGCACCGTTGTGCACACCGCCCGCCTCGGCCTGCCCGACCTCCTCTTCACGGAGGCGACCGGTGCCGACCCGATGTCGCTGCTCGGCGGCAGCTCCACCCTCAAGGTGTGGACCGACGGTGAGCAGCGCTCCCGCGTCGCCCTGCTGGGCGCCGTGTCCGAGTACTCGGTCGTCGCCGACGGGGCGGACGTGTGGACCTACTCCAGCTCCGACGACGAGGCCGTGCACTACAGCGTCAGCGACGCTGACCGGGCGCGCCTCGAGGCGATGAGCGAGAAGGCGCGGGCCGAAGCCCTTGCGCGCAAGGCGGAGCTACCCACCCCGCAGGAAGCCGCGGCGGAAGCTCTCGCGAAGGCCGAGGAGTCCAGCTCCATCAGCATCGACACGCAGACCACCATCGCGGGCCGGGACGTGTACCAGGTCGTCGTGGCCCCGGACACCGACGCGACGCTTGTGGAGCGCGTCGTCGTTGCCGTCGATGGCGAGACGATGATCCCTCTGCGCGTGCAGACCTGGAGCACCCAGGACCAGACCGCGCCCGCCGTCGAGATCTCCTTCACCGACGTCTCCTTCCAGATGCCGAACGAGTCGGTCTTCGAGTTCTCCCCGCCCGCCGGGGCCACGGAACGCGACGTCGTCGTTCCGCTGCCCGACGAGGACGGCGAAATGCCTGCCCACGAGGGCACGGAGCACCAGAAGCCGACCGTCACCGGTGAGGGGTGGGCAACCGTCGTCGAGTTCCAGGGCATGGACATGGCCGAGCTGGTGTCGTCCGATCCCGGCACCATGTCCGGGATGCCCGACCGCCTCGTCGGATCGGACGAGGCCCAGGACCTGATGGACGAGTTCACCCCGGACCACTCCGGCGGCATGGGTCTGGACAACGCGGCGCTGTTCGAGCAGCTCACCACGGAGGTTCCTGAGGGACGCCTGCTCAGCTCGACGCTGCTCAGCATCCTGATGACCGACGACGGCCGCGTCCTGGTGGGTGCTGTGCCCGCCGACACGCTGCGCGCGATGGCGTGAGCGCCCCCGCCATCGAGACCTCGGGGCTGACCAAGCGTTTCCGCTCCGGGCAGGTGGCGGTCGACGGCGTCGACCTGGCGGTCCCACACGGTGCCGTCTACGGCTTCCTCGGCCCCAACGGGTCGGGGAAGACCACCACCATCCGCATGCTGCTGGGGCTCGTCTCGCCCACCGCCGGCAGCGCACGCCTGCTCGGCCAGCCCATGCCGGGCGACGCCCTTGAGGTGCTCCCCCGGGTGGGGGCGCTGGTCGAGGGGCCCGCCTTCCATCCCTACCTGAGCGGCCGCGCCAACCTGGCTCGGCTCGATGCCTGCGACTCGACGGCTTCCCGGAGCTCCTCGCCCCGACGGATCGGTGAGGCCCTCGAACGGGTCGGGCTGACCGCCGCCGCGCGCAAGCCCTACCGCCAGTACTCGCTCGGCATGAAGCAGCGGCTGGGCCTCGCTGCGGCGCTGCTGAGGCCGCGCGATCTGCTGGTGCTGGACGAGCCGACCAACGGGCTGGACCCCCAGGGGACCCGCGAGGTGCGCCATCTCATCCGCGAACTGGCGGCCGAGGGTGCCACGGTGTTGGTCTCCTCTCACCTCCTGGCGGAGATCGAGCAGGTCTGCACCCACATCGGGATCATGAGCCAGGGCCGGTTGTTGGCCCAGTCGGAGCGCGCCGCTCTGGTCGCCGACGACGCCGCCACGCTGGTGGTTACCACCGGCCTCGACCACGTGACCACGGCCGCGGAGGTGCTCCGCGGGCTAGGGCTCGAACCCATCACCGCGGAGGGCACCCACCTGAGCGCCTCCCTCGGTGCCACTGCGCCGTCGCAGGTTGCCGCAGCTCTCGTGCACGCCGGTGTCGCTGTGGACGGGCTGGAGGTCCGACGGCGCAGCCTGGAGCAGTTGTTCGTGGAACTGACCGGGGAGGGCTTCGATGTCGCGCGCTAGGGGCTCGTTCTGGCGCTTGGTGCGCAGCGATCTCAGACTCCTGTTCGGCCGACGGCGCACCCTCGCCCTGTTGGCGGGTCTGGCTTTGGTGCCGCTCCTGCTGGCCGTCGTCTTGTTCGTTGCCAGTAACTCGGGCATGAGCGGGCAGGGCCCGGGCTTCATCGACCGGGTGACCGGCAACGGGCTTTTCCTCGTCATCGCCGCGCTGTTCATGTGTCTGCCGTTCCTGCTGCCGCTCACCATCGGCATCACGGCGGGCGACGCCATCTCCGGCGAGGCGCAGGCCGGGACGCTCCGCTACGTGCTGACGGTCCCCGTGGCGCGGACGCGGCTCCTGGTCGCCAAGGCGCTCGTGTCGCTATCGTTCGCGCTGGCCGCAGTCCTGGTGATCACCGTCGTCGCCCTCGCCGCTGGCGGAGCCTTCTTTGGGTTCTCGGAGATGACGTTGCTGTCCGGCACCACGGTGTCCCTCGGCGCGGGCGTGGCCCGGATGCTGGGCGTCGCGGCGTACGTGGCCCTCTCGCTGACGGGTCTGGTCGCCGTCGGGCTGTTCTTCTCAACCCTGACGGAGGTGCCGGTCGGGGCGATGGCCGCGACGACCGTCGTCGCCGTGGTCTCGTCGGTGCTGGACACGCTGCCTCAACTCTCAACGATCCATCCGTACCTGCTCACGCATCACTGGTTCGACTTCGCCGAGTTCCTCCGTCTCGAGATCGACTGGGGCGTCCTCGGGTCAGGCCTGCTGGTCCAGCTGGGCTGGGTGGCGATCTTCGCCTCCCTCGCCTGGGGCCGTTTCAAGACGGCCGACGTCACCGCCTGACCGTACGTTCGCTTGATGCGCTCGCGCACTGACCGCAACGCCAACGAAGAGACCGCAACGCCAACGAAGAGACCGCAACGCCAACCGTTCCATTGGAACGCCAACGCACAGACCGGAACGCCAACGGTTTCACTGGAACGCCAACGCTGATCGGAACTCGCCGACGATCACCATCGACGCCCCTGATATCTCGGGGGCGTCGATGGGTTCCGGGGGCGAGTGGGCGTGACCGTTGGCGTTCCAGTGAGACCGTTGGCGTCGGGGGTGGGGCGTGCCCGGCCCCAGAAACACGGATGCGAGCCTGGCCTTCGCCCGATTTGAAGGCCGACTTCCAGCTCGGGGAGTCGTGGTGAGGCCCCTTGTCAGCGGTGCCGCGCGGCACCCGATCGACTCACTGGCGAAGACCGGAGAGCAGGTCGGTCCAGCCCGCCTTCAGCCCGCCGCCGGGTGTCCACGACCCGTCCTCGAGCCGGAGGGCACCGTCGCCGTCCACGGGATAGGAAACCGGATCGCCGAACTGGTTGTACGCCACCACGTAGGGGTGGTCGAGCGGTGAGTAGCCCGGCCGCGGCCACGACGGATCCGGCGTCGGTTGCGCCTGCGTCAGGGCGATGAGGAGCTCGCCGGGCAGCTCGCGGTGGATCCACTCGTCACCACCGTCGGCTGGGAGTCCGCAGACGAACCCCCGGTACAGCGACGCCCGGTCGACGGGAAGCACCGAACGCACCCCGACCGTCGCGGCCTCCTCGCTGCACACGCTGACGTCATCAGTCATCGGCACCGGCAAAACGTCCCGCTGCGACTGCCAGAGCGGAAGGATGTCGTCCAGCAACTCAGCGCCACCCGTGCGTCCCTCGGGGCCTCCGACGAACTGGCAGTTGACGGTCTCGGCGGAGATCACCCGCTGCTCGCCGCCCGCGTACTCGAACACGAGATGGAACGTCAGACCGCCGATTTCGGTGCAGGCGTCCGCCTCAGCGGCTGGCAGGGCGTTGACGAGATCCACCACCCGGTCCGGGTCGACGGTGAGCGGCTCCATCGGGCCGACGTCGGGGTAACTCGGCAGCGTGTCGCCACACAGCCAGACGCGACCCACCCCTCCTGCCAGGACATCCGACGCTGGGAGCGCCTCGGGGGCGATCACGCCCGAGCGGAGGTCTTCGCACACGCCGGGAATGAGGCCTCCTGCGGGTTCGACTGGCGGAAGTGACGGTCGGGTGGGTGTCACCGGGGCGGGGCGCGGCGCACCCTGAATCTCGACGAACCTCGCCTCCAGTTCGGGATCGAGACGCACCATCCGCCTGCCGGTGCCCTCGTCCCACCAGTAGGTGCCGCTCTCGATCCGCATCAACGAGATCGGGTCCCCGGATGGGGTCAGCAGCACAGCGTCCGGAAGGGTCGTCTCGAGGAAGGCCTCCTGCCCAAGCGGTTCGGAACTCCCCAACGCCGCGAGGATTTCGGGAGTGAGGGCGCCGTCGGTGGCGAGTCCGTCAGCCCGGCAGACGACCACGCGGGTCAACTCGTCCACCGGCAGAGGCCTCAGGACTGAAGCGTAGGAAGCGTCACAGACGTCAGCCCCCTCAAAGGCGTAGTCCGTCTCGGCTCGTTCGGCCGCCCACAGTTCACGCAGCTGCGAGAGGTATCCCGCGCCATCGGCACGGAAGACGTCAAACATGGCTGTGGCGTCGCGGAGATCGCCGCACCCGGCGATCCGGACTGCCCGGCGCACGCCGTCGGGGTATTCGACGACCACCCTGTAATCGAGCGGGTTCGGCATGCAGTCCAACACGCCTTCTGATTTCTCCAGTGCGTTGAAAGCCTCGACAGCCTCGTCGGCGCGTGCCACCAGCGGGTCGGGCGCACCGACGAGCTCCAGGGCCGATCCTGTGTCCGAGCGACCGCACAGCCACACGCGGGTGGCACCGTCGGGCAGGTCGTCGTCGACGAGCGGTTCGGCATCCAGAAGAGGATCGGTGCAGATGTCCGGCACGAGGACCGTCGACACATCGGCGGGGGCCTCCGGGGTAGCCACCACGACGGAAGGAGGCTCATTCAGTTGAAGCGCCACGGGAGTGGCGATGCCCACGACGGCGAACACCGCCGCGGCGGCCACGCCGGCTCGTCTGCGCTGGGCGCGCATACGTGCGGAGTGTGCCCAGCCGGTCGTGTCGGGACGGGTGGGCACCGAGGCGTGGAGCGCGTCGGCGAGAGGTCGCTCGTTCATGGCTGGTCCTCCTGGTTGAGCTGTGGCGAGGTGCGCAGCGCGGCGAGCCCGCGACTGACGTGGGAGGTCACGGTGCCCTCCGGGATGCCGAGCAACTGCGCCACGTCGCGGGTGCTGCGGTCCTCGAAGTACCGGAGGACAAGGACGGTGCGCTGCATCCGCGGCAGCGAGGCGAGCGCGCGGCGCAGATCGGTGCCGGGCTCGATGTCGGTGACCGGTGCGGGCAGGTCGGGCGGGCTGTCAGACGGCGTCTCGGAGCGCCAGGCGAGCCTGCGCCACCAGGACACGAACGTGCGGTACATCGTCGTGCGCACGTACGCCTCGAAGTGCCGGTCGTTGTCGAAGGAGTCGTAGCGGCCGTAGGTCTTGGACAGTGCGGTCTGCACCAGGTCCTCGGCGTGGTGGACGTCGTTGGTCAGGAGCCACGCTGCGGCGAACAGCTCTCCGGCGCGGGCCGCGACGAAGCCGTCGAACCCGCCGGTCTCAACGCTGACCGGGTGCTCCATCACTGCCTCCATGCTCTATAGACGCGTTGAGCGGGGCGATTGGCTGCATGATTCCTCAGAAAGTTGCTCGGTCCTGGGTGCTGGGCGCATCCTCCCAAAGATTCGCCCTGAGAAAGTGTGCCTCGAGGCCCCTGTGAGTCCCGGCACCTCATTTCTTCAGGACGAACGAGGCGAAGATGCAGACCTCCCGTGCTCCCTGAGCTTGTCGAAGGGTAACGGCCCCTATCGTGCCGCCGCCCCCGCGGTCGGGGCGGCTGTAGGTAGCAGGGTCGTCACCCTTCGACGGACGCTCCTCGCGCAAAGCGCTCGTCACTGCTCAGGGAGCGATCACGGTCCCTCAGCTTGTCCCGAGCCTAGGCCGCGGCGGGCGCGAGCGGGGCTAGTCTGATCGCGGGAGACTCCGCGTCGCTAGGCCCGGAGAGTCCTCTGATCCTTCGGAGCGTCATGTCCACGAACGAGTCACCCTCGCCCCTGACCGATCCCGCCCTGTCCGGACTGCTCAGGGTCGGGGCGTGGGCCGCGTTCGGGTCGGTCGCCCTCATCGTCGTCCAGGTGGTCGTGTTCGCGCTGTGGCCACCGGTGCACTCGGTCGCCGAGGTCTTCGCCCTCATGACGGGCAACCCCGTTCTTGGCCTGGTCTCGCTCGACCTTCTCTACGTCGCCAACAACCTGCTGGTATGGCTGTTCTACCTCGGGCTCGGCGCCGCTCTATGGCCCGTTTCACGCTCGGCAGTGATCGTCGCCGTCGGGTTGGGCACTCTGCAGATGGCCGCCTACCTGGCCTCCAACCCGGCGGTCGAGATGCTCGCCGTCGCGCGCGCCCATGCCGACGCCGACCCCTCCATGCGAGCAGTGCTGGAGTCGGCGGGTGAGGCGCTGCTCGCAGCCTGGAAGGGGACGGCCTTCCTCACCTACTACTTCATGGGCGCGTTCGTGCTCCTCATCCTCGTCTGGGCCCTGCGCCGCTCTGCGCTGTTCGCCCCCTCGACGGCGTGGTGGGCTCTGGCGGCGGGTCTCCTGATGCTCGTGCCGTCCACGTTCGGGACCGTCGGAATGCTGTTCGCCCTCGCGTCCCTCATCCCGTGGAGCGTGCTGTGTCTCCTCGCGGGGCGGCGTCTCCTGAGGTTGTCAGTCGGATAGCGCCCCGGCAGGCGTCGCCGTGGAGCACACTGGCCCCATGGCGTCGATCACCTTGCCGCACCCTCACCTCATCGTGTTGCGCACCGCAGCGACGGTGATACTGAGTTGCCTCATCGGCCAGGCAGGTTGGGCGGCCGCCTTCATCGGGGGCGGATCCGGCTACCGCGTTCACCACGAGGTGGGGGCCTGGGTCACGATGGCCGCAGCGATCGTCGGCGCTCTGGTCTATCTCGTCCTGCGACGCTCCGCTGGGCTGGTCAACGTGATCCTGGCTCTCGCGCTGGCCGTGGCCGTCGTCGCGCAGTACTTCATGGGCGAGGCCGGCGCCACGGCGCTCCACATCTTCTCCGGCGTCCTCATCGTCATGCTGGGCACCGCCCTGACGTCCTGGACCTACCGGCACCACCTGCCCGCCGAACGAGAGGTCTGAGGACCTGTCGCCACGGGGCGACGCGGCGTACCGTTGAGTCATGTACCGCGCAGGAGTCGCAGCGACCGCGGCAGTGCTGCTGCTCGTCGGCTGCTCGGGCGGATCGGCACCCACGCCGAGCCCACCCATGAGTCCAGGCACGACGCCGCCCGACGTCGTCTCCAGTGAACCGGTGCCGACGTCGACGTCCGCCTCCGCCCAGCCGTCGGCTCCCCCGACCTTCTCCGACAGTGCGACGCCCCCGTCCGCTCCCACCACAGCGTCCCCAACGAGCTCTTCCACGGACTCGCCGCCCGGAGATCTCGACCAACTACACCCCTGGGTCACCGCGCGCTCGGAGGAGGAGCCTCGGCAGGCGGCGGGCGACTGGCAGGAGATCATCGGAGTCCGCACCGGGGCACACGAGGGCTACGACAGGGTTGTCCTGGATCTCTCGGGTGATGACCCACTGCTCGGCTGGTTCGCGGGCTTCGCCGACGAGGCGATCGAAGACCCAACCGGATTCCCGTTGGAGATCGACGGCGGCGCCTTCCTGGAGCTGGGGATCTGGGCGATCGACTGGACCACCGATCGTCCTGAGCGCTTCTCCGGACCCGTGGACGTCGACGGGCTCGACAACGTGACAGCAGTCGCCTTCGGCGGGCTCTTCGAGGCCCAACAGCAGATACTGATCGGCCTCGAGGAGCGCACGGCTTACCGCGTCTTCACGCTCTCCGATCCCGCCCGCATTGTCGTCGATATCAAGCATGCCGACTGAGCACCCGGACCGCATGAAGCTGACCGATCCGCTCGACATCGCCCGCGGCTTCCTGGAGGCCTGGAACGACCAGGACCCCGACGCCCTGGCCGCCCTGTTCACCGACGACGCCGACTTCGTCAACGTGGTGGGGCTCTGGTGGGAGGACCGCCCCAGCATCCGGCGCGCACACGCCCGCGGGTTCAGGGTCATGTTCGGAGGCTCTGAGATGACGCTCGAACGAACCAAGGTTCGGCGGCTCGGGGCCGACGCGGCTGTCGTGCACGCTCTGTGGTCCATGACCGGCCAAGTAGACCCTGCCGGTTCGCCCGTCGGGGATCGGTCGGGGGTCCTGTCGTTCGTCGTCGAGCGGCAGCCCGACGGCGGATGGCTGGCCGTTGCCGCCCACAACACCGACCGGTTCCCCGCAGCCGAAACCCTGGTCGCCGAACCCAGCGGTCAACTGGAGCCGACCAGCTACGTTCCGCGAGCAGAACGCAACGACGCCTGAACGCTCTGCCCCGCGGGGTTAGGGTGACGTCATGGCACTTCTGGGATACCGATCCTCCGGCGCGGACCTCCCCTACGGACACCCGGAATGGGCCCACGGCGTTGCGATGGAGGGATACTTCTGGCGCATCACCGACCCTTCAGCGCAGCGGACGGTCATCGCGCTCATCGGCGTCCAGACCGACCGCAGCGGTCGCTGGGCGCTGACGGGTCTCGGCGCCTCGGACGGATTCTGGCGCCACGACGTCCTCCCCATAGCCGAGGCCCGGCCGGCCGGGCTCGGTGCCCGCGCCTCAGGACCCGGGCGCTCCTTCGTCGGGACCGACGAGCGGGTGACGGTCGATCTCGGCCCCGACGCCACGCTGGACATCCAGCTCGACGGCCTCAACCGATGGCCGGCCAGGCGCGCGTTCGGTGGGTCCAGCGTCTTCCAGACCATCCCGGGGCTCAACCAGTACTGGCACCCGTGGCTGCTCGGGGGGCGGGCGAGCGGCAGCGTCACCGTCGGCGACCAGCACTGGAGCTTCGACGATGCTCACATCTACGGTGAGAAGAACTGGGGCAAGGGCGGCTTCCCCGAGTCCTGGTGGTGGGGCCAGGCCCAGGGGTTCGAGGAGCCGGGAGCATGTGTCGCGTTCGCGGGCGGCGACGTCGTGGCCGGCCCGTTCCGGACCGAGGTCACCGGGCTCGTCGTGCGGCTGCCCCACGGGCGGGTCATCCGGCTGGGCAACCCGGGCACGTCACCGGTCGTCGCCGACGTCGGGGACGAGCACTGGCACCTAGCCGGCCGATCGCGCGACTGGACGGTCAGGATCGAGGCGGACGCGCCGCTGACCGACGCCCACGTGCTCCCCGTACCCCTCGTCGGAGAACGACGAGCGGTCCCCGGCGCCATCGAGCATCTCTCCGGGCGCCTGCGGGTCGAGGTGTCCCGTCGTGGTCGTCTGGTCTGGTCGGACGAGTCGACGCTGGCCGGTCTCGAGCACGGCGGCCTGGACCGGGCCGCCGCGTTGGCCGAGTCCCGCCTGTAGCCAGTCGCGACCGCTCGACAGGCGGATCCGGCGGCGACTACGCCACCACATCTGACGTTCGGGCGGCGTTCCATCCGGCCGTCGGAGAAGTCAGCCCGGCTGCTCGTCGTCGTAACGCGCCAGATGCTCCTCCAGGTTGAAGACCTCCTCGAGCTCGAGGAAACCCTCGTCGGGCGCGGTGTCGAGGTCGAGGAAGAACTCCCGCATCTCCGACTGCCACCGGGCATTGACCTCCGTCGCCGCCATAGCCCTCTGGGCCTGACCCAGATCCTCCGATTCGACGTAGCCGATCAGCAGGCGTCGGGGCGAAGGAACAGGGAGTAGTTGTGCCAGCCTGCAGGCTTGAGCGCGCGCACCATGTCGGGCCAGACGGCAGCATGCCGCCGCTTGTACTCGTCCAGTCGCTCCGGATCCACCTGTAGCTGGAAACAGTGACGCTTCATCGGCTCGATACCCCGTCCGGCACAGCTCTACGTTGAGTCTGAGTGAAACGATTCACAGACAGCTACCCGAGTTCACGGCGCGGACCGGTCGGCGCGCCCCTGCCATCACGTTCCTCATGAACCACGGGCTCATCGTCGCGGGCGATGACCCGGAGAAGATTCGCGCCCAGAGTCACGAGGTGTTGGAGCGCATCAAGCAGGCGGTCGCGGAGGCGCGCCCCGACCTGACCGACGTCTCCGAAGCGTTCCGCTCCGCCGTCGGCGGCGACGTCGTCGCTACGGACGCCAGCGTTGTGGCCGTCGCCTTCCCGATGACGGAGGCGGGCGCCCGATTCCTCGTCGAGGGCCCGCTCATCCCGGATCAGATCGTGTACTCAGGCTCCTTCCCCGTGGTCATCAGCGAGGGCGACGACGTGGCTGCGGTCGTGGAGCGCCACCGGGAGCGCCACGGCATCGATCCGATCGTCATGGTCGCGCCGGGGCTGGGGGTCGCTGCCGTCGGCGCCAGCGCAAAGCAGGCCCGGACCGCCGTTGAGGTGTACGTGGACGCGTTGACCGTCGGCCAGGCGGCGAGCGCGCTCGGCAGCGTCAGGGCCCTGGACGACGCCGAGCGCCGGTTCATCGAGACCTGGGAGGCCGAGGCCTACCGCCAGCAGGTGGCCTCGCAGTAGTTCGTCTCCTACTCGGCTCGCAGCTGTTCCATGAGCGCTCCGCCGAGGTACCCGACGCCGCGGTAGAAGTCGGTCTCGGCACCTTCGACGACCATCCGGAAGAGGTTCGGTGCCCACTGCACTAGGTGGTCGCGGATGAAGCGGTCAGCGACGGCCAGAACATCCTGGGCGCTCTCCCCAGCGTCCAACAGCTCGACGGCACGGAGGTAGGCGGCCGCCACAAACTCGAGCTCCAGCCCGATGTGGTCGTCGGGCTCCTTGTTCAGCCGCGGGGCCTGCAACCCGAGCTCCCGGTACGCCGCACGCACCTGGAGTGTCTCCGCCTCGAACTTCAGGCCTTCCCTGGAGCGGTGGACGGACTCGAATGGGTTCGCCTTGGCGCGCCCGGCACCGCCGAAAAGCCGCTGATGGTCGATCCGGATGGCCTCGTCGTCCTCCCGGGACGCCGCCAGCAGCTCGAGCCCCTCCTGCGCCCCTTCCGGGGTGGGCCAGTCCGCCAACCGCTCCGGGTCGCGCAGCGCCGCCACCACGTCTGCGGAGGGGGCGGTCAGCAGCAACCGCGACAACACGGTCAGCGCCGCCGCACGGCGGTCCAGATCAACAGCATCCATGGCCCGATCCTATGATTGGGGCAAGCCGAGGAGGGAGTGGGGATGTCCGAAGCCAGCCACGCCGCCATCCTCCGCTGGCTAGACGCCGCCGAACCCGCCGAGATCACACTGAGTTGCGCGGAATCCCCCTTGCCGGGAGCCGTGATCCTGGACCGTTGCCTGGCCGAGGTTCCCGCCGCCTGGGTCGCCGAGCTCGCCACGCACTGCCCCGTCCGCGCCGCCGTCGACCACTGCGCGCGCCCCGAGGTCGCGCGTAGCCGGCTCGCGGAGTTGGCCTCCGTCACCACAGCCATCACCCTCGACGGTGGGCCGAGCAGCGGCCACCCGGTGCGCTACACGCATCCCCCCGCCCGCCGACGTGCCCTGTTCGGCCTCGGATCGACGACCCCCGCCCCGAGCGGCACGCTGGCAGAGCGCTTGGCGGCCGCCTTGTCCAGGCTTCCGCTCACCCTCGAGGCGGAGAGCCCCGCCGCCAGATTGCGCATCACCCGCGACTGCACCGCGTGCGGTCTGTGCGCACGCAGCTGCCCCCACGGTGCCCTGGGCTTCGCCGTCGTCGAGGGCGTGGCCGCCATCCACCACAAGCTCGACGCCTGCCAGGGGGATGGCACGTGCGTGGCCGTGTGCCCCGAGGACGCCATCGTCAGGGACGGCACCCACCGGTGGGCGGAGGTGCGGGACCACCCGGTGGTTGAGGTGACCGCACTGCCGGTGCTCCGTTGTGGGAAGTGCAACGCACCCTTCGCTGACAACTCCGACACGCCCTCCGCCCTGTGCCCGGTGTGCCGGGTGACAGCCGCCGAGCCCTTCGGGGTGCACCTGACTCCCACCGCTCGAGCCCTCCTGGAGCGTCGACGCCGGGGCGGCGCAGACACGCGGTAGCAGTTCGGCCCCCGCCCGACACCGACCCCCAGCTTGCACTACGATCCGTAGTAGTGAGCTGAGGAGGGTCCCATGACCGAACTGGGTGGTCTCGTCCGGGAGGTGGCCGAGAGCCGCCTGGATCGTCGGAGTTTCGTGGCGTGGAGCGCGGTGGTGGGCGGTTCCGCAGCCCTCACCTCGTGCGGAACGGGCACCGATAATCAGCCCGCCCCCGGGGAGAACGACGCCGAGACCCGCGTGTGGAGCGCCTGCACCGTCAACTGCGGCAGCCGCTGTCCGCTGCAGCTGGTCGTGAAGGACGGCACCATCGTGCGGATCGATCCGGACGACACGGGCGACGACGAGCTGGGCACCCAACAGGTGCGGGCATGCGTGCGCGGCCGCGCGATCCGGCAGCGGATCTACTCTCCGGAGCGGCTGACGAAGCCTCTGCGGCGCACGGGCAAGCGCGGCGAGGACAAATGGGAGGAGATCTCCTGGGATGAGGCCTTCACCCTCATCGCCGACAAGTTGCAGCAACTGATCGCCGACTACGGCAACGAGTCGATCTACCTCAACTACGGCACCGGCGTGATCGGCGCGACGATCGCGACCTCCTGGCCGCCGCGCGCCACCGCGATCGCCCGTCTCATGAACTGCGTCGGCGGCTACCTCGACCACTACAACGACTACTCGGCCGGGAACATCGAGGCCGCCGTGGACTTCCACTACGGCTACTGGCAGGGCTCCAACTCCAACGACGACACGGTGAACTCGAAGCTCGTCGTCATGTTCGGCAACAACCCGCACGAGACGCGCATGTCCGGCGGCGGCGAGGTCTTCGTGACCCGCAAGGCCAAGGAACTCTCCGGCCACCGCGTGATCGTCATCGATCCGCGCCAGTCCGAGACCGCCATGAACCTCGCCGACGAATGGGTGCCCGTCCGTCCCGGCACCGATGCCGCGCTGGTGGCTGGCATGGCACACGTCATGATCAGCGAGAACCTCCACGACAAGGCGTTCCTCGACAAGTATTGCTCCGGCTTCGACGAGGCCCACATGCCCGACGGCGTGCCCGCGAACATGAGCTACGAGTCCTACATCATGGGCCGTAGCGAGGACGGCATCGAGAAGACGCCCGAGTGGGCGGCCGCGGTCACCGGCTACCCGGCCGACAAGATCCGCGCGCTCGCGCGGGAGATCGCCACCACGAAGCCCTGCGCCGTCAACCAGGGCTGGGGCATCCAGCGCCACTCCAACGGCGAGAACCAGTCCCGCGCGCCGATGATGCTCGCCGCCCTGATCGGCCAGATCGGCATCCCCGGCGGCGGCACGGGCGAGCGCGAGTCGTCGGCCAACATCGGCATGCCCGGCTTGCCGGTGCTCGAGAACCCGGTGCGCCCCGTCATCTCGTTCTACCGCTGGACCGAGGCGATCCTCAACGGCAAGGGCTGGGGCTACCAACAGGGCGTCAGAGACCTGCAGAACCTCAACTCCAACGCCAACGTCAAGCACGACATCACGCTGAACTCGAACATCAAGTTCATCTGGAATTACGGCTCCAACTCGCTGGTCAACCAGCACGGCGACATCAACCGCACCATCGAGATCCTCTCCGACGAATCCCTCTGCGAGATGATCGTCGTCATCGACAACCAGATGACGGTCAGCGCCCGCTACGCGGACATCGTGTTGCCCGACGTCACGACGGCCGAGCAGAGCGACATCATCCAGCAGGGCTCGGCCGGCAACCTCGGCTACTCGATCTTCGCCAGCCGGGCTATCGAGCCGGTCGGCGACTCGATGCCGATCTACGACCAGCTCACCGGAATTGCGGAGAAGCTTGGCGTCAAGGAGAAGTTCACCGAGGGCCGCACCCAGGATGAGTGGCTCGACTGGATCCTCGACCAGGCGCGGGCTGGAAACATCCCCGACCTCCCGCCCAATGACGAGTTCAAGAAGATGGGGATGTTCCGCAAGACGCTCGAGCCCGTCATCGGCATGAAGGCGTTCCGCGACGACCCCGACGCCAATCCCCTGACGACGCCGTCGGGCAAGATCGAGCTGTTCTCGTCGAACCTGTACGCCATGAGCCTGGACTGGGAGATGGAGGAGGGCAACCGCATCGATCCCCTGCCGGTGTACTGGCAGGCCCGGGAACTGCCGGGCGATCCGCTCCAGGAGAAGTACCCGTTCCAGTGCATCGGCCACCACTACAAGGCCCGCACGCACTCGTCGTACGGCAACAGCCCGTGGCTCAAGGAAGCCCACCCCCAGAACGTGTGGATCAACGATCTAGACGCCAAGCGCCGCGGCATCCGCAACGGCGATCAGGTGCGCGTCTTCAACGACCGCGGCGAGACCCGGCTGCCTGCCTTCGTCACGAAGCGCATCATGCCGGGCGTGCTGTCCATCCCGCAGGGCGCCTGGTACAAGCCGACGTCGGTCGGTGGACTGGACGAGGGCGGCTCGGTCAACATCCTGACCAGCCTCCACCCGACGCCCTACGCCAAGGGCAACGGCCAGCACTCGGCGCTGGTCGACATCGAGAGGGCGTGACGACATGGCACAGATGGGTTTCTACTTCGACCAATCGCGCTGCACCGGGTGTGCGGCCTGCAGCATCGCCTGCAAGGACAAGCACGACCTCCCGGTGGGGGTGAGCTGGCGCCGCATCGTCCAGTACACGACAGGCACCTGGCGGGAGAACGCCGACGGCACGGCCTCCCCTGACGTCGCGACGTACTACTCGTCCATCTCCTGCAACCACTGCGACGACGCCATCTGCGTGGAGGTCTGCCCGTCGACGGCGATGCGCAAGGGCGACGACGGCATCGTGTTCGTCGACCCGGAGGTCTGCATCGGCTGTCGCTACTGCGAGATGGCCTGCCCGTACTCGGCCCCCAGTTCAACCCGGAGTCCGGCGTGATGACCAAGTGCGATCTGTGTCGTGACAGGTTGGCCGTCGGTGAGAAGCCCGCGTGTGTCGCGGCCTGCCCCTCGCGGGCCCTGGACTTCGGCGAGATCGAAGACCTGCGCCAGCGCTACGGCAGCGAGGCCGGGATCGAACCCCTCCCCGATCCACGCATCACCCAGCCCAACCTGGTGATCAAGCCGCATCCTGCGGCGCAGAGTTCCGGCCAGGGCACTGGCCGCATCGAATCAATGACAAGGGTGGACTGACATGTTGCACGAGCTTCCTCTGGTGATCTTCACGATCTTCGCACAGATGTCGGTCGGTTCCTTCGTCGCGCTCGGCGTCATCCAACTGCTGGGGGCCAGGGTCCCGGCCGGCACGATGGAGAAGGTCACCCGCCCCGCTCTCTACGCGATCGGCCCTCTCCTCGTCCTCGGCCTCGCGGCGTCGACGATGCACCTGGGCTCCCCGCTGCGCGCGCCCAACGCCATCCTCCACTGGCAGGAGAGCTGGCTGAGCCGCGAGATCCTTCTGGGAATCGCGTTCCTCGTCCTGGGGGCGGCGTTTGCCATCACGGAGTGGTTCAAGCTGTTTCACTTCCGGCTCCGGCAGGCACTCGCCGCTGCCACGGCGGTGGTGGGTCTGCTGCTGGTCTACGCGATCTCGCAGGTGTACTCGCTGCGCACCGTGCCGGCCTGGGCCACGTCGTTCACCGCCATCCGGTTCTTCACCACCACGTTGCTGCTCGGCGGCCTCGCCGTCGCCGCGGCCCTTGTATTGACCGCCTTCTTCCGGGTGCGCAAGGGCGACGTGGATGAGTCGGCCATGCGCCTCCTGACCAACTCCGTGAGGGGCATCGCGTTCGCCTCACTTCTACTGATGGCGGTCAAGGCGATCGTCTGGCCCTTCTACACCAGCTGGTTGGCGAACCACCCCGAGCCTGCCGCCCAGGAATCGCTGCGCGTTCTGTACGAGCAGTACGGCGTCTGGAGCGGCGTGCAGGCGGCCGCGGTGCTGCTGGGTCTGGCTCTGCTGGGCTTCCTGCTCTACCGGCTCTCCGGGGGGCACGCTGGTCGACGGTTGCTGCCCACCATCGCGCTGGTGACGTTCGCCATCGTGTTCATCGGCGAGTTCGTCGGACGGATGCTGTTCTACGTCAGCATGGTCCGTACCGGCATCTGACGAAGGACCCCTGATGGCACGGCCAACCGACGACATCGAACTCTGGCACGCCTGGTTGGCCAACGCCACCGACGAGGTGGGGGGCAGCGTCGCGGAGATCCCGATCGACGCGCTCCTCGACCTGGCCGCGGCGGTTGCCAACGACGTCGCACGCCCCATGGCCCCCGTCAGCGCCTTCGTGGCGGGACTTGCTGCGGGCCGCGGCGCCGACGCCGAGGCAGTGGCCTCGGCTCTGACACGGCTGGCCAAGGCGTGGCCGGAGAAAGGGACGGGTAGGAACCTTCCTAGCAGCAGGTAGGGTGTTCCGAGTCAGATCCTATGACGGCGCGGCAGACCCGAGGGCCTCCACGGGATGCCCGTGCGTGCGATCAAGGTCGTTCTGACCGGCACCCTCCTCCGGCCTGCGCGCGGGACCGACTAGGGTTTCCACGTGATCACCGGAGAGCTCAAGAGCAAGATCGACCGCGTCTGGGACGCCTTCTGGTCAGGGGGCATCAGCAACCCGCTCGAGGTCATCGAGCAGATCACCTATCTACTGTTCGTCCGCCGCCTCGACGACATCCACACGCTCGCCGAGAAGCGCGCCCGCCGCATCGGCGGACTTGAGGGTGCTGTGTTCACCGAGTCGCAGGAGCACCTGCGGTGGAAGAACCTGAAGAATCTGGAGCCCGCGCAGATGCACGCGACGGTCGCGGACGAGGTCTTCCCCTTCCTCCGCACCCTGGGCGGTGACGGATCCACGTACTCCGAGCACATGCGTGATGCAAGGTTCACCATCCCCACCCCCGCGCTCCTCAGCCGCGTCGTCGACATGCTCGACGGCATCGCCATGGACGACCGGGACACCAACGGCGACCTCTACGAGTACCTGCTGTCCAAGATCGCCAGCGCCGGCGTCAACGGCCAGTTCCGCACCCCTCGCCACATCATCCAGCTCATGGTCGACATGACCGCGCCCCGCCCCGACGACGAGATCTGCGACCCCGCCTGCGGCACCGCAGGTTTCCTCATCGCCGCGAGCGAATACATCCGCCACCAGCACCCCGAGGCGCTCCTCGACGCCACCCAGCGACGGCACTTCCACCACTCGATGTTCCACGGCTACGACTTCGACGCCACCATGCTGCGCATCGGCAGCATGAACATGCTGCTGCACGGCATCGAGGCTCCGGACATCCGCTACCGCGACTCGCTCTCCGAGGGCGCCAGCGGCGACGCGGAGAAGTACTCGCTGATTCTCGCCAACCCTCCCTTCGCCGGCTCGCTGGACTACGAGTCCACCGCCAAGGACCTGCAGCGGATCGTCAAGACGAAGAAGACTGAGCTGCTGTTCATGGCGCTGTTCCTCAAGCTACTCAAGCCCGGCGGCCGGGCAGCAGTCATCGTGCCCGACGGCGTCCTCTTCGGCTCCTCGAAGGCCCACAAGGACCTGCGGCGGGCCCTGGTGGAGGACCAGAAGCTCGACGCCGTGGTCAAGCTGCCGTCCGGCGTGTTCCGGCCCTACGCGGGGGTGTCGACGGCGATCCTGTTCTTCACCAAGACCGACAGCGGCGGCACCGACGACGTGTGGTTCTACGACGTCCAGGCCGACGGATTCTCCCTCGACGACAAGCGCAACCCGGTGGAGGCCAACGACCTGCCGGATGTACTGGAGCGCTGGCAGTCGCTGGCGAAGCCGGACAGCCCTGAGCGGGGGAGGGCGCGCACCGAGCAGTCATTCCTGGTGCCCAAGGCCGACATTGTCGCGCAGGGCTACGACCTCAGCATCAACCGCTACAAGGAGATCGTCCACGACGAGGAGGAGCACCGCCCGCCGTTGGAGATCATCGCGGACATCGAGACGTTGGAGGCCGAGATCTCGGCGGGGATCGCGGAGCTGAAGGCGATGCTGTCGTGAGGATGGTGCCGCTGGGGGAGGTCGTGCAGTTCACTAACGGTGGTACGCCTGCCCGGTCCAATTCGGAGTTCTGGGAGGGCGACATTCCGTGGATTACCGGTGCAGACATAACGGACGGAGGGGCAGTCTCAGCGCGCTCGTTCATCTCTCAGGCCGCGGTGGCCCGCTCCTCAACGCAGGTCCTGCCCGAAGGTACCGTCTTGCTCCTAACCCGCACCAGTGTGGGCAAAGTCGCAATACTGCCGCGGCCAATGGCGATCAACCAGGACATCACCGGCATCACACCATCCCAAGCGGTCGACACTCGATACCTAATGCACTTCCTCAGAGCGAGCAAACCACAGCTGCTCCGGAATCTCCGCGGGGCAACTATCCAAGGCGTAACACGCCAGGACGTCGGTTCCCTGGAGTTTCCGCTCGCCCCGCTGATGCAGCAGAGGCGGATCGCGGCGATTCTCGACAAGGCAGACGCCGTCCGCGCCAAGCGCCGCCAGGTCCTCGCCCACCTCGACACGCTCAGCCAGTCGATCTTTAACGATATGTTCGCTGGTGAGCATCAGTCGGCCTCTCTGGGTGACCTGATTTCCTCTGGCCCCACCAACGGCCTGTACCGTCCAGAGAAGGACTACGGATTCGGAACTCCCATCCTGCGGATCGACAGCTTCCATGGCGGTGAAATTCATGCCAAGCCTCTCCGTCGCGTTGCGATCAGTTCTGATCTGATCGGCACATACAGCCTTAGGCCCGGCGATATTGTGGTCAACAGGGTTAACAGCATGTCACATCTTGGAAAGTCTGCGCTGGTTCGTTCGTTGGATGAGGAGACGGTCTTCGAGTCCAATATGATGCGCCTGCGAGTTGACTCCGGATCAGTCCTGCCCGAATACGTTCACGGCTGGCTTCAGACCCACGAGTCCAAAGCTCAGATCTTGGCGAAGGCGAAGCAGGCCATTAATCAAGCGAGCATAAACCAGACCGATGTGAAGTCTCTCATCCTCCCACTTCCGCCCCTTAGCGCACAAGCCGAGTACGCGTCGGTTGTGCACAAGATTCGGGAGCAGAGCCACCTTTCCTCAAGGGGGCACCTAGAGGCGCTTGTACGCTCCCTTCAGTCACGCGCGTTCAAGGGGGAACTCTGATGTCCATGCCCACGTGGCAACAGTTCATGGCCCCAGTACTTCGGGTGTTACTGGATGGCCGGCCGATCCGGCGGCGCGAGTTGTACGAGCTGGTGGCGGACGCAGTCAGGATCTCCGAGGAGCAGCGCGCCGAGTTGCTGTCGTCAGGCCAGGTCAAGTTCGAGAACCGGATCGGCTGGGCAACGTCGTACCTCAATCGGGTGGGGGCGCTGGACCGACCTCAGCGCGCCACCTACCAGATCACTGACCAGGGTCGCGGGCTCCTTGCCCGTCACCCGGATGGCATCGAGGAGCGACACCTCGGCGAGCTGACGCCCGGCGGGGTTCTGGAGTGGCGGCAGCCCAGGCGCGCGGCCACTCCTGAGGTCGACGTCGACCTCGCGCCCGTGGAGACAGAACTCGACCCGGTGGAGCAGGTGTCAGAGGGCATTGCGCGCATTCAGGCCGATGTTGCCGCCGACCTGCTGGCCCGTCTGCACGCTCAGGCTCCCACGTTCTTCGAGAAGGTCGTCGTCGACCTCCTCGTCGCCATGGGGTACGGCGGCGCCGGCGGCCGGGAGACCGTCACGCAGGCGTCGAACGACGGCGGCATCGACGGCGTGATCGACCAGGACGCGCTCGGCCTCAACCGCGTCTACGTTCAGGCCAAGCGCTACGCCCTCGACAGCTCCGTCGGGAGGCCCGAGGTGCAGGCGTTCGTCGGAGCGTTGAGCGGGCGCGCGGACGGAGGGGTGTTCATCACCACGGCGCGCTTCTCGTCCGGCGCCCAGGAGTACGCCCGCACCGCTCACTCGCGGATCATCCTCATCGACGGTGCGCGGCTGGCGTCGCTGATGATCCGCTACGGCGTCGGAGTGCAGGTGAAGCAGACCCTGCACATTGTCGAGGTCGACGAGGACTTCTTCGAGTAGCTGCCCCTATGCCTCGAGGACGTATCCGCCTGTCACACCCGCAAGTGGACCGGGAACCGCCTAGCCTTCGCATGTGGGGGTTGATAGAGAGTTGCCGACAGTCCGGACAGTGCCGATGAGCAACTTCGCGTTCCTACGTGCCACCATTCCCACCCTGCACGCTGATGCTGCCCGGGCCGAGTCCTACCTTGCCTCTGATCCGCGCTCTGCGTGCTTCTACGCCCGCCGGACGGTCGAGGGCCTGGTAGACCACCTCTACGCCCTCAGGAGGCTTCCTGAGCCCTACCAGGACGATCTGGCGGCACGGACCAACGCCCCGGCCTTCCAGCAGCTGACCGGCCGGACGATCTCGCACAAGCTGAACCTGATCCGCAGGGCAGGGAACAGCGCTGTGCATGAAACGCGGGCTGTGGGGCAGGATCTGTCGCTGGCCGTCCTGCGGGAGCTGCACCACGTCCTGGTCTGGGCGGCATTCCACCACTCCCCCGCCCCCGAGGCGGTCGCGACTGCTGCCCGGTTCGACGCCTCTCTGGCGGCCAAGGCGGCCCCGCTGAGCCGCGATGAGCTGACCAGGCTGGCAGCGCGTCTGAAGGCCCAGGACGAGGCCCTGGCGAGGGTCCGGGCGGAACGCGACGAGGTCGCGGCCGCCAAGGATGCGGAGATCGCGAGGCTGCGGGCTGAGGTCGAAGCCGCGCAGGCAGCTGGCGCGGTGGCCGATGAGCATGACTACTCGGAGTCCGAGACCCGCGATCTGTTCATCGACCTACTTCTGCGGGAGGCGGGGTGGCCGCTGGTCGAAGCTCGGGATCGCGAGTTCGAGGTCACAGGTATGCCGAACGCCGAGGGTCGCGGGTTCGTGGACTACGTGCTGTGGGGAGCCGACGGGCTACCTCTGGCGGTGGTCGAGGCCAAGCGCACCACCAAGTCCCCACAGGTCGGCCAGCAGCAGGCCAAGCTGTACGCCGACTGCCTAGAGGCAACCTACGGGCGCCGCCCCGTCGTGTTCTTCACCAACGGCTACGAGCATTGGCTCTGGGACGACGTGGCAGGGTACCCGCCACGGGAGGTCCAAGGGTTCTTCACCGCTGACGAGTTGGAGTTGATGATCCAACGCCGCACGTCTCGCCGGGTGCTGTCGACGGCGGCGGTGGATACGTCGATCGCTGGGCGCCCGTATCAGGTGCGGGCGATCAAGGCGGTCGGTCAGGCGTTCGACCAGAAACAGCGCGACGCGCTGCTGGTCATGGCCACCGGGTCGGGGAAAACCCGCACCGTGATTGCGCTGGTGGACCAGTTGATGAAGGCCGGGTGGGTGAAGCGGGTCCTGTTCCTGGCGGACCGTACCGCTCTGGTGAACCAGGCCGTGGGCGTGTTCAAGGCGCAGCTGCCCAGCGTGGCCACGGTCAACCTGGTCACGGAGAAGTCCACCGACGGTCGGGTGTACGTGTCGACGTATCCGACGATGCTGAACTTGATCAACCAGGTCGACGACGGCGCCCGCCGGTTCGGCCCGGGCTACTTCGACCTGGTCATCATCGACGAGGCCCACCGGTCGGTCTACGCCAAGTACGGGGCAATCTTCGACTACTTCGACTCGCTGCTGATCGGCTTGACGGCCACCCCGAAGGACGAGGTCGACCACAACACCTACCGCCTGTTCCACCTCGAAGATGGCGTCCCCACCGACGCCTACGGACTGGACGAAGCCGTCGCCGACGGGTATCTGGTCCCGCCGCGCGGGGTCGACGTCGGGACGAAGTTCCTGCGCCAAGGCATCAAGTACGCCGACCTGTCCGAGGACGAGAAGGACCAGTGGGACACCCTCGACTGGGGCGAAGATGACCCGCCAGACGAGGTCGGCGCCGAGGAACTCAACCGCTTCCTGTTCAACGAGGACACCGTCGACAAGGTCCTCGCCACCCTCATGGACCACGGCCACAAGGTCGCCGGCGATGACCGGCTCGCCAAGACGATCATCTTCGCCAAGAGCCAGCGCCACGCCGAGTTCATCCAGGAGCGCTTCGACCTCAGCTGGCCCGAGCACGCAGGGCGGTTTGCCCGCGTCATCACCCACGGCACCCCCTACGCCCAGTCGCTGATCGACGACTTCTCCACCCCCCACAAGGCACCGCACATCGCGATCAGCGTCGACATGCTCGACACCGGCATCGACGTGCCAGATGTCGCCAACCTCGTCTTCTTCAAGATGGTCCGCTCCAAGACCAAGTTCTGGCAGATGATCGGTCGCGGCACCCGCCTCCGCCCCGACCTCTACGGTCCCGGGAACGACAAGCAGGACTTCCTCGTCTTCGACTTCTGCGGCAACCTGGAGTTCTTCGGCCACGACCTCCCAACCGTGGAGGGATCCACCCAGAAGTCCCTCACCCAGCGGATCTTCGAAGCACGCCTCGGCCTCGTCACCGCCCTGGACGACTCCGAACTTCGCGCCACGACCGTCGACTCGCTCCACGGATTCGTGACCGGGATGACGCTGGACAACGTCCTGGTCCGGCCCCACCGGCACGCCGTCGAGCGGTTCACCGACCGCGACTCCTGGACAGCCCTCACCCCAGGGGACGCGGAGGCCGCTCTCCCCCTCGGAGGCCTCCCTTCCGCCGTCACGGACCCGGACGAGGCCGCAAAGCGCTTCGACCTGCTCATCCTCCGACGACAGCTCGCCCAACTCCAAGGCGACGCCGTCACCGCCGAGCAGATCCGGGAAGCGGTCCAGAACATCGCCTCCTCACTGCTGAGCAAGACCGCCATCCCCTCGATTCAGCAGCAGGCGGTTCTGCTGGAAGAGGTCGCGAGCGACGAGTGGTGGGTCGATGTCAGCCTCGACATGCTCGAACTCGCGAGGCTGCGTCTGCGCGGCCTCGTGCGGCTCGTCGACCGCACCACCCGCACGCCGCTCTACACCGACTTCGAAGACACCCTCGGCGACCAGCGAGCCGTCCAACTCCCCGGCCTCACCCCCGGCACCGACCTCGCACGCTTCCGCGCCAAGGCCGCCGCCTACCTGCGACAGCACCAGGACCACGTCGCCCTTCAACGCCTGCGACGCAATAAGCAACTCACCGCTGCCGACCTGGACTCCCTCGAAGAGATGCTCGCCGCCAGCGGCGCCGGGAAGACCACCGACATCGTATGGGCAGCCGAACACTCCGGTGGCCTCGGACTCTTCATCAGAAGCCTCGTCGGACTCGACAGAACGGCCGCGGTCGAAGCCTTCCGCCAGTTCCTCGACAACGGCAACGCCACGGTCGACCAAATTCGATTCGTCAACCTCATCGTCGACGAGCTCACCCAGACCGGCGCTGTGGAACCCTCACGGCTCTACGAGTCCCCCTACACCGACCACGCACCCACTGGTCCCGACTACGTCTTCCCCGACGCCCAGGTTGACGACATCGTCAGCATCCTCCGCGACGTCAAGGCCCACGCCATCCCCGGAGGCGCTGCTTAGCTGCGGGACTCCAACGCGGATCGCTCGGATCGCCTCGGTCGATGTCCACGCGCCTTGGTCCGTCTCACGTTGGCGAGGGGCGATGCCACCATTCGTCCGGACGCGACCCAGGTTGAAGCTCCCCGGGTAGGAGTCGAACCTACTTCGCTAATCCTGATTCAAAGTCTCGCTGGCTAGGCCTTTCTCATCACAAACTCACAATATCCCGTATCATTTGATCACTTCGGGTGTCCCCGAGAATCACTGAATGTTGTGCGGTTTGTGAGCACGGTTGTGAGCGAGCAACGTCAACCGTCCAGCTCTCTCGGGACCGCTACTTGGACCACCGCTGAATGGGCCCGCCGCTCCTCTGCCGCCCAGCTGGTGACGTAGAACTTGGACACCGGCCTGTCGAGACTCTGACCCACGACCAACGCCTGGAGACGAGTGCCGAACGTCAGCAGGCTGGGGGGCGGAGCATCGACCCAACCCGGGGAGCCCAGCGGATAGGCATCACCCTGCAATTGGCTATCAGGAGCCGTAAGAGCCAGGTGCGCCACCATCCGTCCAGAGCGGTCCTGCTTCCGCAGATAGATGGCCCGAGCGAGTCCCCGCCGCACGAGCCGCTTCGCCGAGCGACGCCACGGCCCAGCCCACACCGCGTCAACGTCATGTGCACCCAGAGCCTCCAGCAGCGCCCTTTGCTGAGGACTCAACCCTCGCCCCATTCCACGCCTTCCCGTTAGCCCCGTTAGCGCGGCGCACGCACACCGCACGCAACAACGCACGTACAGCGCAACTCTTCTATGAGGACAGCCCTCTCCCCGGCTCGCGCTGCCGCTGCCCCGGCCGGTGCCGCTGAGCCAGAGGCCCGCGACTTTGCCGACCACGTCCGCATGTGCCAGTCCCACGAGGGCTTCGACGGCATGCACAACCCCGGCGTGATGCACCAGGGGCTTGCCGGCTGGGAGGCCCACCACGCTTCCTGACCCGCAGCTCAGACCGTGAGGTGTCGACAGCCTGAGCGATAGCGATCGACGACCACGTCGACCAACCCGGGATGGTCCCCGAGCGGCTCGGCCAGGAAGTCCCCACCTGCCTTCGCGAGCTTGCGCTGGAAGAACCCACGTCCGATCAGGTAGGACGCGAGTGCCACCGGCCCGGTGCTCCGGGCTGCGGCGACGGCGTCAGGGACGCTGGGCTCAGCGACGGCCAGGAACCCCACCGTCACCGGCCCGGACCAACGGGACTGGACGGAGCGGGCCACGCCGCGACCCACCTCGGCCGCCTCCGGGCGCGACGATCCCGCCACGCCCACCACGACGGCCGTGTCCTCGGGAACCCGTGCCTCGCGCAGCCGGTCGACCAGAGCGTCCGCCAGACGCGGGTCCGGTCCCAGGGGACCCGTCGAGACGGCTCTCCCGGGATGATCGGCAATGGCCTCCTGCACGTCCACTTCAGTGTGGAAACCCAGGGTCAGCAGAATCGGCACCACCACGACGTGCTCGCCCGCGGCGACGAGTCGGTCCACGACAGCGTCCAGCTTGGGTTCCTGCACGTCGACGTAGGCCACCTCCACTGTCACGTCCGGCAGCCGCCCCGCGGCGGCTTCCGCGATGGCCACCACGGTGGCCCGGCCGTCAGGGTCGTCCGTGCCGTGGGCGCACACGACGAGGGCAGGCTTCACGCGCCGACCTCCAGTCGGTAGCCCCGCCGCGGCACGGTGCGCACCAGCGACCGATCCCCCATCCCGTCTCGCAGCCGCGCCACGGCGACCTCCGCCGCGTGCGGATCGTTGGAGCAGCCGGGCAGCACCCCCAGGATGTCCTCCCGGGAGACCACGCCCCCCTTGGCCTCGACGAGGGCGCGCAGCACCGCGAACTGGACGTGGCTGAGGGGTAGGGCCCGGCCGTCGAGGATCGCAGCGGAACGCCGCAGCCGCAACGCGCCTGCCGGTGTGGCCACTTCCGCGACGCCGCGCTCGGCCAGGGCGGCGCTGAGTTCACGCACCAGCGCGCCAAGCCGGAACCTGTCGGGGATCAGTGGGTTCAGGCCCAGTTCCAGCAGCGGAGCCGCCGTGACGGGACCGACCGTGGCGGGGATCACCGGCCCGGCCATCGCCGCCAGCACCTCGTCCCGGCGGCCCTCCCGTTCGCAGGCGGCCAGGAACTCCACGACGCCATGGGCGGAGGTGAACGCGACGGCGTCGACCTCAGCTGCCGCGACGAGGCCGATGGCGCGGGTCACAGCCTCCGGCTCGGGCGAGGGCCCCCATCGGTAGACGACGAGGGAGGTGACGCGTGCACCGAGTTCCACCAGCAGTTCGTCGATGCCGTCGCTGCCCGAGCCGTGGTGCTGGACGGCCACGTGCAGGCCCGCCGCGCCCTCGTCGTCGAACAACTCCTTGATCTCCGCCGCCGTCTCTGAGTCGGCCACCCAGTCCGCCGTCAGTCCGGCCCCGTGCACCGCGCCCTGCGCCTTGGGGCCGCGGGCGATGATGCGAGCCCGGCGCAGCACCGCGAGGAGCTCGTCGGCGCACCCGGCCGCGTCGGCTGCGTCCATCCAGCCGCGGAACCCGACGCCGGTGGTCGCGACCACTGCGTGGGGCGGGTCCGCGATCAGCGCCCGGGTCTGGGCGATCAACAGTTCGTCGTCCGCGTGCGGGACGATGGACAGGATGGGCGCCCGGATCACCTCCGCCCCCCGCCGCTCCAGTGCCGAGGCCAACTCCGAGGCGCGCCGCTTCGCCGTGAGGACCACCCGGCAGCCGGCGAGCGGGGTTGAGGTGCTGTCCATTCAGCCCGCCTTCGCGAGCCCGGCCTCGGCGTGACGGAGGGGCGCCTCGGCGGAGAGCTGCTCGCCGACGAACACCCGGCCGTCGAGGACCGTGACCTCCCAGGTGCCGAGCGCCTTGCCCGGGTCGGACAGGCAGACCCCGGTGCGGAGGTCGAACGCCTGCTTGTACATGGGAGAGAACAGTACGGGCACGTCCTCGCCGTCGACCAGCGACGACCCGACCAGTCCACGGGCCATCACGTTGGCGCGGGCGAACGGGTCCCACATCCCGACGGCGACCACCCGGTCGTCGTGGAGCCGGACGACGGCGACCTGGCGGCCCTCGACGAGGGCGGCCACGGGCCGCTCCGGGAGGAGGGAGTCCAGGTGGCAGACGGGTTCGGTGCTGGGGTTCATCGCGCTCCTCCAATGGGGATGGTGGGTCCGGCGACCAGGACCGGCCGCCGCTCGGAATCGACCAGCTCGACGCCGGACTCGCGGTCCGCGTCGGTGGCGGGGCGGACCTGTCCGCGCTCCCCCACGTACTGGAGGTTGTCGTCGACGGCGTCGGCCGCGTTGACGAAGCCCGCGAACCGGGCCAGCTTGACCGGGTCCTCCAGAACGTCGCGCCACTCGTCGCGGTAGCCGTCGACGTGGCCGGCCATGGCGGCATCGAGGTCCGCGGCGATGCCGAGCGAGTCCTCCATGATCACCTGGCGGACGTGGTCCAGGCCGCCCTCGATGCTCTCCAGCCACACCGCGGTGCGCTGCAGCCGGTCCGCGGTGCGCACGTAGTACATGAGGAATCGGTCGATGGTGCGCACGAGGTCCTCGGTGGTGAGGTCCTCGGCCAGGAGGACGGCGTGGCGGGGCGTGAAGCCGCCGTTGCCGCCCACGTAGACGTTCCAGCCCTTGTCCGTGGCGATGATGCCGACGTCCTTGCCGCGGGCCTCGGCGCACTCACGCGCGCAGCCGGAGACGCCGAGCTTGAGCTTGTGCGGCGAGCGGAGCCCCCGGTAGCGCAGCTCCAGGTCGATCGCGAGGCCGACTGAGTCCTGCACGCCGTAGCGGCACCAGGTGGACCCGACGCAGGACTTCACGGTGCGCAGCGACTTGCCGTAGGCGTGGCCGGACTCGAACCCGGCGTCGACGAGCCGCCGCCAGATGTCGGGCAGCTGGTCGATCCGTGCGCCGAACATGTCGATGCGCTGACCGCCGGTGATCTTGGTGTACAGCCCGAAGTCGCGGGCGATCTGACCGATCACGATGAGCCCGTCCGGGGTGATCTCGCCGCCTGGCACGCGGGGCACCACGGAGTAGGTGCCGTCCTTCTGGATGTTGGCCAGCACGTGGTCGTTGGTGTCCTGGATCGCCGCCTGCTCACCGGCCAGGATGTGCCCGTTGCCGAGGCTGGCCAGGATCGAGGCGACGACGGGCTTACAGATGTCGCAGCCGCGGCCGCGGCCGTGCCGGCCGATGATCTCGGAGAAGGTGGTGAGGCCGGTGACGCGGACGACGTCGAACAGCTGGGCCCGGGAGAGCTCGAAGTGCTCGCACAGGGCGTTGCTGACGACCGTCCCGGACTTCTCGAGCTCGGCCACCATCAGCTTGCGGACCAGCGGCAGGCAGGAGCCGCAGCTGGTGCCGGCCTTGGTGCACGCCTTGACGCCCGCGAGGTCGGTGCAGCCGCCCTCCGTGACCGAGCAGCGGATCGCGCCCGCCGTCACGTTGTTGCAGGAACACACGGGGGCGTCGTCGGGCAGCTCGCCCTGGACGGGGGCGCCCTCCGCGCCGGCGGGCACCAGGTACGCGGCGGGGTCCACGCCGAGCGGCCGCCCCAGCAGCGGCCGGAGGCCGGCGTAGGCCGAGGCGTCGCCCACCAGGATGCCGCCGAGCAGGGTACGGGCGTCGTCGGAGAGGACGAGCTTCTTGTAGACGCCGGCGATCGGGTCGGTGTAGACCACTGACAGGGCGCCCTCAGTGGTTCCGAAGGCGTCGCCGAAGCTGGCCACGTCGACGCCGAGAAGCTTCAGCTTGGTGGAGAGGTCGCCGCCGGTGAAGGTGCCGGAGCGACCGAGCATCTGGTCCACCGCCACCTCGGCCATGGTGTAGCCGGGGCCGACGAGGCCCCAGACGCGGCCCTGGATGCAGGCCACCTCGCCGATGGCGTAGATGTCGGGGTCGGCGGTACGGCAGGTGTCGTCGACGACGATGCCGCCGCGCTCCCCCACCTCGAGGCCGGCGTCGCGGGCGAGCTCGTCGCGGGGGCGGACGCCGGTGGCGAAGATCACCACGTCTACGTCGATGGAGGAGCCGTCGTTGAAGACCATCTTCTCGACTGCGATCCGGCCCTTGATGGCCGAGGTGGCGGTGCCGACGCGGACGTCGACGCCCATGGCCTCGATGAGGCGCTTGAGCGACTCGCCGCCGCCGTCGTCCACCTGGAGCGGCATCAGCCTGGGCGCGAACTCCACCACGGTGGCGTCGGCGCCGAGCTTCTTCAGCGCGCCGGCGGCCTCGAGGCCCAGCAGTCCGCCGCCGATGACGGCGCCACGGATGCGGCGCTTCGGGTTGCGCTCCTGCAGGGTCTCGACGTAGCCGCGCAGGGCCGCCACGTCGTCGATGGTGCGGTAGACGAAGCAGCCGGGCAGCTCACGGCCGGGCACCGGCGGCATGAACGCGTAGGAGCCGGTGGCCAGCACCAGGGAGTCGTAGGCGTGCGACATGCCGTTCTCGGTGATGACGGTGTGCGCCGCCGGGTCCACGGAGACCACCTTGGCGCCGCGCCGCAGCTTGACGTTCGGGTCCTGCCAGAGGTGCGCCTCGCCGAGGTTGAGCAGCTCGGGGTCGCGGTTCTCGAAGTAGCTGGTCAGGGCCACCCGGTCGTAGGGCGGGCGAGGCTCCTCGGCCAGCACGGTCACGCGCCACTCGCCGGCCTCGTCGCGCGAACGCAGTGCCTCGACGAATCGGTGGGCGACCATGCCGCCCCCGACCACCACACACAGCTTGCTCATCTCTGCCTCCTGGGATCCTTTTTCGATGGGTTCCTCGGTGACCAGAACGCTAGGCGTTCCAGTTTCCGGGGCTGGGTCAGCAACGTTTCGGCCGTGCAACAAGGGACTCACGCGACGGTGACCCGGTCCAGTGAGCGCGAGCCGCCGGCCTCGCCGAGGGCGCTCACGAGACGGCACACATCGGAGGTGCAGCTCCCGCAGCCGGTCGACGCCCGGGTGGCGTTCGCCACGGCCTCAGCGGTGTCCGCGCCGGCAGCCACGGCGGCCGTGATCGCCGACTTCGTCACCGCGTTGCAGCGGCACACGACGGCCGTCTCCGGCAGGTCGACCACGGAGGCGGGTGCGGACGCCCCGGCCAACGGCCTCGCGAGGAGGGCGGCAGGGTCGTCCGGCACCGGTGTCCGGGAGTCGAATGCGACGGTGAGATCAGCCGCCACCTGGGGGTCGCCGACGCAGGTCGCACCCACCAGGAGACCGTCAGCCACGGCCAATCGGACGCGTCGACGCCCGGCCGGGTCGGTCAGGCTGAGCACTCTCGCGGCGCCCGGGGTGAACTCGTCGTCGGGGAACTCGCCCATGGTGACGGCCTCGAGTCCTTCCGCCTTGACCCGGAAGACTCCGCCGTCCGCGCCGAGCACGGGCCGCGGGCGCGAGCGGCCGCTGATCCGTTCGGCGAGGTGGTGCGCCAGCACTCGAGCCTGCTCCCAGCCGGGGCCGACCAGACCCGAACAGCCGCGCGGCGTGCGGGCGCAGTCGCCGATGGCGTAGATGGCCGGGTCGTCGGTGCGGCACGAGTCGTTGACCAGGATGCCGTTGCGCACCCCGAGGTCCGCCTCCTCGGCGAGACGGGTCCGGGGCCGCACGCCGATCGCCACGAGCAGCAGGTCGGCCGGGATGTGCCGCTCGTCGGTCAGCCGGACGGAGGCCAGCGTGCCGTCGCGTCGGCGTTCCACCCCGGAGACGCGGACGTCCACGAGGGTGGTGATGCCCAGGTCGGCCAGACCGGCACGGACGACGGCTCCGCTGTCGGCGTCGAACTGCCGGTCCAGCGGGGTGGAGCCGCGGTGGACGACGGTGACCTCGCTCCCGGCGGCGGCCAGGGCAACGGCGGCCTCGACGCCGAGCACACCACCTCCCATGACCACGACGCGGGCGCCTTCCTCGGCGGCGGACCGGACGCGGTGCGCGTCGTCCCAGGTGCGGAGGGCGGCCACCCCGGGCAGGGGATTCCCGTCCGCCCCGACCACGCCGTCGACGGTGGGGAACACGGGGTCTGCGCCGAGCGCAAGGACGAGGGTGTCGAAGGGGTGCTCCTCGCCGGTGGAATCGACGACGACTCCCCGGAGGCGGTCGATGGTGGCTGCCCGGCGTCCCCGCAGCAGCCGCACGCCTGGGGTCTCGGGGAGGGTGAGGCCCGCCAGGTCCGACCGGCCGAGGAGGACGTCGGGCAGCAGGATCCGGTTGTAGGCGGGGTGCGGCTCATCGCCGAGCACCGTGGTCCGGGTCCCCTCGAGCCGGTGGGCGGCCAGGTCGGCGAGGAACCGGTGGCCCACCATGCCATGGCCGACGACGACGATCCTGTGACTCATGCCGCGCCCCTGATCGCTTCGAGCCGCACGGCGGCCACCTTGAGTTCGGGCATCCCCGAGATCGGGTCGGTGGCGGCGTTGGTGACCCGGTTCACGGCACCGGCGTCCGGGTAGTGGAAGGGCATGAAGACGGTGTCGAGGCGGATGCCCTCGGTGAGACGGGCCACGGCCTCGCAGCTGCCTCGACGGGAGTGCACCGCCACGCGGTCACCGGCGCCAATGCCGAGTCGTCCGGCCAGCAGCGGGTGCAGCTCCACGTAGGCCTCGGGTTCGACGTCGGCGAGCGCGGGGACGCGACGCGTCTGGGCACCGGACTGGTAGTGCTGCAACACGCGCCCGGTCACCAGGTAGAGGGGCAGCTCCGGGGTCAGGGCGTCATCGGGGGGTGCCTGGTCCACGGGGTGGAGAACCGCCCGCCCGTCGGGGGTGGCGAACCTGTCCAGGAACACGCGTGGCGTCCCGGGATGGTCGGGCGCCGGGCACGGCCAGTACAACGCCTCGCCGTCGCGCAGCCGGGCGTGGCTGAAGCCCGAGTAGTCGGCGACGCCCCCCGCGCTGGCGCGGGCCAGCTCGTCGAACACCACGGCAGGGTCTGGGCTGAACGGGATGGGGCTGCCGAGTCGCTCCGCCAGGTCGCTCCACACCTCCAGTTCGGTGCGGACACCGACCGGTGGTTCAGTGGCCTGCGCCCGGAGCAGCAGGCGACCCTCGAGGTTGGTCATGGTGCCGGTCTCCTCCGCCCATTGCGTCACGGGGAGGACGACGTCGGCCATGGCAGCCGTCTCCGACAGCACGAAGTCGCTGACCACGAGCAGGTCGAGCGCACCGAGCCGTTCCGTCAGTCTCAGGACGTCGGGGAGGCTGACGACGGGGTTGGCGCCGTGGACCAGCATGGCGCGCGGGCCGCCCGGCGTGGCCAGGGACTCGAACAGCGCCACCGCCGGAAGGCCGGGGCCCGGGAGGCTGTCCGGGTCGATCCCCCAGACCTCGGCCACGTGGGCCCGCGCGGCAGGGTCCGAGATCGACCGGTAGCCGGGCAGCTGATCGGCCTTGAGCCCGTGCTCACGCCCGCCCTGGCCGTTGCCCTGCCCGGTGAGGCAGCCGTAACCCGACCCGACACGTCCGGGGAGGCCGAGGCACAGGGCCAGGTTGACCGCCGCGGTGACGGTGTCTGTGCCGTGGGCGTGCTGCTCCGCCCCGCGCCCGGTCAGCACGTATGCCCCGCGACCGCCCCGGGCAGGGCTGGCGGCCGCAAGCAGGCGGGCCGCCCTCCGGATGTCCGCCACCGGGACTCCGGTGACGCGCTCGACCCGTTCCGGCCACCAGGCGGCCATGCTGGCCCGCAGCTCGTCGACGCCCGACGCCCGCTCGGCGAGATAGTCCCGGTCGACCAGACCTTCGGTCCACAGGATCTGGGTGAGCCCGAGGAGCAACACCAGGTCCGTTCCGGGCAGCGGGCTCAGGTGCAGTCCCCGACCGTCGCTGGTGAGGGCCGCCGTCGGAGTCCGGCGGGGATCGACGACGATCAGCCCGCCGCCCTCCTGTGTCCCTGCCAGGTGCGTCACGAACGGCGGCATCGTCTCGGCCGGGTTGGAGCCGACCAGGACGATGGCGTCCGCGCCGTCGAGGTCGGTCAGCGGGAATGGCAGTCCCCGATCCAGACCGAAAGCGCGTCGCCCACCCGCGGCCGCCGACGACATGCAGAACCGACCGTTGTAGTCGATGTTCGGCGTGGCCAGCGCCACCCGCGCGAAGCGGCCCAGCTGGTACGCCTTCTCGTTGGTCAGCCCGCCTCCACCGAACACGGCCACCGACTCCGGGCCATGATCGGCACGCAGCCGGAGCAGGGTGTCGGCGACGAAGCTGAGCGCCGTGTCCCAATCGGTGGGGACCAGTTCGTCGTCGCGGCGGATCAGAGGACTGGTCAGCCGGTCCGGCGTCGTCAGCACCTCCGCCGCTGTCCAGCCCTTCTGGCAGAGCCGGCCCCGGTTGGTGGGGAACTCGAGCGGGGTGATCGTCGGAGTCGCGCCGCGGGTCCCCGTCGGAGCCACTTCCATGGCGCACTGGAGGGCGCAGTAGGGGCAGTGGGTGGCGGTCACGGCTATACCCTCAGCTCGGCAAGGCGCGAACCGCGGCGCAGGTAGGTGAACCAGGTGACCCCGAGCATCACGAGGTAGACGGCCACCATCACCCACAGTGCCGACTGCAGGTTCCCGGTCAACGTCCTCGAGAGAGCGAAGCCCTGCGGAATGAGGAACCCGCCGAAGGCCCCCACCGCCCCCGCTATGCCGATGCACCCCGCTGCCGCGCGACCCGCGGCGACCAGGGACATCGGGTCGCTCGCTGACGTGCCGGAGAACACCGCCGGGATCATCCGGTAGACCGATCCGTTCCCGATGCCGGTGAACACGAACAGCCACAGGAACGAGAGGAAGAAGATCGGGAAGGACTGTTCCTGCAGGCCGATGATGGCGCCCACGGCGCCCACCGCCATCGCGACGAACGAGACGCAGGTCACCAGCGCTCCGCCGAGGCGATCGGATAGGTGCCCGCCCAACGGCCGCGACACGGAGCCGACGAGTGCCCCCAGGAAGGCCAGCGAGAGCGTCACCGTCGGGAAGAGGTTGTTCAGCAACGTCGGGAACGTGGCCGAGTAGCCGATGAACGAACCGAAGGTGCCGATGTAGATGAACGACAGGATCCACGTGTGAGGGTGCCGCAGTGCCACGGCATAGGCGCGGGGATCAGACTTCGCGTTGGACAGGTTGTCCATGCCCCGCCAGGCCAGCACGGCCGCGAGCAGCGCCAGGGGAATGAACATCAGGCCCGCACGGTCAAGGCTGAGTCCGGCACCCAGCGTGATCACGATCGGCACGGCCAGCTGGACCGCTGCGGTGCCGACGTTGCCGCCTGCCGCGTTGAGTCCGAGGGCGGCCCCCTTCTCCTTCGCGGGGAAGAAGAAGGAGATGTTGGCCATCGATGAGGCGAAGTTGCCTCCGCCCACACCTGCCAACGCGGCGATGCCCATCAGGACGCCGAAGGGAAGCTCGGGGTGGTTGACGGCCCAGGCCAGGGTTCCAGCGGGCAGCAGGAGGAGCAGCGCGGAGACCACCGTCCAGTTGCGGCCCCCGAAGCGCGGCACCGCGAACGTGTACGGCAGTCGGAGCGTGGCGCCCACCAGGGCCGGCGTCGAGACCAGCCAGAACATCTGGTTGACGCTGAGGTCGAACCCGACGCCGTTGAGCTGCGGCACCACGATGCTCCACAACGCCCAGACGGCGAAGCCGAGGAACTCGGCGAAGATCGACAGCACGAGGTTGCGCCGGGCGATGGGGCGCCCGACGGACCCCCACTGGACCGGGTTCTCCGGGTCCCAGCCGTCGATCCACCGGCCGGGACGGTGGGTCAGCTCGACGGCGGTGGCCCGCTGGGTCGGCGGGTGGATGCGCGTGGTGGTCATGGTCGCTCCTTCAGTTCTCTCTCGATCACGGAATACCTGAGCGACGCTGCTCGTGATCGAACCTAGGAGGCTGGTGTGACGACGGATGACGCAGGCGGTAACGGCCCTGTCACTGCTTCCTCACGCGCACGGCCACCACGCTGTGAGAAAGCTGATGGAGCGCATTCGAACCTCTCACCCGGCATTCGAACATACGTAAGAAAAACTGTCAGTGGTGGGTCCTAGTGTGGAAGACATGGATCAGGAGGCGCGCCAGACCGCGGAGCAATTGCGCACCGTGGACGAGTTGCGCCGGTTCGCCGAGGCCCACACCATCACATTGATGTGTGACTTGGCGGAGCAGTACCAGGTCCATTACAGCGATGTCGTGGAGGTGCTGGCCGAGCGGAGGGTGGTGGTCGGGGGTATCGGCAGTCCGGCGGTGTCGGAGTTCATCGGGTTGGAGTTGGCCGGGTTGCTACGGTGTCCGCCGATCGTCGCGGCCTCCAAGCTCGCCGAAGCCCTGAACCTGAGGCACCGCCACCCGCGGTTGTTTGCGGCCATGCAGCAGTTGAAGGTTGAAGCCGCCAGAGCGTGCAAGGCCGCTGACCTGTGCTCCGACCTCCCGGTTGACGTCGCCGAGCTGGTGACCGACGAATGGGTCGGCAAACAGGAGGCCCTGGGATGGACCGCAGCGCTCAACCTGTTGAAGAGGCTGATCGTGGAGGCGGACCCGGCCCGTGCGGCCGACAAGGAACGACGCCGCCGGGCCGAGCGGGGTGTGTACGTATGGGGCCTCCACGAGGGTGCCATGAACCTCACCGGCTGTCTGGACGTGCTGGACGCCCGCTACCTGGATGCTGCGGTGGACCGGGTGGCGGACATCCTGGCTGCCCACCAACCCGGCCAGTCGAAGTCCGCGTTGCGGGCCAAAGCCCTCGGCGTACTGGCCAACCCCGCCTATGCGCTGGCACTGCTCCAGCAGGCCGCCCAGCCAGGGCTCACCGACCCCGACCCGGATCAGGCACCCAGCGCTCCTGGCGCCCAGCGGCATGACCCGCATTGCCTCGGAGCGCTGTGTGGGACGATCACCACCCCACTGGCGAACCTCCGGCCTCGACTGGAGTTGGCCGTCCACGTCCACACCGACGCCGTTGGGCGGCTCACCGGGTCAGCGCGGATCGACAAGGCGGGCCACATCACCACCGCCCTGCTCGCCCAACTGCTGCCCGACGTCGCCGTCACCGTTCAGCCGGTCATCGACCTGGCCGAGGTCCCCGCCGAGGACCGCTACGTGCCATCGGTGAGGTTGCGGAAGGCGTTGATGCTGACGCTCGACCACGAAGTGTTCCCCTATTCCCACAAGCGAGCTGCGGGTTTGGACCTGGACCACACCCAACCCTTCACCCCCGGACAGCGTCATCAAACCAGGATCGGCAACCTCGCGCCACTCACCCGACGCACCCACCGCGCGAAGACCGCGCAGGCCTGGAGGGTCCGACAACCCAGCCCCGGAAAGCTCAACTGGACCAGCCCCCTCGGGTTCGCCTACGAAGTCACCACCAGCGGCACCCGCATGCTCAGACCGCTGTATCCACCATCACGAGCGTCATACGACACGGGGTCTCGGCAACCAACGCATGGGACGCCCCAGGCGCGAGATAGATGATGTCGCCCTCCCCCATCGTGTGCTCGGCGCCGTCGACCGTGAACCGCATCCGCCCGGTCACGAGCTGGACCACCACTGCGCGGGGCGACGAGTGCTCGGTCAGCATCTCCCCCGCGTCGAACGTGAACTGGACCACTCGCATGAGGTCGTTGTTGACCAGCACGCGTGATGTCGTCGACTCGGGCACAACCGGCAGGGCGCCGGCCAGGTCCAGGTGGGCGGAGGATCCGGTGACTGGGGTGGTTTTCGCCATGCAGTGAGCCTACGGCGGCCAGGCCTACGGGACTAGGGAAGACCCCGAATGGGCGGGCGTGCCCCTAACCTCGAACCATGGGACACCCGTTGATGTTCGACGACGAGGATCCGATCCTGGATCGGGTCCGTGAGACCGCCTTGGCCCTTCCCGGCGCCGCCGAGAAGGTCAGCCACGGCCGCCCGGCCTTCTTCACCACGAAGGTCTTCGCCTACTACGGCGGTTCCATCAAGATCGACGGGGCCTACGAGCAGCACGACCAGTCACTCGTGGTGCATCCCGACGAGGAGGAGGTCCGGTCCCTCACGGAGGAGGATCGGTGCTACCGGCCGGCCTATCTGGGGCCCAGCGGCTGGATCGGGGTCGACCTGGACGACAAGACTGACTGGACAGAAGTGAGCGAGCTGATCGAGGCCTCGTACCGGATGACCGCCAGCGCCCGACTCATCGCCGAACTCGACGCGCGATGATCTGGGCGATCGATCCCTGATCAGCTCCCCGGGTAGGAGTCGAACCTACTTCGCTAATCCTGATTCAAAGTCAGGCGGGCCCTACCGAAAGACCAACCGGGGAACGGCCTCGAAAGGCCAGACCCGAGTCTAGCCCGGCCACTCAGCACCGGCCACTCAGCCTCACCATGCGGCGGCGCCGAGACTTCCGCCAGTCACGGCCCAGTACGGGCTGAAAGTGGCATCAGTCCCCGGGAATCGGAGGTCACGCCTCGGAGTTATCCACGAAGTGCCATTCATCTGGGAAACCCCGGGCGCCGCGACCGACAGTGCAGGCACACTGGCACCGACGAAGGGCAGGCAAGATGACCAGGACGCGATGCTTCGGGACGGGCGACGAACTGTACGAGGCCTACCACGACGAGGAGTGGGGCCGCCCCTTTGGGGACTCGCCGGACGAACGAGAGCTCTTCGAACGGCTGTGTCTGGAGGGCTTCCAGGCGGGGCTGAGCTGGCTCACTGTCTTGCGGAAGCGGGAGGCTTTCCGTGAGGTGTTCGAGGGTTTCGAACCGGCCGTCGTCGCTCGGTTCGAGGACGACGACGTCGAGCGCCTCATGGGAGACCCGCGCATCATCCGCAACCGCGCCAAGATCCTGGCCGCCGTCGGCAACGCCCGGGCGCTGCTGGCCATGCACTCCGACGGCGAGCGGCTTGGAGACCTGATCGCGCAGCACGCGCCACCACCGCGAGAGCGCCCTCCGGCAAACGCAGACGAGGTGCCCGGCAGCACTGCGGAGACCGAGGCGCTCAGCCGGGAGCTGAAGAAGAAAGGATTCCGCTTCGTGGGTCCGACGACGCTGTACGCGCTGATGCAGGCGTCGGGGCTCGTCGACGACCACGTCGAGGGCTGCTGGCTCGCCGAAGCGTGACGTCGGCTCCCCACCAACGAGGGAGCAGCGCCTCCATGTGCTCGAAGACAAACGTGACACAATGACGGACGTGTCCACACGTCAGCCTGCCCGCGCCCGCCGATCGCGCACCCGGATGACTGCTGCGGAGCGCCGAGAGCAGTTGATCGGGATCGCCCGGGAGCTGTTCGCCGAGCGCGGCTTCGAGGGCACGTCGGTCGAGGAGATCGCAGCCCGGGCGGGGGTGTCCAAGCCTGTCGTGTACGAGCACTTCGGCGGCAAGGAAGGGGCCTACGCTGTCGTCGTCGACCGCGAGACCCAGACGCTGCACAATGCCATCCGCGCCGCTCTCACCACGCCGGAAGCCGGTTCCCGGGAGTTGCTGGAGCGCGGGGCGATGGCCCTTCTCGACTACATCGACCGGTGCCCCGACGGCTTCAGGATCCTGTCGCGCGACTCGTCGCTCGGCCATCCGACCGGCACGTTCGCGTCCATCCTCAACGACATCACCGTCCAGGTCGAAGACCTCCTCGGGTTGCAGTTCCAGCGGACGGGCCACGATCCGGCCCTGGCACGGCTTTACGCCCAGGCGCTCGTCGGTCTCGTGGCGCAGACAGGGCAGCAGTGGCTGGACCATCGCGACCCTCCCAAGGAAGTGGTGGCGCGGCACGTGATCAACCTCGCCTGGAACGGCATGGCCCACCTGCAACCCGACCCGCAGTTGGTCATCGAGACCATCGACAAAAGGCGGACTGAAGACTCCGCGTAACAGTCGCGCGAAAGTCGACGCAACCGTTTCCCGCAACCCGGGCGTATGGAGGGTAGGGATCGGCCACGGTGGCCGGTCACCGAGCGAAAGGGAAACCACCATGAAGCTCGCGCCCCGTCTCGCCGCCCTCGCAGCGGCAGCAGCCATCGCCTTCACTGGCCTCACGACGCAGTCAGCCAGAGCTGCCGACGCCGACGTCTACACCACTCCCGGGGGTCACCTCGTCAACGGTCGTCTCTGGAAGACCGATTGCGAGATGTACTCGTCCAACGTCGTGCGCTGCCGCACGGAGATCTACGCCAAGACCGTCGTCCGCCAGGGAGGCAGCTACACCACCGCGTACCGCTGGGCGTTCAACAACCTCACCTACCTGCCGTCACATCGCAGCCAGTGGGCGGACAATCCGTTGGCGAAGACCGGCACCTTCACCTCCCAGGGTCGCCAATGGCGCACCGAGTGCGACACCCCGGCAACGGGCTCGGGCGCGTGCCGGTCGTACATCAAGACGACCTTCGTCGCCTACGAGGGCGGGAAGTACGTCACCAAGAACGAGTTCGTGTTCAACAACCTCGTCCGCTTCGCCCAGGGATCGATCGCACCGGTAACCACCATCCCGGCGCACGTGATCGACCAGTCCCGGCTCGACTTCAACGGGCTCGGCCCCGTGAAGATCGGCACCAAGTTCAGCGACCTCGGGCTGCTGGGCTACGCCGACTACGTCACCTCCGACGTGTGCGAACCCCGCTGGCGGGTGTCGAACTTCCTCAAGACACGAGGAATCGACCCCAGCGACGGGGACCGCAACTCGAGCGTCTGGTACGTGAGCCTCACCAAGCCCGGAGCGAAGACTGTCGCCGGCGCAGAGGTCGGCATGACCGTCGGTCAGATCAAGGCGCTGTACGGCAGCTCGTTCACGGTGGTCCCCAAGACCAACTACGGCGAGACGCAGTACTTCGGCTCCGTTCGCGACGGCGGCCGCGAGCTCCTCTTCCGCGCCGCAGGGGCGGGTGGTAGCTACGCTCCCGACCGCGCCTTGGTGAACTCCGACGTCATCGTCGAGATCCGTGCCTGGAACTTCGCCGACGACGTCAGCTACGACAGCTGCTGATCTCATCAACCTCGGGCCCCGTTGCTACGGCAACGGGGCCCGACCTGGTCCCTGAGCTTGTCGAAGGGTAACTGCCCTCGCCCCGTCGCCTGGGTAGGCAGCGACCGTCGCCCTCACCTGGAAGTGGTCTTCTCACTACCCACTCTGAAAGGGTCAGTTTGGCGACACGCGCGACCATAGTGGTCGTACATGTCTCTGAATGGCACCTTTCGGGACGTGCCCCCCTTCCCTCATGGGGAGCGAGGCACGAGCGACGGCCTCCACCGTCGCCCTGAGTAGGGAGCGAGGCACGAGCGACGTCCTCCACCGTCGCCCTGAGTAGGGAGCGAGGCACGAGCGACCGTATCGAAGGGCATGTCCCTAGGCCCGCTGACCAGGGATAGCGGTCATCTCACGAGCCCTTCGATACCCGGCCGTTCGTCCCTCACGGCCCCTACTCAGGGAGACGTGAAGCAGGCAGCCGTTCGTCCCTCACGGCCCCTACTCAGGGAGACGTGAAGCAGGCGACCGCCACTGAGTGAGGGCGGCGACCACGCCACGGTCGTAACCCTTCGACAAGCTCAGGGACCAGATCGACAAGCTCAGGGACCAGATCGACAAGCTCAGGGGCCGGCGGTTGTGGCGGTCAGTAGGCGGCGGAGGAAGTCAGCCAACTGCTCCCGCTCCTCGTCCGGCCAGCCGTCTAGCAGAGACTCCTCCACCTCCACCAGCGTGGCGAGGGCCGCGTCGACGAGCGCGAGCCCGGCGTCGGTCAGCGAGACCAACACTCCCCTGCCATCGGCCGGGTCGGGGTCGCGCGTGACGGCACCCCGTGCCACGAGGCGGTCCACGCGATTGGTCATCGTGCCGGAGGTGACGTGCGTCTCGCGAAGGAGCTGGCCGGGCGAGAGCTGGTAGGGAGCACCGGCGCGGCGAAGGGCCGCGAGCACGTCGAACTCCCATCCCTCGATCCCGTGTTCGCTGAACGCCCGCTTGCGGTGGCCGTCCAGGACGGCGGAGAGTCGGCTGATGCGCGACCACACGTGCATGGGCCCCAGCGCCAGGTCAGCCCGTTCGCGTCCCCACGCACTGACGACGTGGTCAACCTCGTCGGCCATCACAACACCTGCGCCCCGGCGACAGGCCCATGGGCGCGCCGCACCGCCCGAACACCGCTGAAGACACCGAGCGCCTCGGCCAGCTCAGCCGCATGGCCGTCGGACCCGGCCAGGAAGGCGCACGTCGGCCCCGAGCCACTCACGATCGCGCCCAGCGCACCGGCCTCCAGTCCGATCTTGAGGGTGTGGGCAAGGGTCGGCTGCAGCGAGATGGCGGCCTCCTCGAGGTCGTTGATGAGCGCGGCCCCCACTTTGTGGGCGTCCCCGACGCGCAGGCCCTCCAGCAGCTCTGCCGGGATCTCGGTGGGCCGGGGGGCGCTGATGCGGTCGAACTCCTTGAACACCGCTGGAGTCGAGAGCCCCGCGTGGGACAGGGCGAAGGTCCAGTGGTAGGTCCCGTCGGTGAGCACGGGGGTGAGGTCGACGCCGCGTCCCGTGCCGATCGCGGTGCCGCCCATGAGGAGGAATGGTACGTCGGACCCGAGCGCCGCTGCCAGGTCGTGCAGCTGGGAGCGGGTGGCGCCGAGATCCCACAGCGCGTTGCAGGCGACGAGCACTGCCGCGGCGTCGGCGGAACCGCCCGCCATGCCGCCTGCCACGGGGATCCGCTTGCGGATGACCATGCTGACACCGACGTCAGTGCGTTCGAAGTGCCGCGCCAGAAGCTTGGCCGCCCGGATCGCCAGGTTGCCGTCGTCGGTGGGGAGGAACGCGGCCCCCTCCCCCAGAAAACTGAGGCGGAACTGCCCGGGCAGGGCGGTGGTTGCGCGCACCTCGTCGCCCAGAGAGACGGCTTGGAAAACGGTGCCCAACTCGTGGAAACCCTGCTCGTCGGTCCCACCGACCCGCAGGGCGAGGTTCACCTTCGCGGGCACCCGGACCCGGACGGAGTTCGTCACGCCCCGAACCTACCGCACGACGGCGGGGTGCGGCGCGACGCCGATCCTCAGGTGAGCTGTTCGGCGATCGACGCGAACCCCGCCACGTCCAGCATCTCGCCCCTCAGCGTCGGATCCACACCGGCTGCGGTGATGGCCTCTGCGGCCGCCGCGGCCGAGCCGAACAGTCCGCCCAGCGCCGCACGCAGCATCTTGCGCCGCTGCGAGAACGCCGCGTCGATCACCGCGAACGTGGCCTCCCGGGACGCGCTCGTGGCCGGAGGGTCGCGCCGGTCAATGCGGACCAGCCCGGAGTCGACGTTGGGCACCGGCCAGAACACCTTGGGCGGCACCGTCCCCACCCGCGCTGTCTGGGCGTACCAGGCGGTCTTCGCGCTCGGCACACCGTAGACCTTGCTGCCGGGAGGGGCGACGAGACGGTCGGCCACCTCCAACTGCACCATGACCAGGCCTGTCTGCCATCCGGGGTAGAGCTCCAGCATGCGCAGCAGCACTGGCACTGACACGTTGTACGGCAGGTTCGCCACCAGCGCCGTCGGGGCGCCGCCCGGCAACTCCTCGACGCGCAGCGCGTCGGCGGCGACGACGCGGAGCCGACCAGCAGCCTCCTCGCCCATCCGATCCTGCACCGTCCGCTCAAGCCGCTCGGCCAGCCGCTCCTCGATCTCGACGGCGACCACCTCGGCCCCGGTCTCCAGCAGTCCCAGTGTCAGCGAGCCCAGCCCGGGCCCGATCTCCAGCACCACGTCCGACGCCCCGACCCCCGACAGGGCGACGATGCGCCGCACAGTGTTGGGGTCGACGACGAAGTTCTGGCCCCGCTGCTTCGTCGGCTTGAGGTCCAGTTCGGCGGCGATGCGCCGAACCGAGTTCGGATCGAGCAGCCCCAGCTCAGGCATCGGAGCCCCACTCCCCGTAGGCGGCCAGCGTGTTGGTCACGAGCTGGTCGCAGAACTCCGCGAGATCGACGTCGAGGAGGTCCGCGAGGAACCGGACCGTGTGCGGCAGGAGGTAGGGCGCGTTGGGGCGCCCCCGCTCCGGCTTGGGCGTCAGATACGGCGCATCGGTCTCCACCATGATTCGGTCCATGGGGGTGGCCAGCGCAGCTTCGCGCAGGTTGTCGGCCGAGCCGAACGTCACCACACCGGGGAAGGACAGGTAGGCGCCACGCTGCAGGCACTGCGCCGCGAAGTCGGCGTCCCCCGAGAAGCAGTGCATGACGAAACCGTCGGGCGCGCCCTCGGAGTCGAGCACGCGGAGGATGTCGTCGTGGGCATCCCGGTCGTGGATCATGAGCGTCTTGCCGTGGTCCTTCGCCCACCCGATGTGCCGCCGAAACGCCTTCTCCTGCGCCGCCCTCGCCTCGGGTTCGCGGGTCCGGTAGTAGTCGAGTCCGGTCTCCCCCACCGAGACGACGCGGGGATGCGACACGAGCTCCTCGATGGCCGCAAGCTCCGAGTTCAGGCGGCCCTCCCCACCCTTGAGGTAGGCGCGCGCCGCGTCGTTGGGGTGGAGCGCGACGGCCACCGCCACCGACGGATGCGCGCTGGCGATCTCGACGGCCGCGCGTGCCGAGGCGACGTCGCAGCCCACCTCGATGATCCTCGTCACCCCGACCGAGGCAGCGAGTTCGATGGAGGCGCCGACGTCGAGACCCGAGTACTCGAGGGTCGACGTGAGGTGGGTGTGGTTGTCGATGACCGGTCGGGGCAACGGATCGGGCAGCCGGGGCAGGCCGTCGGGCAGATTCACTTCTTCTCCTTGTCCGCCAGTGCCGCAGCGTACAGCTGCTTGCGGTTGGCGCCCGTCACCGCGGCCACGTCCGCCACCGCCGCGGAGAGCTTCGCGCCCCCCGCGATGGCGTCGCGCACCAGCGCCAGCGCCTCGTCCGGGCTCGTCGACGACGGCGGCGCACCCTCGACGACCACCGTCACCTCCCCGCGCACACCATCAGCGGCCCACGCGGCGAGGTCGGCCAGCCCGTCGCGGACCACCTCCTCGTACGGCTTGGTCAGTTCGCGGCAGACGGCCCCGCGGCGGTCGGCTCCGAGCTCCGCGGCGGCGTCGGTGAGGAAGTCGGCCAGCCGGTGCGGGGCCTCGAAGAACACCATGGTCCGCTCCTCCCTGGCGAGGGCGGCCAGGCGGCGTCGGCGCTCTCCCGACTTCCGGGGCAGGAACCCCTCGAAACAGAACCGGTCGACCGGGAGCCCCGAGACGGCCAGCGCGGTGAGGACCGCCGACGGGCCCGGCACGGCGGTCACGCGGAGCCCCGCCTCGACGCAGGCGACGACGAGGCGGTAGCCGGGGTCGCTGACCGACGGCATGCCGGCGTCGGTCACGAGCACGACGCGCTGGCCCTCGTCGATCGCCCGCACCAGCTCGGGAGTGCGGGAGGCCTCGTTGCCCTCGAAATAGCTGACGACCTTCGCCGTCGTCTCCACGCCGAGCCGGCGGGTGAGCGTCAGGAACTTCCTCGTGTCCTCGGCAGCGATGACGTCGGCGGAGCTGAGGGTCTCTCGGAGCGTGGTGCTCGCGTCCGTGGACGACCCGATGGGGGTGCCAGCGAGGATCAGGGCTCCGCAGTGCATGCGGTCAGCCTAGTGCGCGCCGGCGAGCCGCACCGCGAGGCGTGAGCGACACTGCCGTCTAGACTGCCCCTTGTGCTGACGACCCTCCACGCGCTCGACGACGGCCGCCTCCGTGACCGCACGGTCGGGTGGGTGGTGACGATCGCGATAACCCTCATGGCGTTCGCGCTGCGGGTGTGGAACGTCGGGTATCCGGCCAAGATCCTCTTCGACGAGACGTACTACGCCAAGGAGGCGTGGGGCATCCTCCACTCCGGCTACGAGCGGAAATGGGGCGAGGACGCCAATGCGCAGATCGCGGAGGGCGACCTGTCGGGCTTCCTGGACGCGCCCTCCTATGTGGTCCATCCCCCGCTGGGGAAGATGCTCATCGCGCTCGGCGAGTGGGGCTTCGGGATGACCCCGTTCGGGTGGCGCATCTCCGCCGTGGTCTTCGGCACCCTCCTGGTCTTCTTTACGATCCGGTTGGCTCGTCGGCTGTCGCGGTCCACGCTCGTCGGCGCGATGGCCGGCCTGATCCTCACCTTCGACGGGTTGGCGTTCGTGATGAGCCGGCTCGCGCTGCTCGACGTCTTCCAGGCGACCTTCGCCGTCGCGGCTGTCTCGGCGCTGGTCGCCGATCGGGACTGGTTCAGGCACAAGCTCGCCGACCATCTCCGCTCGATCGGCGAGCCGGACCTCGGTGGACGCTTCGGCCCGCTGCTCCTGTGGCGGCCGTGGAGGGTACTTGCCGGGGTACTGTTCGGTGCGTCCTGCGCAGTGAAGTGGAACTCGATCTTCATGGTCGCCGCGTTTGGCATCCTCGTCGTCTTCTGGGACCTGGGGGCTCGGCGCCTCGCCGGGGCCGGGCGGAAGCAGTGGTGGTCGCTCGCCATCGACGCCCCCGCCGCCTTCGTGCAACTGGTGGTGGTCGCCGTCCCCGTCTACATCGCCTCATGGTTCCGCTGGTTGACCACCGACGGCGGCTACTACCGCCAGTGGGGCGTCGAGAATCCAGACGATCCCGTCGTGCAACGGGTCGGCGCCGCGCTGGGGGCGCTCTGGCACTACCACCACGAGGCGTACAACTTCCACACCGGCGAGAAGATGATGCAGGAGGCCACCCACCCCTACGAGGCGCACCCCGCCGGGTGGCTCTTCATGATCCGGCCGATCGGCATCGAGGCGGTCAACGGCATCGAGCCCGGCACGGACGGCTGCGACGCCGTCGGCACCACATGTCTGCGGATCATCTCGGCCATGGGCACTCCGTTGCTGTGGTGGTTCGCGGCGGCGGCCATCGCTGCGGCTGTGGTGTGGTGGATCCTGGGCCGGGACTGGCGGTTCGGTGTGCCCCTGCTCGGCATCGCCTCGACGTATCTGCCCTGGTTCCGCTACGCGGACCGTCCGCTGTTCTTCTTCTACGCGATCATGATCATCCCGTTCAGCGCCACGGTGCTGGCCATGGCGCTGGGCAAAATCTTGGGGCCCGTCGGACATCCGCGCAGACGGCTCCGAGCAATGGCGGTGGGCATCGTCCTGGCCCTCATCATCCTCAACTTCGCGTTCATCTACCCGATCCTGACCGCCGACCTCCTCACCAAGCCCGCCTGGATGCTGCGCATGTGGCTGGGCAACGCCTGGATTTAGGCCCGCTCCCTCTTCGCGGGCTGGGCAGCGGGGAGTTGAGCAAATGAGATGGGTCGCGCTAAGCAAACACTGTTATCCCGGCGTGTCGCGACGTTGACCCTTCTCACTTGCTCAACTCCTCCCGCTCCCAGCAACCCGGTCCGACCAGTCGGACTGCGCGTTTTCGCCCTAGCTGTGGGCTCCCCGAGTGATCCGCGCGAGGATGGCAGGCGAACCTGTCACTTCGATGCAGGTTGGTCAAGGATGTCCAGAATTACGAAATCGTTGGTCGCTGGCCTGTCGGCCGCGCTGATCGCGTCGACGGCGGTGGTGACCGGCCTGATGGCGCCGCAGGCCGCCGCCGCGCCGCAGACCGAACAAGACGCGCTCGTGCTGCGCTACACCGCGCCGGCACCGCTCAACCGCTGGCAGGAGCAGGCCCTCCCCATTGGCAACGGGGCGCTGGGCGCGTCCATCTTCGGCCAGGTCACCAACGACGAGGTGTTCCTCAACGAGAAGACGCTGTGGACCGGCGGCCCGGGCGTCGACGGCTACCGGTACGGTAACTACCCCGAGAGCGAGATCGAACAGCGCAGGGCCAACCTCGAGCAGGTGCGCGACACGATCAACGAGAACGGCTCGATGACGGCCGGTGCGGTCGCCAACCTGCTGGGACAGCCGAAGCTCGGCTACGGCTCCTACCAGTCGTTCGGCCGCCTTCAGTTCGCGTTCGACAACGGCGCTGGCACCGCGACCGGGTACGAGCGCTCGCTCGACATCGACAACTCGATCGCCAAGGTGACCTACACCGTCGGGCAGACCACGTTCACCCGCGAGTACTTCGCCTCCTACCCGGACAACGTCATCGTGAGCGGAGCATTGCGGCCAATGCCGGGGTCGGCTCGGGGTGCGGCTGGGGGCCAGATCAGGACCCCCCCGATGTGGGTGGTCGGCCGTCTGCGTAGCCTCAGGGTGGCAGCCCAGGAGGCGAAGTGACCAGGTCATCTCAATTGAGCACTCTCACACGCAACGCAATGCGTCGCAGTCGGACGACGGCGGTGATCCTGGTCGCTTTCGTGGCTCTCTCGGCCATGCTCGCCAGCGCCGCCGGCACGCTGATGATCACCGCCAATGGCGCCACCGCCTCATTGATGCGACAGGCCCGCACCCCACACCTGCTCCAGATGCATGCCGGTCAGGTCGACCATGATCGACTTCGCGACTTCGCCGAGAACAACCCGCATGTCGAGCAGTGGATCGCTGCTCCGATGCTGAACGTGGACGGGGCAGCGATCCGGGTCACCGGCGACGACGGCACCGACACGAACCTCGCCGCCGGACTGCAGGACAACAGCTTCGTCACCCAGAACACGAAGTTTGACTTCCTGCTCGACACCGACGGGCAGGTCATCGATCCGGAGCCGGGCACCGTCTGGCTGCCGCTGTTCTACCAGCAGTCACTTGACCTCGGCGTCAACCAGACGGTCACCGTCTCGGGCCCCGGGGAGCCGATCACGCTGCGGGTGGCCGGCTTCCTGCGCGACTCCCAGATGAACGCCAGCTATGCCTCGTCCAAGCGACTGCTGGTTTCCCAGCCCGACTTCGATGCCCTGGCGCTGGCCCTCGGTGAGGCGGGCTCCATCGAGTACCTGATTGAGTTCCGCCTCGACAACCCTGCCGATGTCTCCAGCTTCGACACCCAGTACCGGGAGGCCGGCCTGGAGGCGAACGGTCCGACCATTACCTGGACGCTGTTCGCGCTGATCAACTCGTTGTCCTCGGGGATCACCGCCGCGGTCGTGGCCACGGTGACGCTGCTGCTGGTGGCGATCGCCTTCCTGTGCGTCCGCTTCACCCTGATGACCACCATCGAGCAGGACTATCGCGAGATCGGCGTGCTCAAGGCCCTCGGGGTGCGCCACCGCGACCTGTCGCGGATGTACTCACGGCGCTACCTGGTGATGGCGGCGGCCGGCGCCGGCATCGGGTTCCTTGCCTCGTTGGGGCTCAGCCGGGTGCTGCTGCGAGACATCGAGTTGTACATGGGCCCAGCCGGCCGGACGGTCCAGTCCCTGCTGACCAGTCTGGTGCTCAGCGCGGTCATCGTGCTCGTCATCGCCCTGGCCGTGCGACGCACCTTGCGCCGTTTGGCCAAGGTCTCGCCAGTGCAGGCGATCCGTACCGGATCGGCGAGCCAGAAGCCTGTGCGCCGGGCGCCACGCTGGCTCTCGATCGGCGCGGGCCGATTCAACACCAATGACCTGCTCGGGCTCGGCGACGTGCTGCGTCGTCCGGGGTTGTACGTGCTGCCGCTGGTGATCTACACCCTGGCCGCCTTCATCCTGGTGGTGCCACAGAACCTGCACACGACGGTCACCCGGCCCGACTTCATCACCTACATGGGCGCCGGGGTCAGCGACATGCGCATCGACGTCCCGCAGTCGGCCGGCCTCGATCGGGTGCGCGAGGTCGACCAGCAACTGGCCATTGACCCACAGGTGAGCAGACACACGCTCCTCACCACCGCCTCGTACACCTCCACCGGCGCCGATGGTGGCCGGGTCACCGTCAAGGTCGAGTCGGGTGACCTGGCCGCATTCCCGGTCACCTACCTGTCCGGACGAGCACCCGAAAGCGATGCCGACCTGGGCCTGTCGGCACTCCAAGCCGCGGCGCTGGGCGCGAGCCTTGGCAGCCAGGTCACCCTGACCCCGGTGCGAGCAGCCAACGGGGCTCCCCAGCAAGTGGTGCTGACGGTGACCGGCATCTACCAGGACCTCACCAACGGCGGCCAGACCGCCAAGATGCTGCGCGCCCACACCAGCGCCGACGTGATGTGGAACATCCTGTTCGCCGACTTCATCGAGGGCACCGACCAGACTGCGACCATCGCCGCCTACACCCAAGCCCATCCCGACGTGAAGGTCAGTTCGGTCAGCGTCTACGTCAACGCCACCCTGGGCGGCACCATCTCGGCGCTGCAGGGGGTGGCAGCGGTCTCCTTCGTCGTCGGCGTGCTGGTGGCGGTGCTGATCACCGCCCTGTTCATGCGGATGCTGATGGTGCGCGACGGGTTCTCCATCGCGGCCATGAAGGCCCTCGGCTTTCGCAACAGCGACGTGCATCGCCAGTACGTGGTGCGATCACTGGCCGTCCTGGTGGTCGGCATCGTCCTGGGCGTGGTCCTGGCCAACACCTTGGGTGGGACGCTGGCGGGCCTGATGCTGTCCAGCATCGGCCTGTCGCAACTGCACCTGGTCGCCAACCCGTGGTTGGCCTACCTCGCCTCACCGCTGGCGCTGGTGGCTGCCGTGGTCATCGCGACCCTGGTCAGCACCCGGCCCAGTGACAAGTACTCCATCTCGCAGACGATCAAGGAATGAGAACGCCCATGTCCACCCCCACCGCACTGCTGTCCGCGACCGGAGTCCGCAAGAGCTTCCCCATCGACGGCTCGAACATCGAGGTGCTGCACGGCGTCGACCTGCACATCACCGAAGGCGAATTCGTGGCTGTGATGGGCCCCTCGGGCTCAGGCAAGTCGACCCTGCTGTACGCCGTGTCGGGCATGGACCCGGTTGATGCCGGGGACGTCCACCTGGCCGGCACCGAGTTGACCACCCTGGACGGCGACGGACTGGCTGATGCCAGACGCGAATTGATGGGCTTCGTCTTCCAACAGCCGACCCTGCTCAAGGACCTGCCCCTGCTGGACAACATCGTTCTGACCAGTGCACTGGACAAGGTGGGCACCCCGGCCGAACGCCGGGCGCGGGCTGAGGAGTTGATGACCCGGGCCGGCATCTGGGAACTGCGCGACCGGATGACCTCTCAGGTCTCGGGTGGCCAGTTGCAGCGCGCGGGCATCTGCCGGGCACTGATGCGTCGGCCACGCATCATCTTCGGTGACGAGCCGACCGGCGCACTGAACAGCACCGCGGCCGGTGAGATCATGGACCTGCTCAGTGACCTGAACGCCGAGGGAACCACCCTGCTGGTCGTCACCCACGACGTGCGGGTTGCCGCGCGCGCCCATCGGGTGGTGTTCATGGTCGACGGCCAGGTCACCGATGAACTGTTGCTCGATGCTGACGATGAGGAAACCCGCGTCGACCTGGTGACCAGGCGCGTGCGCGAACTCAGGATCTGAGCTCACCCCTGCCGGGCCACCATCTCGGTGATCCAGGTCGGGGCGAACGGCGAGGTGCAGTTGGGTGGGGTCGGGTAGTCCTTGAGCACTTCCAGGCGCTCACCGATCGTCAGGGCGCGTTCACGCAGGGCGGGGTGGTGGATGCCGATCTGGGCCAGCGTCTCGTTCATCGCCCCACTGCAATGGGGGGAACTGACCACCGAGCGGGTGGTCAAGGATCCCGCTGGGCTCGACCTGACCGGCCTGCTCGACCTGGTCGAAGCCCAGATGAAGACCGCCCCCGAGGGCTCGTGACCACCTCACCCAGGCGGGCCAGTGCGCCGGCTCCGGTGATGACGTGCTGCAGTGCGCCGGCCGAGGCCGACGAGCCCGGCTGTTGCAGCGGGCGTTCCTCGAGCCGTCCGATGCGACGTACGTAGAGGTCGCTACCGGTCAGTTCGAGTCGACGAACACGAACCCGAAGACGGTTGTGTTCGATGAGCCGGTGACCACGCGGTTTGTGAAGTTGACGTCGTTGTCGGCCGTGGGTGGTCAGGCGTGGGCGCACATCGCTGAGCTGCAGGTGCGCGGCGCTGCCGCCGAGGCCCCGGCGTTGCTCGATGATCCGGCGGTGGAGCCGCGGGTGTGGGTGTCGCCGTCGTCGGTCCCGGTCGGCGGGTCGGTGCTGGTCACCGGCGGCGGGTTCGCCCCCGGGGAGGTGACGGTCGAGGCTGGCGGTGAGTCGGTGACGGCCGTTGCCGACGGGTTCGGTTTCGTGGCGACGGAGTTGACGCTTCCTGCTGCGGGTCAGGTGACGGTGACGGTGTCTCAGGGTGACCTGTCGGCGTCGGCGTCGGCGGAGGTGACAGCGGCGCCGGCGACTGCGCCGGTGATCGCGGACCTGGCCGATGTGTCGGTCGAGGTCGGTGAGACCGTGTCGGTGCAGGCGTCGGCCACCGGGACGGCACCGATCGTGTTCTCCGCGTCGGGGCTTCCTGCCGGTGTCGCGATTGATCCGGCGTCTGGTGTGATCAGTGGTGAGCCGGAAGCGGCTGGGTCGTCGTCGGTGACGGTGACGGCCACGAACGAGGCCGGGTCGGATTCGACGTCGTTCACCATGACGGTGGCCGAGGCGCCGGTGGTCGACACCACTGCCCCGGCGATCGCGGCTGTTGGTCCGGTGACGGGGAAGCAGGGCACCGCGCTGTCGGTGACTTTTGAGGCTAGTGACGAGTCGCTGCCGTTGACCTACTCCGCGACGGGGCTGCCGGCAGGGGTGTCGATCAACCCGTCCACCGGTGTCATCTCGGGTACCCCGACCGGGCACGGTGTGTCGACGGCGACCGTCACGGTCACCGATGCCGCCGGGAACACGGCGTCGACGACGGTGCGGTTCACGATCGCCGCGACTGCGTACGAGTTCGTGCCGACCGCGCCGTACACCAAGCCCGGTGTGCATTTCGTCAACGGGCGGCAGTGGCTGACCACGTGTGAGCCGTACTCGCAGACCCAGCGGTGCCGCACCGACATCTGGGCGTCGGTGGTGAAGAAGACCGACACCGGCTTCGTCATCGAGCGGGGGTGGGCGTTCAACAACCTCACCTACCTGCCGTACATGACCCGGGCGCAGTGGGCGTCGAACCCGCTGGGCACGCCTGGCTACTTCCTGGGCACCGATAATGCTCAGTGGCGCACGGAGTGTGACACGGCCGCGACTGGTGCGAATGCGTGCCGGACGTACCGGTTGACGACGGTGTACGCGGCGCACGCGAAGCCGGGTGGCGGGTACACGTTCAGCCAGTCGAACGAGTGGGTGTTCAACAACATGGTGATGTTCCGCCCCTGGTGAGACACGCCGTGTAAAACAGGTGTGGGCCCCGCCGAATCCCCCAGTTCGGCGGGGCCCTTCACGTTCCCTGAGCAGGGCCGGCTCGCTTTGGGAGCAGCCCATCCGTCGCAATTGGTCCCTGAGCTTGTCGAAGGGTTACGGCCGGTGGTTGCTCGCCGCCCTGTGGTCGGGGCGGCGGTAGGGATCGGGGCCGTAACCCTTCGACAGCTCAGGGACCAGGAAGCGACAAGCTCAGGGAACAGGAAGCGACAAGCTCAGGGGGCGAGAAGTGGTGTCACTCCGCGGGGCGGTGGGAGGCGCGGCGCAGACGCGAACCGTAGGCGCGCATCCGGCTCAGCGGCGGGAGCGCGTTGCCGGGGGCGGCGTCGTCGCCCAGAAGGAGGGTGGCCAGGTAGTACCCGCTAGCCGTTCCGTTCATCAGCTCCCCGCGACCGTTACCCCGCGCGTAGAAGCCGCCGGGGATCGCCGAGGCCCCGACCACCGGACGGCCGTGATCACTCGGATCGATCGCGAGCCGGCCCGTCTCCATCCACTCGGCGCCGAGCGCCTCTGCGGCCCACTGCTCAAGCTCGATGGTCGACTCGTCGATCGCTGACAGCGAGGTCTTCTGCCCCAGGACCAGAGCGCCTTCCGTCGTTGGACGGACCATCCAGGCGGGGCCGGTGGCATGAAGGCGCACGTCGGTGACCGGAACGCCCGGCACACACCGGACCACCGGCACCCACTGCGCAGGGCCGACCCGCGCCACGCGTCCCCACGGGCTCACGCCCAGGGTGTCGATGACGGCGGCGCCAGTGATGGAGCCCAGCTCTCGCGCCCACGCGAGGTTGTTGCGGAAGCCGACGCGCGTCACGCCTTCCTTCCGTTTGAGGTGCGTCACCGTGACACCGTGGACCACCTGGACACCCTCGCCCACGGCGGCGGTCCGGAGCGCTGAGGCGTACTCGGCAGGGTCGACGCAGGTGGCCTCGGTGATCAGCGTGGCGTCCCGCGGACCCCCGGCGACGGAGGCCTGCGTGCCCTGCGATCTGTACAGCGCTGCGATCTCCTGCGTCTCGCGCTCGTCGCCGCCAGGCAGGGACTGATCCCGGAGCGTGTGGGTGTCGTGATCGGGCAGGGTCGTCCGGATCTCCTGCAGCGCGGCGATGTTGCGCCGGACATGCTCCCGGGCCGCCTCAAGTCCATACGCATGGGCCATGTTGGCGACTGTCGACGCGTGCCCGATCGCGGCGACGCCATGGCCGATCGCGGCGCTGCGCAGCTCGAGGTTGGGGTCGAGGACCACGACGTCGTAGCCCTCGGCGGCGAGGCGCCGAGACGCCGTCAGCCCGGCAACAGTAGCCCCGAGTACCACCACGTCATGCGCCATGCTCCCACCATAACGCCGTCGCATCCCGCCCCGAGGGAGCCCCGCGCCTCAGTTCAGTTGTTCATGCGAGGCCCCGACCGTGGAGCCGGGGGCCCCGGGCAGTAGCATTCCGCAGACGGAAGGACACACCCCATGTGGAAGTTGCACAACAACGGAGTTCTCTTGCCGGACGCGGTGGTGACACCGACAGAGCGGCTGACGTGGGGTCGGACCGTCGGTCTCGGTGCCCAGCACGTCGTGGCCATGTTCGGCGCGACGTTCGTGTTCCCGCTCCTGATGGGCCTCAACCCGCAGCTGGCAGTCATGATGTCGGGCGTTGCGACGCTGCTGTTCCTCTTCGTCGTCAAGCACCGGGTGCCGAGCTACCTCGGTTCGTCCGCGTCGTTCGTCGGCGTCGCGACTGCCGTCTACACCGCAGGCGGTAACCCTGCGACGCTGACCGGCGCGTTGTTCGTCGTCGGCCTGCTGCTGTTCATGGCCGGACTCATCATCCACTTCGCCGGGGCACGGGTCATCCATCGTGCGCTCCCACCGGTGGTGACGGGCGCCGTCGTCATGCTGATCGGTTTCAACCTCGCCCCGGTCGTGGCGAGCGAATACTGGCCGGTGGACCCGTGGCTAGCGTTCCTCGTCATGCTCATCGTCGTCGGCCTGTCGATCGGGCTGCGCGGCTTCTGGGGCCGCATCGCGATCTTCCTGTCCCTCGTCGTTGGCTACGTGCTCAGCTGGGCGGCCGACGTGGTGATGGGGCCGCTCCAGACCGCGGACGGGGCGCGCCCCCGCGTCGACTGGTCGAACGTCGCAGCCGCGGACTGGATCGGCTTCCCTCCCCTGACTGACCTCGCGAACTGGACCTACGGGGCCACCGACAACGTCGTCGGCTTCCACCTTCCCCAGTTCTCGCTAGGCGCCATCATCGTCGCGATGCCGGTGGTGATCGCGCTGATCGCTGAGAACACGGGCCACGTGAAGGCCGTCGCCGAGATGACGAAGGACGATCTCGACCCGCTCATGGGGCGCGCCATCGCGGCCGACGGCGCCGGGTCCATGGTGGCGACGCTCGTCGGCGCCGGGCCCACCACCACCTACGCCGAGAACATCGGCGTCATGGCTGCTTCTCGCGTCTACTCCACCGCCGCCTACGTCGTCGCCGCCGTCGTCGCCATCCTGTTCGGCTTCTCCCCCAAGTTCGGCGCGGTCATCTCCGCCACCCCGTCGGCGGTCCTCGGCGGCATCACGGTGGTCCTCTACGGCATGATCGGCCTGCTCGGCGCGAAGATCTGGAAAGAGAACAACGTCGACTTCGGCAACCCGCTCAACCTCATCCCCGCCTCCGCCGGCATCATCATCGGCATCGGCAACGTGTCCGTGCCGCTGGGCGGCGACTTCGAACTGGGCGGTATCGCTCTCGGGACGATCGTGACGATCGGCGTCTACCACCTGGCGCGCATCATCGCACCGAGGACCATGCGGGAGCAGGCCGACGGCGCCTCGATCATCTACGACGCGCCGGGCATCTACACGGACGAGGACGCCACACCCCGGCTCTGAGTCCCGCGCTACGGTTGGCCGCGTGGACGAGCTGCAACTGACCTTCCGTGACGCCATGGCGCGCGTGCCCGCGCCCGTGACGGTGATCACGACGATGGTGGACGGGGTACCGATCGGCACGACCGTGTCGGCGTTCGCGTCGCTCTCCATCGCGCCGCCCATGGCGTTCCTGGCGCTCGACAACAGGGGCGGCATGATCGGCCGCGTGCGCGACGCCGGTCGGATCGGCATCAACATCCTCGCGGCCGGGCAGGAGGAGATCGCGATCCGCTTCGCCCGCCGGGACCTTCCCGACCGCTTCGCCGGGCTGGCCTGGCACGACGACCACGGCCTCCCGCGGATCGACGGCGCCGTGGCGTGGCTGCGCTGCGAGCAACTCCAGCTACTCCCGGGCGGGGACCACACCGTCATCCTCGCCCACGTCGACGACGCCGCCACGGCCGGCGACCACTCCCTCGGCTACCACCTGCGCACCTTCCGCGACGTCGGGCCAGCCACCTGACCTGTTCGCCCCAGGAACGGGCCCGATCCAGCGAAGCCCACGGCACGCCCCTCAGCTCATGGCGTCGCCGCGCACCGGATCGTCGCCGTCTTCAGCGCAGATGAGGTCGGCCACCATTGCCGTCCACCCCGTCTGATGCGCGGCGCCGAGGCCGGCACCGGTGTCGCCGTTGAAGTACTCGCTGAAGGTCGGGTGGGCCTGCCACAGCGGTCCAGTCGGCATGTGGATCGGATCGCTCGGGCGGCGCCCGTCGGGGCCGACCCGGAACAGCGAGATCAGCCGCTGCCGCAACTCGTGCGTGATCGCCTCCAGCGTTAGCCACTTCCCGGACCCGGTCGGGAACTCGAACGTCTCATCCTTCGCGATCCCGCGCCCGTACGTGGCCAGCGCATGCACCAGAAGAGTGTTGATCGGGAACCACACCGGTCCGCGCCAGTTCGAGTTGCCGCCGAACAGGTAGTCGCGGCTCTCCGCGGGCTGGTAGTCGATCGGCAGCTTCCCGTGCCCAGGCAATTCCACCGTGATCTCTGACCGGTACGCCGCCGAGAGCGACCTGATCCCGTGTGGGCTGAGGAACTCTCCCTCATCGAGGATCCGCTGGATCAGCCTCCGCAGCCGGTCGCGCGTGACCACCGACAGCGTGGTGACCCCGTCGTGACGCTGCATGATGGGCTCGGTCACCTCCGGCCGACGATCGCGCAGCCATGCCGTGTGCCGCTTGAGGTCGGGCAACTGGTCCGAGATGTCGTCGGGCAGGTTCATCACACCCAGCAGCGGCAGGAGCCCCACGAGCGACCGGACCCTCACAGGCGCCGGCACACCGTTGTCGACCAGGACGTCGTAGTAGAAGCCGTCCTCCTCGTCCCACAGCGCCGCCGCCGGGTTGCCGAACGCGTCCATGGCCTCGGCGATCTCGAGGAAGTGCTCGAAAAACTTCGTCGCGATGTCGCCCCAGCCGTCGTCGTCGCGCGCCAGTTCGACGGCGATCTTCAGCATCGACAGGCAGTAGAACGCCATCCAGCTGGTGGCATCGGACTGCTCGAGGATCTGCCCCTCCGGCAGGGGTGCCGAGCGGTCGAACACCGTGACGTTGTCGAGGCCGAGGAATCCGCCCTCGAACAGGCCCGAGCCATTCTCGTCCTTCCTGTTGACCCACCAGCCGAAGTTGAGCAGGAGCTTCGTGAAGACGCGGACGAGGAACGCCCGGTCCCACGCGCCGTCGGCGAAGAACACCACCCGGGCGGCCCAGGCCAGCACCGGAGGGTTGACGTCGCTGAACTTCCACTCGTACGCGGCCAGCTGCCCGGACGGATGCATGCACCACTCACGGCACATGAGCACCAGCTGCTCCTTGGCGAACCAGGGATCGATACGGGCCAACGCGACGCAGTGGAAGGCGAGGTCCCACGAGGCGAACCACGGGTACTCCCACTCGTCGGGCATGGAGATGATGTCGGCCAGCGCCAAGTGCCGCCAGTAGGTGTTGCGCCCGTCAGGCTCCGGCTCGAGCCGCTCGGCTGGCGGGGCAGGCTCGTTCGGATCTCCCTCGAGCCAGTCGCGCACCGAGTACCGGTAGAGCTGCTTGCACCACAGCAGGCCCGCGAAGGCGCGGCGGGCGATGAACGTGTCCTCCGCAGAGGCCTTCTCGGGGATGACGACGCCGTAGAAGGCGTCGGCGTCGGCCTTCCGGTCCGCCACCACCTCGCAGGCCGCCGCGAATGGGTTCCGGATCCGCGACGCGGACGCGTCGCCCATCATCCGGAGCCGGAGGACCACTTCTTCACCGGGCTGCACTGCGTCCAAGTGCCACCACACAGCGGCCTTGGTGCCCTTGTCGTCGGCGAGCCCCGACTCGTCGCCGTGGACGACGGCGTCGTCGATCGCATCCTTCGGGTGCGCGGGCTGCGGGGTGCCCGAGTCACTCCCGAAGACGCGCTCGGCGTTGGTCTCGTTGTCGCAGAGGAGGAACCTGGGCGCTCCGGCCGGGCCGTCCTCAGCCACGAGATGGTAGGTGCCCAGCCATTCGTGCTTGGCGGTCAGGCAGTCCCGGCCAGCGGCCCGGCCGCGAGTGATGACCGGTCGTCGCTCGTCGCGCCCCCACGACCACGTGTTGCGGAACCACCACTGGCCCAGCACGTCGATGGGTGCGGCCTCGGGGCCGTGATTGACCACGTGAAACTCGACGACGATGTCATCCGGTGAGTCCTTGGCGTGGACGACGGTGATGTCGAAGAACCGGTCCTCGTCCAGGACCCCGGTGTCGACGAGCTTGTACTCGCGGGCCTCCTTAGGCTGGGCGCTTCCCTCGTCGACGAGTTGCCGGTACGGGAAGGCCCGCTGCGGGTAGCGGTAGAGGTACTCCCCATAGGAGTGGGTGGGCGTGGCGTCGACGTGCCACCACAGTTCCTTGGTGTCCTCGCCGTGGTTGCCCTGCGCGTTCGTCAGCCCGAAGAGGCGCTCCTTCAGGCGGTCGTCGTCACCGTTCCAGAAGGCGGGTGCCAGGTTGAGGAAGCCGTAGCGGTCGCAGATCCCCGCGATGCCGTCCTCGCCCCAGCGGTAGGCGCGTCGATGCGAGTGGTCGAAGGGGAAGAAGTCCCACGCGTTGCCGTCGGCAGAGTAGTCCTCCCGGACGGTGCCCCATTGTCGGCCGGACACGTACGGTCCCCAGAGCCGCCAGGGGGCGTGATCGTCGGTGGCTGCGGCGAGCCGCTCGTGCTCTGCGGTCTGACCCGGGCTGTATCGCGAAACCATGCCGCCATTGTGTCAGTGGGCCAATGCAGGAGGTGCCGGAAGACGACGGCCCGGATGAACAAAACCGTCCTGAGCGAAGCCCAGGACGGACGATGGTGGAGCTAAGGGGATTCGAACCCCTGGCCTTCTCATTGCGAACGAGACGCGCTACCAACTGCGCCATAGCCCCATGCTGAATCAGCACGATGAGTTTAGCACCACGCCAGAGAGGGTTCCACTTGGCGTCGTCGAGCAGGAGATCAGCTAGCGAGCATCGATTCGAGCGCACGACGCGGGGCGTCGCGGACCAAGGACAGCGGTCGTCTCACCAGCCCTTCGATACACGGCCGCTCGTCCCTCGCGGCCGTTACTCAGGGAGACGGAATGGGCCAGTTCGGGACGCTACTGAGGGAGACGGAATGGGCCAGTTCGGGACGCTACTGAGGGAGACGGAATGGGCCAGTTCGGGACGCTACTGAGGAGACGGAATGGGCCAGATCGGAAAGACGCTACTGAGGGAGACGGACGCCCGTCGCTCAGCTCAGGAGACCGATCGGCTGGGGGCGCTACTCACCGACCGCGCGGGGGCGGAGTTCGGTGATCGGCGCGCCGAGGGTCTCCTCGTCGTCGAGTACGGCGTCGGGGTGGTCGGCGGTGGGGACCAACGGCGCGCTGGCGACCGGGGCGGAGAGGTCGATCGTGCGCACGGTGCGCGGCAGCAGAGGCTGCGAGACGTAGGTGGCGGGCGTGATGGGGATCGGATCCCAGAGGGCGCCCATCGTCGTCGGCATCGTCAGGTCCACCGAGATCTCGAACTCCTCGGTCTCGGCATGCGCCGACAGGTCGATTGTGGTGGTGTCCTCCGCGTCGTCGTAGCCGGCGCGCACCGCCGCGGCCCTCGCGTCGAGGCTGCGGTGCATCGCGACGACGGTGAACCGCGCCACCGCAAGGAAGGCGATCAGCGGCGTGCCCGGGATGGCGAGCGACCACCACGGGGTGATCGAGAGCGCACTCAGGACGGTGACCACCACCAGGGCGGTGAGCAGCAGCAGCACCGTGGTGCGGCGACGCTTCGCGGCCTGCTTGGCGATCAGCCGGAGCTCGTTGAGTTCCGCACGCCGGGTCAGCGGGGTGGAGACCTCCGCCGCATCCTGCTCGGCCACGTAGTCGGTGATGTCGGAGCGGATGATCCGCATCGAATCGGCGAAGCGCTCGGCCGGGTCGGACTCGAGCTCCACATCTGCGGGCTTCTGCGCGGCGACCCAGGGCAGGGCGACTGCGATTCCAGCGACGACCACGATGGCGATGAGGATTCCGGCGAGCACGGCACCACCGTAAACAACATCGGCGTAATTTTCAGGTCGTACCCCGGCGAGTCGGGGGACGCCTTGAACTCATTCCTCTTCGATGAGCCAGACCTTCACCGCTTCACCCGGGCGAACGGTCTCGATTCCGTCGTCCAGCACGATGAGTGCGTTGGAGCGCGCCAGTTCCGTGAGCGCATGGGGAGCAGACACCTGCTCCACGTGGCGCACGCTCCCCTCGCTCCACACGCGGCCCCGGAGGAGGTGCATCTGGCCGCGCAGGGAGCGCAGCGTGCCGGACGCGATGGCACGCACCGCACGGTGCTCCGTGCGGGCACCCATGAGCCGACGGATGAGAGGGCGGGCAAAGGCGTGGAACGACACGTAGGCGCTGACGGGGTTGCCGGGGAGCATCAACATCGGCACCCGCTCGTCGCCGATGAGGCCGAAGGTCTGGGTGCGGCCCGGCGTCATCAACACGTCGACGGAGTCGACCAGACCGAGGTCCCGCATGACCGACGCGACGGTCTCATAGTCCTCGCGACGCCCGCCGGTGGTCGAGATGACCAGATCGGCACGAATGAGTTGGTCGGTGATGGCCTCGCGGATGGCGTCGGGATCGTTGGAGTGCACCGCCACCCTGAAGACCGTCGCGCCGATCGCGCGTGCCGCCGCCGCGATCATGAAGGAATTGGTGTCAGCCACGTCCCCGTGGCGGATCTCGGCCCCCGGCTCCACCAGGTGCTCCCCCGAACTCACGACGACGACCCTGGGGCGAGGCCGGACGAGGACCTTGTCAACGCCGGCGCTGGCTAGGAGACCGATGGCCCGCTCGCCGAGGACGTCTCCCTCGCTCAGCAGCCGGGTGCCCTGACGGAGGTGCTCACCGGCGGCGCGGAGGTATTCGCCCGCCGACACCTTCTCGATCAGGCGGACGTGGTTCTCCTCGACCGCCGCGAACGACGACGGCAGCACCGCGTTGGCGCCCCGGGGCAGGACATCTCCGGCGCCCACGACGACGGCCGCATCAGCCGGGAGGTGGTCGACATCGGCGTCGACGATGGCGAGCGGCGGGGCGAGGTGGCCCTCGTCGTCGAGCAGGTCAGAGGCGCGCACGGCGTAGCCCGCGACCTTGGCGGTGCTAGCCGGCGGTACGTTGATCATCGAGTCGATGTCCTCGCACATCACCTGATCCCAGGCTTCGAGCAGCGACATCCCGAACGGCTTGAGGGGTTCGACCAGTTCGAGGAGATAGGCGGTGTGGTCCGCCACGCTGCGCAGGCCCTGCGCGTCGGCCGCGGGAGGCTCCGGGAGTCGGGGCTCCTCGATGATCTCTTCTTCTACAACGTCGTCGTCCTGCTTCTTGCGACCAAACCAAGCCATGCTTCTACGATAGGCCAATGCCTAGTGACGCCCAGAAGGACTCGCTGCGGAGCCGTGTCTCGGCGGCCCGCTCGCGAGTCACCGACGGCGAATGGAGCGCGGTCAGCCGCGCCATGACCCGCTCGGCCCTCAACTTCGCGGACGCACGACCGACGGCGACCGTCGCTCTCTACGCGTCCCGGGCCGCGGAGCCGGAGACGGGCGAGCTCATCACAGAACTCGCACGGAGGGGATGGCGCGTGTTGCTGCCCGTCATCCGACGTGCCGTCGACTGGGCCGAATTCGGCGGCTGGGATGAGATGGCGGTCGGTTGGGGCGGGATCCCGCAACCGACAGGGCCGCGCCTCGGAGCCCCTGCGCTCGCCTCGGCGAGCCTCATCTTCGTTCCGTGCACGGCGATCGGGCGGGACTTCTCGCGACTGGGCACCGGCGGCGGGTGGTACGACCGCGCGCTGCTCCACCGCACCGCAGACGCGGCCGTGATCGCGCTGGTCAGAGAGGCGGACGTGTTCGACACCGTGCCGACCGAGCCGCACGACGTCGCGGTGGACGGTTACATCACCGAGGCTGGCGCGACGTTCAAAGACTCGTGAGCCGGCGACGGTCGCCATGCGCGGCCGCCGGCCCCGCGAGGCGCTTCTTGCCTGCTTTGGGCCGTGGGCCGCGCGCGTCTATCATGGCTGCGACTCGAGACGCAAGGACACCAATGCCTACCTACCAGTACCGCTGCACCGAATGCGGCACCGACCTTGAGGTCGTGCAGAAGTTCACCGACGACGCGCTGACCGTGTGCCCGGACTGCGACGGCGAGCTGCGAAAGGTCTTCAACGCCGTCGGCGTCGTCTTCAAGGGTTCCGGCTTCTACGCGACCGACTCCCGCAAGTCCAAGACCGCCAGTACCAAGTCGGCCTCCCCCGCCGCCGAGAAGGCTGCCCCCAAGACCGAAGCCCCCAAGGTTGAGGCGAAGTCGGCCTGACCCGGTCCTGACGTGAGCGCTGCCTGGGTTCGCTGACAGCGCCTTTTTTCGACGCGCTCCTGTGGATAAGGGGAAACCGACGCCACCGGTGACGATGAATGCGGTGTGCGCCCTCTTCGTTCAGCAGCCACCTTCGTCTCGTGGCACCGTCGGCTGATCGGCTCTGTGCTGATTGCGGCCAGCGTCGTCACGATCGCCCAGTGGGTCGCCCGACCCGCACCCGAGACGAGAGCTGTCGTAACCCTCGCGGTTGACCTCACCGCAGGGCAACTCATCTCGGCCGAGCACGTGGAGATGCGCCAGATCCCCGATAGCGCCCTCCCCCTTGGCGCCTTCAGCAGCGACGACGGCGTAGTCGGGCGCGCCGTCGCCGTGGGCCTCAGCCGTGGCACGGTGCTGCAGGACGGCCTCCTCGCGAGCGGCCAGGAGGTGTCAGCTGGGCGCGCCGCGGTACCCATCACGCTGCCGGACGCACGGCTGCTGACCCTGCTGCGGCCAGGCGATGCGGTCACTCTCGTCGCCGTGGGCATGGATTCGGCCGACGTGATCACCGATCTCGCGCGCATCGCTGCGCTTCCCACAGAGTCGCAACCGGGCGTGTTATCGGTGGGAAGCGGCGGCGCCGGTGGCTTGGTGCTCGTGGACGTGCCCGTCGATCAGGCCCCTCGTGTGGCCGCCATGGGCCAGACCGGACAGCTCAGCGTCATCCTCGGAGGTGGCTGAGCGAGTGGCCACCACTCTATTTGAACGTTATACTTCCGCGGGGGCCTGGCCCCGCCGCGCCCAGCGCGGCATCCCGCGCTGCCGCCGCAGTCGCGGGTCCAATCACCGCACCTTGCGGATCCACAGAAAGTTGAGCCACATGAAGGGCTTCAAAGAATTCCTGATGCGCGGCAACCTCATTGAGCTTGCCGTTGCCTTCGTCATGGCCGCCGCGTTCGCCAAGGTCGTCGAGACCTTCACCGCCATGTTCATGGACCTCCTGGGCAAGCTTGGCGGCACCCCCGACTTTTCCTCCTACAACCCCGGCGGCATCTCCGTCGGCGCGTTCCTGACCGCGCTCGTGGCGTTCTTCATCGTCGCCGCCATCATCTACTTCGGCGTGGTCCTGCCCTACACCAAGGCCAAGGAGCGCTTCGACAAGTCCGTCGAGGAAGCCCCCGCCCTTACGAAGTCGGAGCAGCTCCTCGAGGAGATCCGCGACTCGCTCCGCGGCCGCAACGCTCTCTGAGTCGTTCGCAAGCATCGGCGAGGGGCATCACCCGTTGGGTGGCGCCCCTCGCTTATTCCTCTATGAGCGTCCGTCCGTCAATCGGTCCCTGAGCAGCTCGCGAGGAACGAGCGAGCGTCCGTCGAAGGGTAACGACCGAACCCCTACCACCGCCCCCGACCACAGGGCGGCGACCACGGTCGGGGCCGTAACCCTTCGACAAGCTCAGGGAACGAGGACGACAAGCTCAGGGACCTGAACCCTGAGCAGTGACGAGCGCTCAGCGCGAGGAACGTCCGTCGAAGGGTGGTCCCTGAGCAGCTCGCGAGGAACGAGCGAGCGTCCGTCGAAGGGTAACGACCGGATCCCTCCCGCCGCCCTCGACCACAAGGGCGGTGACCACGGTCGGGGCCGTAACCCTTCGACAAGCTCAGGGAACGAGGACGACAAGCTCAGGGACCACGGAGGACAAGCTCAGGGACCACGAGGCGCCAAGTTCAGGGAGCATGGGTCAGCCCCAGTGCGGGGGTCGATCCTCCGTGAGACGCCGATCGTCGCGGTCCAGCGGCCGCACCGTGGGCATGGTCGGGCGGAGTCCGTCGAGGCCCAGCGCCGAGCGTGCCTCCGCCAACGCCGCGTCGAAGCGGGCGAACCCGATCGCACGCCGAGTGTCAGGGCCGACGTCGAACGGCCAAGCCGCGCGTACCTCCTGGCACCGGGCGCGGATCTCCCCAAGCCGACGCCGGTCGTAACCGAGTTCCGCCAGCTGGCCCTCCAACAGCGCTGGCGAGGTGAGCTGCAACCGCTCCCCCGTCAGCGCCTGGCCCAGCGCCTCGGCCAGCGCGGCGTCATCACTCAAGGGTGGTGCCGGCAGGGACCTGCTGACCCTCGCCTTCGTCGGGCAGCGTGACGTCACCGACAACCTTGACGCCCGGCCCGAACGTCCAGTCCCCGGTCACCTTGAGCGACGTCGCACGGCGTAGCGACGGCGCCACCGGGATGCGCTGTTCGAACTTGTCGACCTTCTTGTAGTACCGGGAGTCGAGATCGATCTCCGGGGTGCTCGACGTGCGGGCGATGAGGCGCCCCTCGTCGTTGAGTTCGTAGACGTCGGAGCGCAGCAGGAGAAGCTCATTGGTGGTCTTCACCGGCAGGAACCGGTCCCGACCGACGCAGATCGCAGTCGCGCCCTCAAACACCTCGATCGCCGCTCCCATAGCCGACTCCACCTGAATCACCGGGGTCGACGACGAATCGCTCGGGTCCACCGTCTTCTCGTTGCGGATGAGCGGCAGGCCCAGCACCGAGCCACGCTCGGTGAGCGTCTCCCGGAGCACCTGCAGGTCGAACCACAGGTTGTTGGTGTGGAAGAACGGGTGCCGGTGCTCGTCGGTGAAGAATTCCATCTCCTCGCTGGCCGTCTGGGCGGTGTCGCGAAGGATCAGCTGACCATCGGACTTGCGCACCGCGAGGTGGCCGCCCTTCTTGTCGTTGATGGTACGACGGCAGAGCTCGGCCGCGTAGGGAGCTCCGGACTGCGCGAACCAGCCGGCGATGGTGGCGTTGGGCGCGGCGCCGAGGTTGTCGCCGTTCGACACGCAGGCGTAGCGGAACCCGGCCTCCAGCAGCGCGTCCAGGACGCCGGAGCCCTCCAGCGCCGGGTAGAGGTCGCCGTGACCCGGCGGGCACCACTCCAGCGTCGGGTCGGCGGGCCATTCGACCGGGGTCAGGTCGTCGGCTCGGAGCTTCGGCTCCTGGTTCTGCATGAAGCTCAGCGGCAGGTCACCGACGGGCAGCTCGGGGTACTTCGAGAGGTAGTCGAGGGTGTCGGCCTCCGTGCGGAACGAGTTCATCAGCAGCAGCGGCAGGCGCGCGTCGTAGCGCTCTCTCGCGGCCAGCACCTGCTGGGCGAGGAGATCGAGGAAGTTGTTGCCGTCGCGCACCTCGAGGAGAGTCTTGGCCTTGTCGAGACCCATCGACGTCCCGAGCCCGCCGTTGAGCTTGATGATGACGGTCTTCTGGATCGCCTCGCGCGCCTGAAGATCGGTGATGTCGACGTCGGCGAGCATCGGCGGGTCCAGCAGCGGCTCGATGGAGTCCTCGCGGATGATGCCGGTCTCGCCGGATTCCAGCAGCTCGTAGAAGCGCGTGAACACCTCGATCGCCGGCGTTGAGACTCCCGCCTCTTCCATCTTCGCGCGGGCGGCGGCAAGGCCTTCTTTGGACATGGTGGCTCCCTTCGGTGTGACCGTGACCGATCCTAGCCGCCGTGGGCTGGGCCGCAACGACCCCCTCCTCTTCCCTCAAACCCCGACGCGCGCCGGCCGTGGCGAGAGATGGCTACTCCTCGACGCGCACGATCCCGTGCGCACCGCGCTCGGCGTCGACCATGATGTGGCTGACCACCGGGTAGTGGCCGGCCTCCGGGAACGTGAGTTCCACGAAACCGCCCTCCGCTGGCTGCAGGGCCAGCGCCTGCGATCCGCCCCCTGAGTTGCCGAACGGATCGACGCCGTCTCGCAGCACGTACCCGCCCTCGCGGTAGACGGTGTCGAACTGCCCCCCGACGATGTGGAAGCTCGTGGGCCGGTTTGGTCCGGCGTCGAGCACCCAGAACCTGACCCGCTCGCCGACCCGCGCGGCGAACGGCTGCTGGTCGTACTGGTTCGCCACCCCGTTGAACACCACACGGTCGGGCTGCTCGGCCAGGACGGCGTCTGCGTCGACGTCGGAGGCGTCCTCCGCGCTCGCGGCGTCGTCGGCGAACACCTCGGACTGCACGAGCACATACTCCCGGTCCACCTCGGGCAGACCCTCGGCGGGCTCGATGATCACCGCACCGTGCATGCCCGCCGCGATGTGGGCGCTCATCGGCATCGTCGAGCAGTGGTACATCCAGATGCCCGCCCTCTCCGCCGTAAACGTGTAGACGAGGCTCTCCCCCGGGGCGATGGTGCGCATCGGCACGTCCGGCGCGACGGCTCCGGCGTGGAAGTCGATCGAGTGGCCCATCGTGCCGTCGTTGATGAGCGTGATCTCAAACCGGTCGCCCACCTTGCCGCGCAGGGTGGGCCCCACCGACGCCCCGTTGAACGTCCAGCGCCGCTGCCAGAGGCCTGGCGCGACCTCGAGCGGCACCTCCGTGACCCTGAACTCGTGCCGGTGGACAGTGCCGTTCGGCAGAGCAGGGGCAACCGGATCGACGACGGAGCTGAGCCTCGCGCTCGGGTCACCGTGCGCGGGCTGATGCCCCTCGTGCGCCGCGGGCGCGTCGTCGGGCGGGGCTTCTCCCGCACCGCGCACCACCACGTCGAGGGTCATCCCCATCTGCCGGTGGCCCACCACGGTGCACCACCCCTCGAGGCTCTCCCCCACGACGCCGAGGTCGAGCTCGGCTGTTTCGCCGTGGGCCAGCCGTGGCGTGCGCGAGGCTCCGACCGCGAGATCGTGGACGTTCGTCGGATCCTCGTTGGTCAGCACGACGACGACCCGGTCTCCCTGGTCCACCTCGATGCGGTTGGGTTCATAGCTCATGCCGACCGCCGAGACTTCCACCCGAACCGTCTCCCCCGACGGCGCGACGGCGGAGGTCGGCGGCGCCGGGGCGGCGATGCCCGCCGCTCCGGGGTCGATGCCGAACCCCACCGTGACGGCCAGCGCCAGCGCCGCCACGCCGGCCATGAGGCCGCTGCCGGTCATCGCGTTGGGACGCTCGTGAGGGGCCGCCGGCTCGCCTGCGGCTGCACGCCGCCGCTCCGCCACCGAGGCGCGGATCCCGGCGATCAGCAGCGGGACGAAGACCAGCAGCGCAAGGAGCACCGTCGACGACACCGTCACGCGGATCCAGCCGGGGAGCGGGAGTAGCCACAGCAGCAGGCCGGCGTTGATGACGACGAGTCGTGCCGTGGCCCACCGGTCGAAATGCCGGGCCCCCGCGCGAACGACGCGCGGCCCGCCGCCGAGCACCGACGGCAACAGGTAGCTCAACGCTCCTGTGAGGAGTTGCAGGCCGAACCCGACCACCCATACCGACGCGATGAGTGGATAGCCGGACGCCAGCTCGAGGTCGTCGGCCCGCAGGACGTGCACGGCGGTTGCCACGAGCCCGACGACCGCCCACACGCCCGCCGCACCGATGGACGCCGACGCGAACTCCTTCGGCGGGCTCTTGCGGAGCGGGGCGACGAGGCTGCGCCCCCAGTACACGATGGCGGCCGCGTAGGCCGCGATGCCGAGCGCTGCGGCAGGCCGCCAGCCCGCCACCGAGCCGGCGATGACGACTGCCAGCGCCCCTATGAGCAGTGGCAGCGCGCGTTTGGCGAGAGCCTCGGCGCGGTCGTCCATCCGCGTGCGCAGCACGGTGGGCCAGAACGTGACGAGCGTCCCGACGACGGTCAGCCCGATCCAGCCGAGCAGCATGGTCATGGTGTGGGCCACCAGCAGGTTCGCGTGCCATCTGCTGTCCAGCCCCCAGGCCAGCGCCGTGCCGAAGCCAGCGCCGACGGGGAGACACGCGGCGGCCGCCACGTAGTAGCGGACACAGATCCGGAACCGCCCCGGCAGGGCCCGCCGAAGGTCCGCCAGGAGCAGTGTCGCGTGCCAGACGACCGCCGCGGTCACGAGCAGCGCGCCCACCAGCACCAGCCACCACTGGGCAATCGGCACCCCGACGAGGACGAGGAGGGACCCGAGCCCCAGGACACCCAACCGACGGTTGTGCCGGTTGCGGGCGTCGTCGTCGTGCCTGGTCCTCAGCAGCGCGGCGGTGAAGTGGGCGCTCCACACCATCGCTGCGTGGGTCAGGGCGCCCAGCGCGACGAGATGAACCATCAGCCACGTGGCTTCCGGCACCCACTGATGGGCGATGGCCACGACGCCCGCGGCCACCAGCCAGAAGACGAGCGCGTAGTCGCGGAGCGACCTGCCGCGCCTCACCGCTTCACCACGGAGTAGATGACGGTGATCGCGAAGGCGAGGACGGACAGCACGGTGAGGACTCCTCCGAGTCTGTAGAGCGGGGCGATTGCGGCCAGGCCTCCCGTCAGCCGGGTGGCCATGCCGAGGTGCAGGAGGGCGAGGGGGCCCCACATGGCGGGGCGGTAGGGCAGGGGTCGGCCGAGGACTGTGGGGAAGATGATAGGGGCGTGAGCCATGATCATGCTCATCCCGAAGCCGAGGAAGACGCCGTGGATGACGGCGTCGTAGGCACCTGACGCCGACGGCTGCCCACCGACGGCCCAGACCACGCCTGCCACGCCGAGCCACAGGTTGCCCAGCAGAAGGGCGGCGGCGTTGAACCGCCGCAACCCGGTGCTGCGGATCATGCGGCGCCCGACGTCGTCCCGGATCAGCCAGACCGCCACCAGTAGGCAGCCGAGCCCGAGAGCCCTCGCGCCCCAGTCGGGCGCGACCAAGGTCGCCACCGCCGACGCCGAGACCACGACGGTGGCGGCGAGTAGCGCGGGCACCGCCCGTCGCCCCATCGTCAGCTGAGCGAGCTCCGCGCGTTCGCTGGCGATCATGATGACGAGGAACGCGGCGAGCAGCGGAAGGATGACGGCGAGGTCGGTCACCAACCAGAGACCGGCCGCGAGGGCTGCGAAGGCAGTGCCGACGGCCTGAGCCGCCACGAGTCCCAGCGGCGCTCTGCGCCACAGCGCGATGGCGACAGCAGTGAAGGCGAGTGCGCCGTCAAGAAGGAGGAGCTTGCCGAGCAGCAGCGGAGCCCCCGCGATGAGGGCCACCGAGCCCGCCGCCAGCAGGGCGGGCGCGAGGTAGGCGAGCGGGTTCCGCAGAGCCTGGGCCCGCTCCAACGCGATGAGGCTCCCCATGAAGCCCAGCACCATCACCGGCCCATGGAGATCCCCCAGCCGAGTCGAGGCGACGGGGGCCCACACACCGAGCCTGAGAAGACCGGCGTTGAGGCCCGTGAGGAGCGACACTCCGGCGAGCAGGACCAGTCCCGTCCTCAGCCGCCGAGCCGTGTCCCCAGCTCGCTCAGTGGTGGTGGACCGTGCCGGTGGCGTGGTCGTGGTCATGGGTCACCTGATCGATCTCGATCCACTCCTCGCCGTCCAGCCCCATGGCGGCGGCGGGGAAGAGTCCGTTGTCCTCTTTGTGGATGTGGTCGCGCAGCGCCTTCTCGAACGACTCCATGAGCTCGTGCTCGCCGTCGGCGATAGCTGCCAGCAGTTCGTCGAGGGACCGGTGCTCCCCACACAGCGTCGACACGTGGTCGGTGAACTCATCGCGCCGCTTCATGACGGCGAACAGGCCCACCTCTTCTGACGCGGTGTGGGGGCCCAGCAGAGCGCCGAGCGCTGCGGCAGCGCCCGGCACATCCCCGCCGTCGGCGACCGCGTGGCGTAGGTCGCCGCAGGCGTTGATGATCTCTACGTGCTCCTCCATGAACCGCCCGATGACGGTGATGGAGTCGCAGCCGCAGTAGCTACACACGCGCGAGCTTGAGCTTCCAGGCCTCGGGACCTTCCTGGACGTAGCTGACCGCGATGTTGTCCCCGTGACGGTCGTTGATCTGACGCAGAAGGGGAACAGGATCGTGGGGCGCCACCAGGACGAACGCGGAGCCCGTCTGGAGGGAGTCGACGACGCCGTGGATGGCGGCGTGGCGGACGGCGTGCGGGATCACACGTGCATCCAGCTCGGGGAGGGATTCGTCGTGGCCGCCGCAGCCGCAGCCGGACTTGGCGGTGAGATTCAGTTCAGTCATGCAGGAGATATTACTACCAATCTTTTGTTTAATTCCTGGGGGGTCGCCTTAGCGGACCAGCGCCCTGGCGGTCCCGGCCCGGGATGCGCGCGCAGTCGATCCCCGGGTATCCTGCACGGGTTGGCCCCGTAGCTCAGGGGATAGAGCACCGCTCTCCTAAAGCGGGTGTCGTTGGTTCGAATCCAACCGGGGTCGCCACCTCAACGGCCGCGTGCCTGCGGGCCGCGATGACTTGAGCAAATGAGATGGCTCAACGAACGGAAACGTTGTCATCCCGGCGAGTCGCGGCGTCGACCCATCTCACTTGCTCAACGCGCTCTCCGCCGACGGGTCTAGAGTCGGTGCATGAACTCGCTTGCAGCCATCCTCACGACCCCGCGACGGGGCGTTGTCGCCGCGATCGACCTATACCAACGCCGCCTCTCACCGCGGAAGGGCTTCACCTGCGCGCACCTCGCCGCCGGCGGGACGCGCTCGTGCTCGGCGGTGATCCGGGCGATCGTCGCGGATGAGGGTCTTGTCGCCGGATTCGTGCCGACGGTGGCTCAGTTCGCCGCCTGCGCCAGGGCCGCGTCGACGCTGAGGTCCGGGCCGCAGGCGGTCCAGGGCGTCTGCTGCTGCGGGGGTATCCCCATCCCGTTCCGCTTCTGACTCAGCGCGGGAGCCGTCAGGGCCCGGTTCCCACGAGTTGAGCAAGTGAGATGGGTCGCGGAAACCGAACGCTGTTACACCGGCGTGTCGCGGCGTTGACCCATGTCATTTGCTCAACCAACAACCCACGCGTAACCCGCGTCAGCGCAGCGAACCGTACGTGGTCTTCGCCTTCTCCAGGGCCGAGACGTAGCCGGCACGCTCGTACGCCTCGGCGGAATCCGCCGGGACAGCGAGCAGGCCGCGGGCCTTCGCGAGGGTCAGCTGACGCGCGGACAGCCACTCCTCCAGCCCGTCCACCAGCACCTTGGCGTAGGCGGGTCCGCGCCGGAGCAGGGCCGACGTCGTCATCACGACGTCCGCGCCCGCGAGGATGTACTTGATCACGTCCTCCGCGGTGTCGACGCCCGTGGTCGCCGCCAGCGACGCCGCGATCTTGCCGCGCAGGACCGCGATCCACGTGCGCGGCAGACGCGCCTCCAGCGGATTGGAGAGCGACACCCCGCTCTCGACGGTGATGCGGTCGATGTCGATGTCCGGCTGCAGGAACCGGTTGAAGAGGACCAGGCCGTCGGCGCCGGCGGCGTCCAATTGGACGGCGACGTTGCCGATCGACGAGAAGTACGGGCTGAGCTTCACCGCCACCGGGACGTCGACGGACTGCTTCACGCCGGCCAGGATCTCCAGGTGCCTCTCCTCCACTGTCAGCCCGGGCATGTGGATGTCGCCGGGGACGAAGTAGATGTTGAGCTCGATCGCAGCGGCGCCGGCGTCGGCGAGCTGACGGGCGGTCTGCGTCCAGCCCCCCATCGAGGCCCCGTTCAGAGACGCGATGAGCGGCACGTCAATGGATTTGACGCTCTCCTCGACGAGCTTCAAATAGGCGTGGCTGGCGTCACGATCCGACCGCGGGACGCTCGGGAAGTAGCTCAGCGCCTCGGCGTAGGAATCCTCGTAAAGCTCCTCAAGTTCCGCGGTCGCGGCGGCCTCCCTGCGGAGCTGCTCTTCGAACAGCGAGTACATGACGACTGCCCCGACTCCGCCGTCGGCGAGGGTCTTGATGCCCTCCACCGTCTGCGAGAGCGGCCCTGCCGAAGCGACGACCGGGTTGCGCAGCGGCAGCCCGAGGTACGTGGTGGTCAGGTCTGTCATCGGGCGCTCCTCGGGTCCTTGGCGAACTGTTCCGCACCGCGGCTGGCAAGTTCTTCGTACTCGTCCCAGCGCCGGTCAACCTGCGCCTGTGCGAGCGCCAGCAGTCTATCGGCCTCCACCGGGTCGGCCGCGCGCAGGACCTTGTAGCGCAGTTCCGCCGACTGGTACTGCGACAGCGTCAGGCGCGGCCGCGGCGAGTCCAGCAGGAACGGGTTGCCCCCAGCGTCCCGGATCACCGGGTTGTAGCGCATGAGCGGCCAGTGCCCGGAGTTGACGGCGCGGTACTGCTGCTCCAGGCCCTTGCGGATGTCGTAGCCGTGGGCGATGCAGTGGCTGTAGGCGATGATGAGGCTCGGCCCGTCGTAGGCCTCGGCCTCCCGGAACGCCTTGAGCGTCTGCTGCGGGTCGGCGCCCATCGCCACCCGGGCCACGTAGACCGAACCGTAGGCGGCGGCCTGCATCGCCATGTCCTTCTTGTTGGTCAGCTTGCCCGCCGAGGCGAACTTGGCGACGGCGCCCAGCGGCGTCGACTTCGAGGCCTGGCCGCCAGTGTTGGAGTAGACCTCGGTGTCGAGGACCAGGATGTTCACGTTACGCCCGGAGGCCAGCACGTGGTCGACGCCGGAGCTGCCGATGTCGTAGGCCCATCCGTCTCCACCGACGATCCACACGGACCGCCGGACCAGGTGGTCGGCCACCGACTTGAGATCCTCGGCGGCGGTGCCGGTGAGCGGGGCGATTTTCTCCTTCAGCGCGATGACCCGCTCCATCTGGCGGGTGATCTCGGAGCCCTGGTGCTGGGTGGCGTCGAGGATTCCATCGACCAGTTCCGGGTCACCGATCTCGTCCCTGAGCTCGGCCAGGCGGGCCCGGGCCAACCGCTCGTGCAGGTCGGCCGCCAGCCGCATCCCCAGGCCGAACTCGGCGTTGTCCTCGAACAGCGAGTTGGACCAGGCCGGCCCTCGGCCCGCAGCGTTCTTGGCCCACGGCGTCGTCGGCAGGTTGCCGCCGTAGATCGACGAGCAGCCGGTCGCGTTGGCGATGATCGCGCGGTCGCCGAACAACTGGCTCAGCAGCTTAAGGTAGGGGGTCTCCCCACACCCGGCGCATGCCCCGGAGAACTCGAACAGGGGCTCCAGGAACTGGGTGCCACGCACGGTGCCGAAGTCGACGTTGATGCGGTCGTTCTGCGGCAGTTCCTCGAAGAACTCGACGGCCTTCTTCTCCGGCTCGCGGTCGAGCAGCGGTACGAGGTTGATCGCGCGGCGCGACGGCTGGTCGATCGGCTTGACCGGGCACGCCTCCACGCAGAGCCCGCAGCCGGTGCAGTCCTCCGCGTAGACCTGCAGGGTGTACTTGGTCGACGGCAGTCCGGCGGCGTTGAGGGGCGCGGACAGGAAGCCGTCGGGCGCCCCGTCGAGGAGGTGCTCAGGGTAGGACTTCGCGCGGAGCACCGCATGCGGGCACACGAAGGCACAGTTGCCGCACTGGATACACGTCTCCGGATCCCACTCGGCAACGATCGCGGAGATGTTGCGCTTCTCGAACTTGGTGGTGCCCGACGGGTAGGTGCCGTCGATCGGCAACGCGGAGACCGGCAGGTCGTCGCCCCTCCCCCGCAGCATCGTCGCGGTGACGGTCCGCACGAATTCCGGCGAGTCCGACGGGACGGGCGGGATCAGCCCACGCTCCGACGTCGATGTCGCAGGGATCTCGACGCGGTGGAGCTCGGCCAGCGCCGAGTCGACTGCGCTGTGGTTCTTCCGCACCACCTCGGCTGACTTGCGCGCGTAGGTCTTCGAGATGGCGTCCTTGATCTTGGTGATCGCCTTGTCCCGCGGCAGCACACCGGAGATGGCGAAGAAGCACGTCTGGAGGATGGTGTTGGTCCGGCTGCCGAGGCCCGCAGCCCTCGCCACCTTGTTGGCGTCGATGACGTACAGGTTGATGCCCAGCTCGATGATCCGTCGCTGCATGGGTGCCGGCAGATGGTGCCACGTCTCGTCGGGGCCATACGCCGAGTTGAGGAGCAGCGTGGTGCCTTCGCGGGCGAACTCGAGAACGTCCACGCGCTCCAGGATCGACCAGTGGTGGCAGCCGATGAAGCCCGCCTGGTTCACCAGGTACGGCGCCTTGATCGGGTTGGGGCCGAAGCGCAGGTGGGAGACGGTCCGCGATCCGGACTTCTTCGAGTCGTAGACGAAGTATCCCTGCGCGAACGTCTCGTCGCTGGAGCCGAGGATCTTGATGGTGTTCTTGTTGGCGCCAACGGTCCCGTCCGAGCCGAGCCCGTAGAACACCGCGCGCAGCGTCTCGGGATCCTCCAGATCGATCGTCGGATCGTAGTCCAGCGACAGGTGGGTGACGTCGTCGTGGATGCCGACGGTGAACCGCGGGCGAGGGCGTTCCAAGGCCAGCTCGTCGAAGATCGCCACGACCATGGCTGGCGTGAACTCCTTCGACGACAGTCCGTACCGGCCGCCGATCACCGTGGGCAGGGAGCCGCGGCGGCCGTCGGCCACCGCTTCGGCGAGCATGGAGGTGACGTCGAGGAACATCGGCTCGCCCGAGGCGCCCGGCTCCTTCGTGCGGTCCAGCACCGCGACGCGGGTGGCGGTGGCGGGCAGCGCGGCGAGGAACGCGTCGGTCGGGAACGGCCGGTACAGGCGCACCTGGATCACGCCCACCTTCCGCCCCTCGGCGTTCAGCCGGTCGACCACCGGGGTGATCGCCTCGACGCCGGAGCCCATGACGACGACTACCTGCTCGGCGTCGTCCGCGCCGTGGTACTCGACCAGCCCGTAGCGCCGGCCCGTCAGCCGTTCGAACTTGACCATGGCGTCGGTGAGCACCTCGGGGACCCACTGGTAGAAGAGGTTGGACGTCTCGCGGGACTGGAAGTAGGTGTCGGGGTTCTGAGCGGTGCCGCGGATGAACGGATTGGCGGGGCTGAGTGCCCGCCCGCGGTGCTCGAGCACCAGGTCACGCGGGATGAAGGACCGCAACTCGTCGTCGGAGATGCGGGTCATCGTGTTCAGCTCGTGGCTGGTGCGGAAGCCGTCGAAGAAGTGGACGAACGGCAGTCTGGTGCGCAGCGTCGCGTGATGGGCGATCGCGGCCATGTCGTGCGCCTCCTGCACGGAGGCCGAGCTGAGCAGGCAGACGCCGGTCTGCCGGACGGCCATCACGTCCTGGTGGTCGCCGAAGATCGACAGACCCTGCGTGGCGAGCGAGCGCGCCGCGACGTGGAAGACGGTCGACGTCAGCTCTCCGGCGATGCGGAACATGTTGGGGATCATGAGCAGCAGGCCTTGCGAGGCGGTGAACGTCGTGGACAGCGCGCCGCCCTGGAGCGCCCCGTGCATGGCACCGGCGGCGCCACCCTCCGACTGCATCTCGATGACGGTCGGCACCTGGCCCCAGACGTTCGTGCGGCCGTGGGCCGCCCACTCGTCGGCGAGCTCCGCCATCGTCGACGACGGCGTGATCGGGTAGATCGAGCACAGCTCGCTCACCCGGAAGGCCACGTCCGCCGCAGCCTCGTTGCCGTCGATGATCGCCTTGCGCATCTCCTGCCCGCTCATCGGTTCCCCTCCGGAATCATTTCGATCGCGTGCACGGGGCACTGCTCGTAGCAGGTCGCGCAGCCGGTGCATTTCTCGTAGTCGAAGCGATATCGCTTCCCCTTGCCGAGCTTGATGATGGCGTCCTCGGGGCAGGCACCGTAGCAGCCGTCGCACTCGAAGCAGTTGCCGCAGCTGAGGCAGCGCCTCGCCTCGAACTCCGCCTCCGCGTCGGTCAGGCCGGAGACGATCTCGCCGAAGCCCTCGAGGCGTTCCGCCATCTCCGACTCGACGTGCTGGCGGCGCGCGTGGTCGCCGAAGTACCAGACGTTCATCTGGTCGAGCGTGACGACGCGGTTCTTGGGCCGCTCGAGGAACTCCTCGGTGTTGAGCCAGGCGTCGATCCGGCGGGCGGCCTTCTTCCCGTGGCCGACGCCGATGGTGACCGTGCGGTCCGACGGCACGGCGTCTCCCCCGGCGAAGATGCCTGGCACCGCCGTCATGAGGCTGGTCGGGTCGACGTCGACGACGTCGTCGTTGAAGCTCATGCCGGGGATCGCGCGCAGGAAGTCGGTGTCAGCGCGCTGACCGAGCGCGAGGATGACGGTGTCCGCCGCCAGCTTTTCGTAGCGTCCGGTGCCGCGGGCCTTGCCGTTCTCGTCCAGCTCCATGATCTCGACCGTCAGGTCTTCCTCGTCCATGGACGTGATCGTGCGGAGCCAGTTCATCTTGACGCCCTCCGCCTCGGCGCCTTCGCGCTCCTCCTCGTGGGCTGGCATCTGCTCGAGGGTCCGGCGGTAGACCACCACCGACTCCTCTGCCCCGAGGCGTCGTGCGACGCGGGCCGCGTCCATCGCCGTGTTGCCGCCACCGTAGACGGCGACCTTCCGGCCGATGATGGGTCGCTCGCCGGAGGCGACGTCCCGCAGGAAGCTGACGGCGTCAACGACGCGGGTGGCGTCCGAGGCGGGGATGTCCACGCGCTTGGAGATGTGGGCGCCCACCGCGACGAAGACGGCGTCGAAGTTTCCGTCGGCCTGGGTGGCGAGGAGGTCCTTGATCGGCGTGTTCTGTCGCAGCACGACGCCGAGCTCCACGAGTCGCGAGATCTCGGCGTCGAGCACGTCGCGCGGGAGCCGGTACTCCGGGATGCCGTAGCGCATCATGCCACCGGGGAGGTCGCCGGCGTCGAAGATCTCGACCTCGTGGCCGAGCTTGGCCAGGTGGTAGGCGGCCGACAGTCCCGACGGCCCCGCTCCGACGACCAGGATGCGGCGCCCAGACCTACGGCGGGGCTTCGGGAACTGCCAGCCCTTCTCGATGGCGAGGTCGCCGAGGTAGCGCTCCACGGAGTGAATGCTGACGGCTGCGTCGAGGTCCTTGCGGTTACAGGCGGTCTCACACGGGTGGTAGCAGACGCGGCCGTGGATGGCGGGGAACGGGTTATCGGCAACCAACTGACGCCAGGCCGCCTCGGCCTCGCCGGCCTTGATCAGCCGCAACCATTCCTGGATGTTCTCGCCGGCCGGACAGCCAGCGTTGCAGGGCGGCAGCATGTCGAGATAGATGGGGCGACGCGATCGGACGGGGCCGACCCGCCCCTCACTCTGGCTGAGATCGGGTAGGACGGTCATGTCCCGTCGTTCGGCCGTCATTGGCTTCCCCTTCGCTGAAGATCGCTACTACAAGCCATCGTAGGGGGAGCCGGGTCGGGTGCCGCGCCGGGGGTCAGGAACCCTAGCGGGGTACCGGTCCGGGATGGAATCGGGGATGCGACGAGGCCCGCCCCCGATGGGGACGGGCCTCGTGCGGGACGCGGAGCGTCAGTTCTTCTTGGCCTCTTCGACCAGGGCGTCGATGTCGAGTTCCTTGATCTGCTCGATTAGGGAGTCGAGCTGCTTGCCGCTCAGCAGGCCGGCCTGGCGGAAGACCAGGTTGCCCTTGCGGAAGCCCATGATCGTCGGGATCGACTGGATCTCGAGGGCGGCGGCCAGATCACGCGCATCTTCCGTGTCGACCTTGCCAAACACGACGTCGTCGTGCCGGCCAGAGGCCTCCTCGAAGATGGGCGAGAAGCGCTTGCAGGGCGCGCACCAGTCGGCCCAGAAGTCGATCAGGACAACCTCGTTGTCCTTGACGATGGTCTCGAAGTTCTCTGCAGTCAGGTCGGTGGTCGCCACGGGCGAACCCCTTTCGTCGTCTTTTAGTGCATTGCGTACAACGCTACATGGCTGGCGGATATTCCAAAGTATAAACCCCCGGGGGTATTTTCGCGAGCCGGCCGCAGCACCCCTGCTTTCAGCCGCTACTTGATGGCGATGATGCGTCGCATCGGCAGCGGCACCCGCAGGGGCCCGAGCGACTCCACCCTGGCCGTCATGAAATCGACGGCGCTGCTTGCCCGGCCGCGATCCGGCGAGCTGCGCAGCCCACCCAGAAGGAGCTCAGCGTCCTCCCTGCTCGACACCTCGAAGTAGTACCGGGCACGCTTGTCCTCGGCCTTCGTCAGGCCGACGGCGGATAGCGCCTGGTTCGCCTTGAACTCGGTGATGCCGGGCACGTGGGGGGTCACGCGCAGATAGCCGGCGAGGCGGCTGACGACCCGGAGGTCCTCCACGTTGGCCGGTCTGACGGACGGCGTCAGGGCCGCGAACACGCCGCCCGGCCGGAGCACCCGGGCCGCCTCGGCGAGGAACCGGGGGCGGTCAGCGACCACCGCGAAACCGAGTGAGGTGACGACCGCGTCGAAGCTGCCGTCGGCGAACGGCAGATAGGAGGCGTGCGCCTGCACCAGCGGCCCCCTGCCGCGCTCCCGCGCCAGAGCGAGTTCCTCGGCCGAACGGTCCAGGCCGATGACGGTTCGTCCGTCGCGCTGGAGTCGGTCGATCATCGCTCCCGCACCGCAGGCCAGATCCAGCACTGTGACGGCCGACTTGGACACGGCCCGGGACAGCCACTCGTACGGGGTGCTTCCGCCGCCGTAGGCGCGGCCCAGAACCGCCTCGACTGCCCCCGGCTGTCGGCTTCCGAACCAGCGCATCGGGTCAGCCATGGCGGCTCACGAAGAGCAGTTCCGCCGCGAACAGCCCGATCGTCGCGTCCCTACCGTCGACGGTCAGGTGGACGTCGCCGTCGGCGCGGGAGGCCTCGAAGATGCCGCCTGGACGAAGTCCGATGTGGGCCAGGTCGGCCAGCATCGAAGCGTCGGCCTGGATGTTCTCGCTCATCCTGACCAGCACGAAACGTTGGGGCTGGTCGGTCAGCTCGTCGATGAGAGGATCTGCCCCCTCCCTGAACGGCGTCAGGGGAACCTCCACCCCGAGGGCGCGGAGCCCCGGGATCGGGTTGCCGTAGGGCGAGCGGGTCGGCTGGTCGAGGATGGCCAGCAGGCGCTTCTCGACGTCGACCGAGATGACGTGCTCCCAGCGGCACGCCTCGTCGTGCACCTTCTCCCACTCCAACCCGATCACCTCGGTCAACAGGCACTCGGCGAGCCGATGCTTGCGCATGACGTCGCGCGCCAGGCGCGCACCCTCGCGCGTGAGCTTGATGGTGCGGTCAGCGTCGACGACGAGCAACCCGTCGCGCTCCATGCGGGCCACGGTCTGGGAGACGGTGGGGCCGGACTGATGGAGGCGCTCGGCGATGCGCGCGCGCAGCGGTACGACCCCCTCCTCCAGGAGTTCGTAGACCGTTCGGAGATACATCTCCGTCGTATCGATCAAATCACTCATTCGCACCCCTTCCCGTCCATCCTAGGCGGGTTCGGACAGGTCAGTGCGGCGAGACGATCCATTCGCCGTGCCGGATCACGCCGTGCAGCGCCCCCTCGTCGTCGACGAGGCAGATGTCGGCCAGGCGTCCCGCCGCGAGCTCCCCCACGTCCGTGAGCCCATGCCAGCGCGCGGGCGTCGTGGCGGCCATGAGGGCGGCGTCGGGAATGGACACGCCCACCTCCCAGACGACGAACTCGAACGCCTTCGCCATCGTGAGGGTGGACCCCGCGATTGCACCCGGCGTGCCGTCGGCGGTGACGAGCCGGGCGGTGCCGTCCAGCACGTCAACCTCCAGCTCGCCGAGGATGTACCGGCCGTCGCCGTGCCCCGTGGCGCTCATGGCGTCGGTGACCAGCGCCACGCGCTCTGGGCCGGCGGCGTCGATGGACATCGCGGCGATCACGGCCTTGTGATGGACTCCGTCGCAGATGAGTTCCACCATGACGCGCTCGTCGGACAGGAGGACCGGGACGGGCCCCGGTTCGCGGTGGTGGATCGACCGCATGGCGCTGAACAGGTGCGTGGCGATGTCGGCGCCCCACTCGATCGACAGCGCCGTGGTGACGTCGTCGGCGTCCGAGTGACCGAAGGCGACGTGCACCCCGGCCTCGATGAAGCGGCGGGTGGCCTCCTCCGAATGGTCGCGCTCGACCGCCATCGTGATCATCTTCAGCGCCGGTCCACCCGCGGAGATCAGTCGCTCGACGGACTCGGGGTCCGGGTCGCGGAGCAGGGCGGCATCGTGGGCCCCCTTCTTGGCCTCGGCGAGGAAGGGTCCCTCGAGGTGGATGCCGGCGAGTTCGCCGTCGTCGTAGAGAGCGCGCAGCACCGCGAGTTGAGCCTCGAGCTTCTCGATCGGTTCCGTGACGGTGGAGGCGAACGTGGTGGTGGTGCCCTGCCTGCGGTGGTACTCGATGGCGCGCATGTTGGCCGCGCGATCGGGATTGCCATAGCTGACGCCCACGGCACCGTGACAGTGGGTGTCGACGAAGCCCGGCACCGCCCACAGCTTCAGCCCGCCCGAGCCTCCGGAAGTGACGGACACGATGCGCCCATCCTCGATCGTGATGACCGCGTTGTCGACGACTCCGTCGGGGGTCACGGCGCGGGCGACGGACAGCTCTTCGATGCTCATGGCCACATCCAAGCACCACCCCTGTCAGCGGTGCGCATCGCACCCCGAGTGGGCGCGCATGTCAACACTTTTCGACGCGGACCCCGTGGAGCCGGGCACGGCGGGGGTGGGAGACTAGGGCTGTGATCCAGCTTCCCGAAGACCTGCTCCCCGTCGACGGCCGCTTCGGCTCCGGCCCCGCGAAGGTGCGCCCAGAGGCGCTCGAATACCTGTCGCTGCGCGGCGACATCATGGGCACCTCCCACCGGCAGGCTCCCGTACGGAACCTCGTCGCCTCGGTCCAGGAGTCGCTCGCCGAGCTCTACTCCATCCCGGACGGGTACGAGGTTGTGCTCGGCAACGGTGGCTCGACGGTGTTCTGGGACGTCGCGGTGTCCTCCCTGATCGAGCGTCGATCGGCGCACGGGGTCTTCGGCGAGTTCTCCCGCAAGTTCTACGCAGCGGCGGCGCGGGCCCCGCACCTCGAGAACCCCGCGATCAGCGAGGCTCCCGCCGGCTCGGTCGCGCTGCCCGAGCCCACCGACGCCGACGTCTACGCGTGGGCGCAGAACGAGACCTCCACCGGCGCGGCCGCGCCGGTTCGCCGCATCGGTGACGGGCTCGTGCTCGTCGACGCCACCTCTGCGGCCGGCGGCATGCCGGCCGACATCTCGGCCACGGATGTCTACTACTTCGCGCCGCAGAAGAACTTCTCCTCCGACGGCGGCCTCTGGTTGGCCTTCCTCTCCCCCGCCGCGGTGGAGCGCGCCGAGTCCATCAAGGCGAGCGGCCGCTGGATCCCCGAGTCGCTGGACCTGACCGTCGCGATCCGCAACTCCCGTCAGCACCAGACCCTCAACACGCCCGCGCTGGCCACCCTCCTCCTGCTCGAGGATCAGCTGGGCTGGATGCTGGAGCTCGGCGGCCTGTCGGTGGTGGCCGACCGGTGCGCCGAATCCACGACGATCCTGTACGACTGGGCCGAGGGCAGCGAGTTCGCGACGCCGTTCGTCGCCAACCCCGCCGAGCGCTCCCCCGTCGTGGCCACCATCGACCTGGCCGACGAGGTCGACGGCAAGCAGTTGATCGCCGAGCTCAGGGCCAACGGCATCGTCGACGTCGACCCCTACCGGGCGCTCGGGCGCAACCAGCTTCGCGTGGGCTGCTACGCCTCGGTCGATCCCGAGGACGTCGTCGCGCTCACCGAGTGCGTGGACTATCTCGTCGCACGGATGATCGGGTAGGGCTACGGCTTCAGCAGAAATGTGAGCGCCCCGGCGGTGACCGCGACGATCCCCGCGAGAACCAGGGCGATCATCGTGCCCGTTCGGGCCGGGCTGTCCGACGGCTCCTCCACTGGAACCTCCCCAGGCGGGGCTTGGGTGCCCGTGGCGTCCGGCGTCGGGGACGGTGACGGGGTTGCTGAAGCGCCGGCCTCAGCCTCTGGCGGCAGACTCGTCGTCACGTCGGAGGTCGCAACCTCGACGACGCGGATCGACGGGTTCCCGCCGACGTAGACCGTGTCGTCGGAGCCCACCGCAATCGACTCGCTCTCCGCGCCGCCGACGATCGTGTCGGTGGCCAAGGTCTCCCAGGTGAAAGCGTCGATGTACTCGATCCCGGCGGCTGTCCGGAGCGCCATCGTGGCGCCGTCGCTGAGGAACGCCCCGTCGGTGACCCCGTCGGGAGCGTCGGTGACCCGGGTGAGCGTGTTGAGATCCTGCCGGGAGGGCTCGAGCGGGGCTCGGTAGATGCCGGGGTCATCCCCGGTGGTGGCGATGTAGATGCGGCCACGGCCCGAGATCATCATCGCCTTCGCGTCGCGCGGTCCGTCGTCGTACTGGAAGTCGAACGCGTGGTAGGTGCTGCGCCCGCCTGCGACGCTGCCGAGGCGGAACACCACGACTGACTCCCGCTCTGCCGGCTCGTCGCCGATGTCGGCGATCCACAGGCGGTCGCCGCTCCAGGCCAGCGCCTGTACCGAGAGCGGGTCGCCGCCGAACGTCACCTCCCGACCGTCCGCCGAGTGCAGGATCACGCCATCGTCGGCGCTGGGTCCTGCGAGCCACAGGCCGTCCGACTGTGGGTCGGGCGCCATTCCGACGACGGGGGTGGAGCCTTCGGGCGGGGCGATCTCCTCCGCGAGAGATGGCAGGGACAGGGCGGCCAGGCCGAGCCCCAGCGCGAGGGCAGCAGCCGCGGTCCGCAGGTTCATTCCGCCAACAATAGTCACGGCTGGGCTGGCCCCCACACCACGCTGGCGACAGCGAGCAGCACGAGCGCGATGAGCACGCTCGTGACAATGATGCGTCGGGTTTTCGGATTCACTGACCCCGATAGTACGCCCGGGTTACCGTGATGGCATGCAGACGCTCGTGGTGTGCGCAGTGTCGATCGACGACGTGCGCGACATCTTCAGGGCCGACGAGGCCCTCGCCGCCCGGCTGCGCGCGCTGGCGGCTGACACGTTCTCCCCGCCAACGGCCCAGAAGCGGCGCTGGTTCGGGCCGGTCCTGCGACACGATGAGGTTCGCGTCGACCCGGCGGCCCCTACCCATGCTGACATGGACGCCGTGCTGACGGGCAGCTTCGTAGCCCCTGACCGACTCCCGCAGGCGTGGACTCTCGTCGCCACCTGGGTGCAGGGGGTCGCGGCGGCGAGCGCCAAGGTCCCCTGGAACCTGGCGAGGACCGAACAGATCGAGTTCGACCTCGCCCGCGCCGGCCTCAACAGCGATTACGCTCTCCGCAACCTCGCCGAGCGCGATCTCGGCATCCCACTTCGTCGCCTCCCGGATCAGATCGCGGGCTACGCGAAGCACGTGCAGGTGGTGGAGACGCTCGACGCCCTGCGCTCGATCGACCAGCGCCCCGAGTTCACACCAGAGGCGCACGCTGTCGTGGACCAGCTCGTTGGAGTGCTGGAGACCGCGGCCAATGACCCCCACCTCGATCTGGTCGCGTTCACGGTGCCGACGAATCAGTCCCTGAGCAGCGCCGAGCGCCAGCGAGGAGCGTCCGTCGAATCGGTCCCTGAGCAGCGACGAGCGCCAGCGAGGAGCGTCCGTCGAACCGGTCCCTGAGCAGCTCGCGAGGAACGAGCGAGCGTCCGTCGAAGGGTAACGACACCGTTCCCCATCACCGCCCCCGACCCCAGGGGCGGCGACCACAGCCGAGGCCGTAACCCTTCGACAAGCTCAGGGACCTTGGTTGGCCCCTGAGCAGCGACGAGCGCCAGCGAGGAGCGTCCGTCGAATCGGTCCCTGAGCAGCGACGAGCGCCAGCGAGGAGCGTCCGTCGAAGGGTAACGACACCGACGCCTACCACCGCCCCCAACCCCAGGGGCGGCGACCACAGCCGGGGCCGTAACCCTTCGACAAGCTCGACCGACAAGCTCAGGGATCAAGGACCGACAAGCTCAGGGATCACGGAGAGACAAGCTCAGGGATCACGGACAGGGGTCAGGCGGGATCGATGACGACCACGAGGTCGCCGCCCTCCAGCTGCGTAGTACCGGAGAGGACGACACGGGAGACCTTGCCAGCGACCGGAGCGTTGATCGCGGCCTCCATCTTCATCGCCTCGATGGTCGCCACAGCATCCCCAACCGACACGGTCGCGCCCTCCTCAACGGTCGGCGTCACCGCACCGCTGAACGGAGCCGCGACGTGACCCTTGTTGGAGCTGTCCGCCTTCTCCGCAGCGGCAACCTCGGACTTGATCGAGAGGTCACGCACCCGGACCGGCCGGATCTGACCGTTGAGCGTGCACATGACCGTGCGCTTACCGCGCTTGTCCGGCTCGCCGATGGCCTCGAGGCCGACGAGCAGCGTGACGCCCTTCTCCAGGGTGATCGCGTACTCCTGTTCGCCCCCGTCCATGCCGTAGAGGTAGGGCAACGTGGGAAGCACCGAAATATCGCCGAAGTCGCCGCGGCGCTGCTCGAACTCCTTCGTCGGGCCGGGGAAGAGCAGCCGGTTGAGCGTCTGCTGGCGTTCCCTGCCCTGCTCGGCCAGGAGCGCGAGATCCTCGTCTGGCACCTCGGTGACGCGCACCGGCTGGCGACGGCCCTCGATGGCCTTGCTGCGGAAGGGCTCCGGCCAACCGCCGGCCGGTTCGCCCAGCTCACCGTTGAGGAAGCCGATCACCGAGTCCGGGATGTCGAAGCGCTGCGGATCTGCTTCGAATTCAGCCGGGTCGGCCCCCACCGCCACCAGGTGCAGCGCAAGGTCGCCGACCACCTTCGACGACGGCGTCACCTTCGTGGGGCGCCCGAGGATCTTGTCGGCGGCCTCGTACATGTCCTCGATCTGCTCGAACTTGTCTCCCAGCCCCAGCGCAATCGCCTGCTGACGCAGGTTGCTGAGCTGGCCTCCGGGGATCTCGTGGCTGTAGACGCGCCCGGTGGGAGCCGGCAGCCCCGACTCGAACGGACGGTAGATCTTGCGCACAGCCTCCCAGTAGGGCTCCAGGTTGAGCACGGCCTCCGGGTCCAGACCGGGTGCGCGCTCGGTCTGATCCAGTGCCATGAGCAGCGCGGACATCGGCGGCTGGGACGTGGTCGAGCTGAGCGCCGAGTTGGCGACGTCGACGGCGTCGACGCCGGCCTCGATGGCGGCGAGCAGGGTGGCGAGCTGACCGCCCGTCGTATCGTGCGTGTGCAGGTGGACCGGGAGGTCGAACCGCTCGCGCAGGGCGGTGACCAGCCGGCGGGCCGCCTCGGGACGCAATAGCCCGGCCATGTCCTTGATCGCCAGGATGTGGGCGCCCGAATCGACGATCTTCTCCGCCAGCTTCAGGTAGTAGTCGAGCGTGTAGATCTTCTCGGCCGGGTCGAGGAGGTTGGAGGTGTAGCAGAGCGCCACCTCGGCCACCGAGGGGGTCTCCCGCACAGCCTCGATCGCCGGCCGCATCTGTTCGACGTCGTTGAGAGCGTCGAAGATCCGGAAGATATCGACGCCGGTGCTGGCGGCCTCCGCGACGAACGCGTTGGTCACCTCCGTCGGGTACGGGGTGTAGCCGACCGTGTTGCGTCCGCGCAGCAGCATCTGCAGGTTCTGGTTGGGCATCGCCTCGCGGAGGGCGGCGAGGCGCTCCCACGGGTCCTCTCCGAGGAACCGCAGTGCGACGTCGTAGGTGGCCCCGCCCCAACACTCGACCGACAGCATCTGCGGCAGCAGCCTCGCCTGCACGGGGGCGACCTCAAGGAGGTCGCGCGTACGCACCCTGGTCGCCAGGAGCGACTGATGCGCGTCGCGGTAGGTGGTGTCCGTGACCCCCACTGGCACGGCGTCACGCAACTCCTTGGCGAATCCTTCGGCTCCCAACGCCAGCAGCCGCTGCCGGGCGCCCGCCGCGATCTCGGAGGTGAGGTCCACCTGCGGCAGCTTGACCCGCGGCTCGAGGTGCATGGGCGCATCGCCATGCGGCTTGTTGACCGTCACCTCAGCGATGTAGCGCAACAGTTTGGTGGCCCGGTCGGCCGGGGTTCGGGCGGTGAGCAGGTAGGGCCGCTCGTCGATGAACGAGGTGGTCACGCCGCCGGCCTCGAAGTCGGGGTCGTCCAGGACGGCCCGCAGGAAGGGGATGTTGGTGGCGACGCCGCGCACCCTGAACTCTGCCAGCGCCCGCCGGGCGCGTGCCGTGGCCATGTGCAGGTCTCGGCCGCGGGCGGTGAGCTTCACCAGCAGCGAATCGAAGTGCGGGCTGATCTCCACGCCGGTACCGGTGGTGCCGCCGTCGAGGCGGATGCCGGCGCCGGAGGCGGAGCGGTAGGCCGTGATGAGGCCGGTGTCAGGCCGGAATGAGTTCGTCGGATCCTCCGTGGTGATCCGGCACTGCAGGGCAGCGCCGCGGATCTCGAGTTCGTCCTGGCGGATTCCGATCTCCTCGAGCGTCTCGCCGTTGGCGATCCGCATCTGGGCCTGGACGAGATCGACGTCGGTGATCTCCTCCGTGACGGTGTGCTCCACCTGGATGCGCGGGTTCATCTCGATGAAGACGTGCTGGCCGGCGCGCTCGCCCTCGGTCTCGACGAGGAATTCGACGGTGCCGGCACAGAAGTAGTCGATCGCCTCGGCGAACTTCACCGCGTCGCTGCACAGGGCCTCGCGCAGTTCGTCGGAGATGTGGGGCGCGGGGGCGATCTCGATCACCTTCTGGTGGCGGCGCTGGATGGAGCAGTCGCGCTCGAAGAGGTGGACGATGTTGCCCTCGCCGTCGGCGAGGATCTGCACCTCGATGTGACGCGGTGCGGCCACGGCCTGCTCGATGAAGACCGTCGGGTCGCCGAATGCGCCCTGCGCCTCGCGCATCGCGGCGCCGAGCTCCTCGGCCATCTTGGCGGGGTCGTCGACGCGGCGCATGCCGCGGCCGCCGCCGCCCGCGACTGCCTTGATGAACACGGGGAAGCCGATCTCCTCAGCGCCGCGCGTGAGCTCGTCGACGTCGGTCGAGGGCGGGGTGGAGTCGAGCGTGGGCACCCCCGCTTTGCGCGCCTCCTCGAGCGCGCGGACCTTGTTGCCGGCCAGCTCGATGACGTGGGCCGGCGGGCCGATGAACGTGATGCCGTTGGCTGCGCAGGCCGCCGCAAGGTCGGGGTTCTCGGACAGGAAGCCGTAGCCAGGGTAGATCGCGTCGGATCCCGACTCCTTGGCGGCGCGGATGATCTCGTCGATGTCGAGGTAGGCACGGACAGGATGCCCCTCCTCGCCGATCAGATAGGACTCGTGGGCCTTGATGCGGTGGTCGGCGTTGCGATCCTCGTGGGCGAACACGGCGACCGTGCGGAATCCCAGCTCATAGGCGGCGCGGAATCCGCGCACCGCAATCTCGCCTCGGTTGGCGACCAGTACCTTCGAAATCATGGGCGCCAGCCTAGCGGCCGCCACCTCAGCGGCACAGGGTCGTTCCACGCCCCCACCGCTCCCCCGCCGCGCTCAGGCGCAGATCACCCGCTGCGAAACGACGTCGGAGTACAGCACGAGGTTGGCGGGGTAGACCACGTGGACGACGTCCGCGAGGGTCGCCGTCGCGCCGGGCACGAGATCGAGGATGCGGTTGGGCTGGTCCGTCAGCCGCTCGTGGTTGAACACGACCCCGGGCTGGCCCCCGAAGATGGCGGCGTAGAACGTCTCACCCTCGACGATCTCCTGGAAGAAGTGGCTGCCATAACTCAGGTCAGGGCGGAAGTCGCCGTCGGGGTAGGTGTACTCGATGAGCGCGTCGGCCGCCGCGATCTCGGAGTAGGACACGGGGACCCCCAGCGACGGCGTCGTGGTGCCCCACCGGCCAGGCCCGATCGCCATGACTCCCCGGCCTTTGAGCGCGCGGGTCGCCTCGCCGACCAGCCGAGCCACCGCGTAGCGATCCTGGTGTCCGAGCCCTAGGTAGCGGCCGGGCCGGACGTAGACGACGGCGTCGAGCGGGAGCCGGACGTTGCCGCCCATGAAGTTGCCCCCGGCGCTGAACAGACAGTCGGCGGGGTCCGTCAGCTCCGGCATCCGGACCGCCTTGCCCAGACCGCGGGTCTGGAGGGGGCGGCACTGAACCAGGTTGAACCTGTAGTCGCCGTCGGGGCCCAGGTTGACGGTGAACTCGATATCGACCGGGTAGTTGTACGCGGCGCTCAGGGTCGCGAGGACTCCGCGCATGAGGTCGCCGAAATCCGTGGACCCCAGGAGACCCTGTAGATCGCAGATCACCTGGGGCGTCGTCGTCGTGCGTCCCAACTCGCGCAGCCTGCGCTTGGCGCCTTCGTCCGGGGAGAGGAAGAGGCTCCAGTCGGCACCGATGTCGCCGTTCGGGTCCCCAGCCTGCCCGCTGACGAGGCTCCCCAACGGCACCGTCACCAGCGCGTTGTCGGTCAGGGAGATGACATCGACGAAGTGCTGGGAGAACCGGCGTTCCTTGCCCTCCTCGACGCTTGGCCGGCGGGTAGGCCGATCCAGGGTCACGATGCGCGCGTAGTCCTCGTGGGTGCGGTCGACGGCTCGAGTGCCGAGGCCAAAGACGATGCGGAGCATCCCCGCATCCATGTCGATGCCGCGCTCCCAGACGTACAGGTTCGACGAGTTGCCCACTCCCCCGGCGTGAGGGAAGAACAGGTCCCCGTGGTGGTCGCCTGAGACCCGCTGGACGAGCACGGCCATCTGCTCGTCGAGGTGTGACAGGCCGCGGTTGCGCCGGTACGCGAGCGCCTCCTGGCTCATCGCGCTGGCGTAGACGGCCCGCACCGCATCCTCGAACCGCTGGTAGCGATCCTCCGGGCTGCCTTGCCCCGCGCAGAAGATCGACTCGTACTTCCCCGCGAAGGCGTTGCCGAAGTTGTCCTCCAGCAGCGAGGATGACCGGACGATGATGGGTGACTGTCCGAAGTACTCCAGCATGCGGATGAACTGTTCGCGCACCGCGGGAGGAAACTTTCCCGAGCTGAGCTTCTCGTGGAGGCGCGCGCCCGCGTCGAAGTAGCCGTCGGGCGTCTTCTGCTCCATCCAGAGCCGCCACCACCCGTTGGCCACCACGTAGGAGTAGAAGAGGTCCGAGCCCAGGAAGTAGGAGTCGTGCGCCTCCATGCGGGTGCGGAAACGCTCGTCCCTGCCGCGTGCCAGGATGGCGCGCGCGACGAGCATGCCGACGCTCTTACCTCCGATGAAGCCGGTGCCGATCTCGCGCGAGGCGGTGTCCACCAGGTCGGTCAGGCTCAGGTACTGGTCGGCGAGTTCGACCATTCGCCCCTCCCCGCCGATCAGCATCTCGGTGAGCAACCGCTTGGCCGCTGCCTGATCTCCGGGATTGCCGGACCGCAACGCGTCCCGCCCAGCCTGCACAAGGGTCTGCCAGTGATCGGGCGGGTCCATCGTCCCGGAGATGCGCGCGAACAGTTGGGATGACGCCGCCGACGAGGTGATCGGCCGCACCTCATCGCCGGCGATCTCGTGGGGGAAGAACATGGTCGGCGAGTGCCTGCCCCACACCTTCAGCGGATGGACGTAGAGGTTGCCGTCGACGCTGTAGAGGTCGAGGAGCAACTGGGTGGTTGACCGGATGCCCGCGATGGTGGTGTAGGAGTGTTCCCCACGCACCAGCGGGAAGTAGGCGACGGTGTCCAACTCGTAGAGGAACGGACACGTCACCTCGAAGAAGTTGAGGACGGCGAGGTCGGAGTGCCATTCCGACATGAGGTCGGTGAGGCAGTCGAACACGTAGTACGCCTGGCGGCCCCGCTCGGCGATCAACTGGTGCACGCCGGTGGCGAAAGCCTCGAACCCGAAGCCCGGCTCCACCGTCACCACTTCGATGTCCGGCGACTCGTCGACGACCGGTTCGTGGGCCCCGTACCGGACGTAGATCAGGCGCCGTCCCTCCTCGCGCGCCCGCGCGACGAAGGGGGCTGCGACGAGCCGGTAGTCGTCGACGGAATCGACCTGCCAGACGACGTTGTCGCCCAGCCGGAGCCCGTCGACGATGCGATCCAGCCCGTCGATGCCGCTGCTCGCTCTCGTGAATCCCTCTGTCATGGACGCCACCTCCGTGGCCCCATTGTCCCGGTTCGGCGGCGCAACCCGCCGGGATCGCCGCCAATCGGTCCTTCTCTACCCACTCTGAAAGGGTCAGTTTGGTGACACGCACGACCACAGTGGTCGTACGTGTCGCTGAATGGCACCTTTCGGGACGTGCTGCCTTCCCTCACCCCGGAGCGGTGGGGAAGCTGAACAGGGAGCGGGTGACCTCCCGGCTCAGGCGCCGATGAGGCCCAGGAGTGCGCCCTGCACGAAGTAGATGACGAACAGTCCCGCCACCACGTACATCAGCGGGTGCACCTGCTTCCCGTGGCCGCGCACCAGCTTGATGAACACGTGGGCCAGGAAGCCCGCCCCGATGCCGACGGTGATGGAGTAGGCGAACGGCATGAGCACCATTGTCAGGAACGCCGGGATGCCGACCTCGGGGTCGTTCCAGTCGACGTCGACGACCTGGGAGATCATGAGGAAGCCGACGAAGACGAGCACCGGAGCGGCCGCCTCGGAGGGCACCAGGTTGATGATCGGCGACAGGAAGATGGCCAGCAGGAATGCCAGGCCGGTGACGACGGAGGCGAGACCGGTGCGGGCACCCTCACCGACGCCGGCGGTCGATTCGATGTAGCAGGTGTTGGACGAGACCGAGCCGAGGCCTCCCGCTGCAGCCGCCACCGAGTCGACGAGCAGGATCTCAGTGGTGCGCGGGGGCATCCCGTGCTCATCGAGCAGGTCGCCCTCCGACCCCACGGCCACGACGGTGCCCATGGTGTCGAAGAAGTCAGCCAGCAGCAGCGAGAAGACGAGGACGGCCAGCGCGAGCAGCCGGGTGAACTGGAACTCACCGTCGACGAAGAAGGCACCGACCATGTCAACCCGCCCGATGAGACCCAGATCCGGCAGGGTGAAGTTGGCCAGCGAGGGCACGTTGAGCGACCAGCCGAACGGGTTGGCGCCGTCGGCCGTCACCTGCGGGCCGATCTTGGCCGTGGCCTCGACGACGATCGCCACGACCGTGGCCACCACGATCGACAGCAGCATCGCGCCCTTGACCTTCAGCACGTGAAGGGCGATGAGCACCATGATCCCGATGAAGAAGACGGCGATCGGCCAGCCCTGCAGGGAACCGTTGATACCCAGCTCGACCGGGGTGCCGGCCGCCTTGCGGACCACCCCGGCGTTGACGAATCCGACGAACGTGATGAACAGGCCGATGCCCACCGAGATCGCGGTGCGCAGCGTGCGCGGGATGGCCCGAAACACTGCGGTGCGGAAGCCCGTGAGCACGAGGATGGCGATGAGGATGCCCTCCCAGACCACCAGCCCCATGGCCTGCGGCCAGGTCATCTGCGGGGCCAGGACGTAGGCGACCAGAGCGTTGAGGCCGAGGCCGGCGGCCAGGCCGATCGGGAACCGGCCGATGACGCCCATCGCAATGGTGAGGAGGCCGGCGACCAGGGCTGTGGCCGCGGCAACCATCCCGATCGACGCGCCGACAGCTGCGTTGTCCACCTGCGTCATGGCGGCGTCGAGGAACTTCGGGGCTCCGGAGATGAGGCGCCCGTCCTTGTCAACCGCGGTACCGATGATGAGCGGGTTGAGGGCGATGATGTAGGCCATCGCGAAGAACGTCACCAGGCCGCCGCGCACCTCTCGGCTGACGGTGGAGTGCCGCTTCGTGATCTCGAAGTATCCGTCCAGCTTCGAGCCGGACGGTTGGGTCTCAGGGTGCAGCCGCGCTGCCTTGGGAGTATTGGTAACCACGGACCCTCATCCTAGGACCGGTCTCCCCGGCCGCCCGACACAGGGGCGGCTTGCGGACAGTTGCGCTGCGCGAGCGGACGAGTGGAGCCGGGGGTGGTTTGGCCTCTCCCCTAAGCTGGGCCCGTCGAAAGGGTCTACCAATGAACCGTGTGAAGGTTGTTCTTCTCGCCGGCGCCGCCTCGGTCGCGTTGCTGGCCAGCGCCTGTTCCGGCGACGGCGGCGCTCCGGCGCCCGTTGGCCAAGGCACCGCCGCCGCCAACTCAGCTGTCCCCACCAACGAACCCCTCCCGTCGGAGATCGGTACCGAAGCGCCGGAAGGCGGCGCCGCCGTGCGGCTCGGGGACATCGAAGAGGCGATCACGAAGGTCGGCTGCACCTCGATGAACGACGACTGGACGATGAGCGGCAGCAACGAGGGTGGCGCGAAGGTTGCGCTCATCACGAGCGCCGACCGCCAGACGGTGGTGAGCGCCAGCGTGGTGCTTGCTGACGGCAAGCTCGTCGACTACAAGGGCGAGACCGGCCGCGCCGACATCGCGTGGGACGGCGAGAGCTTCACGGTGACGGGTCAGGGAACGTTCATGGACCTAGCGGCCGCAGAGCAGGATCCCGAAGCGCTCGAGACCTTCGTCATCAAGGGCGCCTGCCCGACGTCCTGAAGTCGGGACACCACTGTGGAAAAACAATCGGCGCGGCCAGGTGGCCGCGCCGATGCGCTGTGTGGGCACGGCTCTCCACCGCGCGCCCCGTCAGTCGAAGAGTGAGCCCTCGTCGATACTGATCGTGTCGAAGACGGGCGCCGGCAGTTCCCTGGGCCGCTCCTCGGCCACCACGTCCGAGTGGCCTCCACAGCCGTGATCGAGCGACACCACGCGGCCGTCGGACGGCGAGTACTGGTTGGTGCACGCGCCGAACAGCACGCCGAGCGAGCCGCGGAGAGCCACGAAGTAGCCACAGGTACCGCAGTTGGCGGGGGCCTCCCGGGTCTCCTCGTTGTTCGGACCGGGCGGGCCATCGAGCCAACGCTCGGTGGCCTCGTCGCGACCGAACCGGCTCAGCACACGGGCCCTGCCGAGGCCGAGCTCCGAGACGGTGCTGCGGAGCTGCACCCAGTCCGCGTTGTCCGCGTCCACCGGAAGATCGGTGGCAGCGAACCCGGGCTCGAGCCTGGGGTCGTTGTCGGGGGTGGCCATGAGCATGCCGGGCGCGATGTCACCGGCACCGATCCGGTCCTCCCAGGGCACCCACTGGGGCGCCAGGAGCGCGTCAGCCCGGGGCAGCAGGACGATCTCGTTCACCGTCGCGGTCTTCGCCCGCGTAGCGCGCACGAGCGTGACGGCCCACTGCCAGTCGTCGTAGCCGGGCACGCGGCTCTCGAAGTAGTGCGTGACGAGACGCTCGCCCTCCTCGGGCGACACCCCTAGATGCTCGCCGACGGCGTCTGCGCCGCCCACCTCGACTGCTGCGTTGCGGGCTAGGTCGACAGCGCCCGCGGCGACGGCATCGAGTTTGGGCTTGGCCATTTACAGCTCCAATTCGTCGGCGACACGGCGCAGTAGACCTGCGATCCGGCCAGCATGCTTGCTGTCCGGGTGCCGCCGGTGGCGGTAGTCGTTGCCGAGTCCATCGAGCATCTTGATCAGATCCTCGACGATCACGGCCATCTGTTCCGGGTTCTTGCGGGACGCCTTGGACAGCGACGGCGGCATCTCGAGCAGCGTCAGGCTGAGCGCCTGCTCACCCCGGCGTCCCTCGACGACGCCGAACTCGACCCGTTGCCCGGCCTTGAGGGTGGTGACGCCGTCTGGCAGCGCGTTGGAGCGCACGTACACATCGCCGCCGTCGTCTTTGGAGATGAATCCAAAGCCCTTGTCGGCGTCGAAGAAACGCACTTTACCGGTAGGCACTTTCGTCCTCGCTCTAACTAGTTGTCCCGAATGGAACCGCCAGTCTATCCCCTCTGGGCCACCCGGCAGTTTCGAGGCGCCGAGCGCATCGCCGCACGCTCCACGCCGCCAGGCGTGGCTGATCAGTCGCGGGAGTACCCGGTGACGTGGTCGTTGGCCGCCACGTGCCGAAAGTACTCGGCGCTTTCCAGCTTGGACGCAGCCCCTTCGTCGATGACGATCACGGCGCGGGGGTGGAACTGCAGGATCGACGCGGGGCACCTCTGCGAGACCGGGCCTTCGATCATCGCGGCGATCGCATCGGCCTTGTGCTCGCCTGTGGCGACCAGGACCGCGACGCGCGAATCCATGATGGTGCCGAGGCCCTGCGTGACGCAGTGGCGGGGCACCTCGTCGAGTGAGTTGAAGAAGCGGGCGTTATCCTCGCGCGTCTGCGGGGTCAGGGTCTTGACCCTCGTCCGGGACGAGAAGGAGGAGAAGGGCTCGTTGAAGCCGATGTGTCCGTTGGAACCGATCCCGAGGATCTGGACGTCCACTCCCCCGGCCTCTTCGATCGCCGCGTCGTACTCATCGGCGGCACCCTGCAGATCGGCGGCGAAACCGTTGGGCACCCGGACACGGCCAGGGTCCATCTTCAGCGGTTCAACGACCGTGCGGCGGATGACGTTTCGGTAGCTCTCGGGATGGTCGGGGTCGATCCCGACGTACTCATCCAGGGCAAAGCCGAGGCCGTGCGAGAAGTCGAAGGTGCCCGCCTGGACCCGACGGGAGAGCTCGGCGTACAGGGCAAGCGGGGAGCTCCCCGTCGCCAGGCCGATCACCGGCGTGTGGATGCCCTCCAGGTAGGCGATCACGCGGTCGGCAGCAAGCTCGCCGACTTCCTGGGCGTCCCTGCAGATCACAACTTCCATCGCAAACCTTTTCCTCACATCATCGACGCTGTTGTCGGTGACCAACTCCTGCAAAGAGGGTATTCCCGGCAGTCCCAGTCGCGCACATTTTGTTCACTTTCACCCGAAATTGCGCACCCTGGCTGCGCGTCCGCGCGGATCCGCACCTCCGACCGAGAGGACCGACCGCCGGCGCAACCATCGACGCTGCCGCCATCAGTAGCATGGGCACATGGCATCGTGGAAGGACGGCGCGGCGTACGCGCCCCTGGAGAGGCCGGACGGCTTTGCGACGCCGACGGCGGATCCGCTGACCGGAGCTCCTCCCTGGTCGGCCGGAACCCCAGGCCCCATCGCGCCCCCGGGCTCGTTCGACGCCCCCACCGACGCCAAACCTCTGGACAGCGGTGCGCCGCAGGCGGCCGCGGAGAGAGATCCGCGCGAGCCTTTCGAGGTGGCCTCATCCGTGGTGACCGCTCGCCCGGGTGCCCGCAAGCGCGATCCCCGCCAGCCCATCGCCACCTCCGCCTCTCCCGTGGTCCCCCCGCCACCGCCGCCGGCGACGCAGCCACCTCCCCCGGCACCGCCCTCGGAGCCTCCGCTGCCGCAGCCTGCTCCTCCACGTCCGCCGGTGGGACCGGGCGCGGTGCCCCACCAGGACCCGCGCCAGCAGCCGCCCCCGACAGCAGCCCGAAACGCCGGTCCGTGGGGACCTCCCGCCGCGAGCTACCCCCCGCCTCCCCCCGCACCTGTGCCGGTGGATCAGTCGTCAAGGCAACTCGTGCTGCTCGCGAGCGGTCTGTCGTTCATCGGCTTCCTGTTGGCCACGGCAGCACCGTTCCTGCTCGTCGTCGCAGGAGCGCTCGGCCTACGTTCCACGCCGAAGGCGCGTCTGATCGGGCGCTGGGCGCTCGGCGCCGGGCTCGCCTTCACCGTCGTTCAGCTGCTCACGGACACCCTCGGCGGCAGCTCGCTGCTTATCCAGCTGGTTTCGCTGGCCGTGGCGATCGGATTCCTCGTCGTGGCGAACCGGCGGATCTAGCCGCAGAGGCACTGCTCACAGGGGCCGGTTGACCGGGACCGTCGACTCCTCGACGACCCCGAGATCGACCATCTCCTCCCCGCGCCACAGCGCGAGCCGAGGCAACTCCGCCGGCCAGGTGTTCTCGGGGAGGGCATCGAGGCGGTGCCAGTCGGTGTCGACGTGGCGCTCCTCTTCCCTCGCGGAGAGGCCAGCCGGGACCGCGTCGAACCGCGCGGTGCGCAGCAGGTAGAACGTCTCGTCCTGCACCAGGATCCGGTCGGAGTAGCCCCGGATGAGCCGCCGGATCGCGACGGGGCCCTCGAGGTCGTCCTGGTCGACGATCAGCCCCGTCTCCTCCTCCAGCTCGCGGACCGCAGCGGCTCGGTTCAGCTCATCCGGATCGACGCCTCCCCCCGGCGTCTGCCAGAAACGCGATCCGGGCACGCCGGGGTCTGTGTCACCCTGCAGCAACACCTCGCGATCGGCGACGACGATCACCCGCGCAGCATCACGCTCGCGGACAGGTCGGTCATCTGTGAACGTGTCGGGCATGGGCCGCCTCGTCGTCGATGAGATCGCGCCAGCTCGACACCAGCTCGGAGTCGACGTAGGCCTTGAAGGACCCACCTGGCCTGGCCGGCGAGCCGATGTGGAAAGACCTGACCCCTGCACGCACCAGCCAGGGGACGTGTTCGGGCGTCAGCCCCCCGCCCGCCATGATGAGCCGTGCGACGTCCGCGTCGGCCCGGGCCCGCCGCAGGAGATCGTCGAGGCCGTGCTCGACTCCACGCACCGAGCCGGCCGTCAGTACCTGATCCACGCGCGGCAAAGCACGCACAGCCTTCCACGCGCGGTCCGCGTCAAGGCAGTGGTCGATGGCCCGGTGGAACGTCCAGGGGAAATCCCCGTCACCCACCAGCTCGGAGACCACCTCGCTGTCGATGCGGTTGAGTCCGTTGAGGAATCCGAGCACGACGCCGTCGGCTCCGGCGTCGAGGTAGGCGGCGATGAGACCCTGCATCCTCGTCACCTCGCCCCCATCGGTGCCGAACCCGGGACGCAGTCGGACCATCGGCCGGATCTGAATGGAGGTGGCGCGGCGCACCTTGTCCACGAGACGCGGTTCGGGCGACAGCCCGTCATCATCCATGGTGCCCAGCAGCTCGATGCGGTCGGCGCCGCCTGCTTCAGCCCGCTCCGCGTCCGCGGCGTGCAGCGCGATGACCTCCAACAGACTCATGGGCCCATCTTGCCTGCCCGCCGGCGGTTTTCCCGCGAGAAACCCCGGAAGGTAGAGTGCATCGGTGCAAAAGCCTCTCATCGCTGCGCCCGAACCCGCCGACGCAGGCGCCTGGTTCGACTTCCTCATCGAACAGCAGACCGTCACGTACCAGGGGATCGTGCGGCCGGACTTCGCAGAGGTGCAGTCGCAGTACCGCGACGAGTGGGTGCCCGACCTGGCCCGCCAGTTCGCGGATCCGGGCACGGCCAAGTTCGCCGTCGCGAAGGACGGGGAGAAGATCGTCGGGCTCGCCTCCGCCGTCGACGGACCGCAGCAGTGGGAGGTGCAGTACGGGCTGACCCCCTCGCCCGCCGATCGCGAGCTGGCGCGTCTCTACGTTTCGCCCGAGTTCCAGGGCACGGGGCTGGCGCTCGACCTGTTCCGCGCCGTCGACGATGGGCAGGACCTCTACCTGTGGCTGATCTCGGGCAACGCGCGCGCGGAGCGCTTCTACGTTCGCCGGGGGTTCGTGTCCCTCGATGAGTCGTTCCGCTCCGGCCCCAGCTGGGGCGGCGCGCCGATGCACCGGATGGTGCGCCGCTCCGCCTGAGTCACGCCCGTCAACCTGTTGGGCAATCCTCATTCCCATTCGATGGTGCCGGGAGGCTTCGGGGTCGTGTCGTACATGACGCGGTTGACGCCCTCGACCTCCGCGCAGATCCGCAGCGTGACCCGACGCAGCAGGTCCGGCGAGAGCTCAGCCACGTCGGCGCTCATCGCGTCGTTGCTGTGGACCGCGCGCAGCACGATCGCCTCGCCGTAGGTACGTACGCCGTCGGTGACGCCCACCGACCGGCACCCGGGGCACACCGTAAAGTACTGCCAGATGCTCTGGTCCAGACCCGCGGCGGCGATCTCGTCGCGAAAGATCTGGTCGGACTCCCGCACCATGCGGACCTTCTCCGGAGTGATCGCGCCGACCACCCGGACCCCGAGCCCCGGGCCCGGGAACGGCTGGCGCCACACGAGTTCGCGGGGTAGACCGATCGCCTCACCGAGCTCGCGGACCTCGTCCTTGTACAGGAACTTCACCGGCTCGACAAGGTCGAACACCATGTCCTCGGGCAGCCCGCCCACGTTGTGATGGCTCTTGACCACACCCTTGGCGGAGTCGGACTCGATGATGTCGGGGTAGATGGTGCCCTGCACGAGGAAGTCCACCTCGCCCAGCCTGGCGGCCTCCTCCTCGAAGACGCGGATGAACTCCTCGCCGATGATCTTGCGCTTCGCCTCGGGATCGTCGACGCCAGCAAGCTTCCCAAGGAACCGGTCCCGTGCGTCGACACTGATCAACCGCATGCCGAAGTTCCGCCCGAACAGCTCCGCCACCAGTTCCGGCTCGCCCGCGCGCATCAGGCCGTGGTCGACGAAGATGCAGGTCAGTTGATCCCCGACGGCCTTGTGGACGATGGCGGCGCACACGCTCGAGTCGACCCCGCCGGACAGGGCGCACAACACCGCGCGGTCGCCCACCTGATCGCGCACCTGCTGGACGACCGCGTCCAGGTACTCGGCGATCGATCCGGCGCCGGTGCGTTCGGCCAGCAGTGCGCGTTCCATGCGGGTGCTCCTTCTTCAGCGATGCGCGCCAGCCTAGTGCCGACGGCCGGCGTCGCCTTATCGCTTCTCACCGACGGTCGCGTCCCGTCCCACGCAGCGCACAGGGCGGCCCCGCCGAAGCGGGACCGCCCTGTGTGGCGAGTGTGGCAGCGGTGGCTCAGAAGCCGCCCATGCCGCCCATGCCGCCCATGTCGTCGCCACCGGGCATCGCGGGAGCCTTCTCGGGCTTGTCCGCGATGACGGCCTCGGTGGTGAGGAACAGGGCCGCGATCGACGCCGCGTTCTGCAGCGCGGAACGGGTGACCTTGGCCGGATCGATGATGCCGGCTTCGACCATGTTGACGTACTCGCCGGTGGCCGCGTTGAGGCCTTCGCCGACAGCCAGGTGCGAAACCTTTTCAGCGACGACGCCGCCCTCCAGACCCGCGTTCGCAGCGATCTGCTTGAGCGGGGCGGATGCAGCCGTGAACACGATCTGCGCGCCGACAGCCTCGTCACCGGTCAGGCCGTCGACCTTTGCGGCCTTCGACGCCTGCAGCAGCGCAACGCCACCGCCGGGGACGATGCCCTCCTCGACGGCCGCCTTCGCGTTGCGGACGGCGTCCTCGATGCGGTGCTTGCGCTCCTTGAGCTCGACCTCGGTGGCCGCGCCGACCTTGATGACGGCCACGCCGCCGGCCAGCTTGGCGAGGCGCTCCTGGAGCTTCTCGCGGTCGTACTCGGAGTCGGAGTTCTCGATCTCGCGACGGATCTGGGCCACGCGGCCTTCGATCTGAGCCGACTCGCCGGCGCCCTCGATGATGGTGGTCTCGTCCTTGGTGACCATGACCGACCGGGCCTGGCCGAGCAGGTCGAGCGACACGGCGTCGAGCGAGAGGCCGACCTCTTCGGAGATGACCTGAGCGCCGGTGAGGATCGCGATGTCGGTCAGCATGGCCTTGCGACGGTCACCGAAGCCGGGCGCCTTGACGGCGATCGACTTGAAGGTGCCACGGATCTTGTTGACGATGAGACCGGCGAGGGCCTCACCTTCGACGTCCTCGGCGATGACCAGCAGCGGCTTGCCGGACTGCATGACCTTCTCGAGCACGGGCAGGAGGTCCTTGAGCGAGGAGACCTTCGAGTTGACGAGCAGGATGTAGGGGTCGTCGAGGGTCGCTTCCATCCGCTCCGCGTCCGTGACGAAGTACGGGGAGATGTAACCCTTGTCGAACCGCATGCCCTCGGTGAGCTCGAGATCGAGGCCGAACGTGTTCGACTCCTCGACCGTGATGACGCCCTCCTTGCCGACCTTGTCCATCGCCTCGGCGATGATCTCGCCGACGCCGGTATCGGCGGCGGAGATGGAGGCGGTCTGAGCGATCTGCTCCTTGGTCTCCACGTCGATGGCCATCTCGGCCAGCTTCTCGGTGATCGCGGTGACAGCGGTCTCGATGCCCTTCTTCAGGCCCATCGGGTTCGCGCCGGCCGTGACGTTGCGGAGACCCTCGCGGACCATCGCCTGGGCGATGACCGTGGCGGTGGTGGTGCCGTCGCCCGCGACGTCGTCGGTCTTCTTGGCGACCTCCTTGACGAGCTCGGCGCCGATGCGCTCGTAGGGATCCTCGAGCTCGATCTCCTTGGCGATGGAGACGCCGTCGTTGGTAATGGTGGGGGCTCCCCACTTCTTCTCCAGGACGACGTTGCGGCCCTTGGGACCAAGCGTCACCTTGACGGCGTCGGCGAGCGTGTTCATGCCACGCTCGAGAGCGCGACGCGCCTCTTCGTTGAATTCAATCAGCTTTGCCATGGTGTTTCGGGAGTCCTCCCGTCGATGGGGCGTGGCCGCCCCGGGGTTTATGTCTTCAGTTGGCTGTGAATCGCGGTGCCCGCGACGGACGACCACAGGGGCCTCACCGGCGATTCGGTAGCACTCGGGCCAGCCGAGTGCTAACCCAATTATTAGCACTCTCCCCAAACGAGTGCAAAGATTCTGATACTCGGGGCCCCCGCGGCCGACCCCCCGACGAGGAGGACAGAACATGGACACCCCACGCGTCCTGAGGGACATCGCCAACGTACTCAACCTGTCCACGCCCCTTGGCCTCGTGCTGGGCGCGGTGGCGCGGGGTCGATTCCGTCGTCGATCGTCCCTTGTCATCGTCGACCGGGCCCGTCTGCCCCTGCTGCGCGCGAGTGCGGTGACGGTCGGCAGCGTCGTGATCATCCCCACCCGTTCCCTGGAGGAAGCCGAGGCGCGCGTCCCGACGCTCATGGCGCATGAGGATGAGCACGCCTGGCAATGGGCCTACTGCCTTGGGCTTCCGTTCGTGCCGCTCTACGTGGCGTCGATGGCGTGGTCCATGGTGCGCAGCGGCGACCGGGCCACCGCCAACCATTTCGAGGTGCAGGCGGGTCTGGCCGCAGGCGGCTATCGGGAGGGTCAGAAGAGGCCGGTCCGGGAGGGGATCAGACGGCTGCTGAGGGGGTGACCCCGGATCAGGCGTGCAGGCGGCGCGCCGAGCGGAGCTGCTGTCGACGCGAGCGTTCGCGGCGCAGGCGCTTCACCAGCAGGGGCTTGTATTCGAGTGCCTCGGGGGCGTCGATCAGCGCGTTGAGCAGCTGGTAGTACTTCGTCGAGGTCAGCTGGAACCGCTCCATGATGGCCTGTTCCTTCGGCACCGGCGACTTGTACCACCCGTCCTCGAAGTCCAGGACGGCGGCGTCGCGCGCCGAGAGTTCGACTCCGTGGGCGAAGGTCGTGGCCTGAGACATGCCGACAGTCTAAGGGGAAAATCACAAGGGTGTCATTACCCTCCTAGAAAGGGTGTCGTCGGCGGGGGGTAGAGTCGACTCCGCCCTCAAACTCTTCGATGATAAGGACTGATCGCAGCCATGCGTCGACTCACCGGCCACGTCCAGCACTTCGCCTGGGGAAGCCACGACGAGATCCCCGCGATTCTTCGTCGCGAGCCGGACGGCCAGCCGTGGGCCGAGTACTGGCTCGGAACGCACCCGGGAGGTCCTGCCCACCTCGAGGACGGCACCTCGCTCGAGGACTTCCTGCTCAGCCACCCGGAGATGATCGGCGAGGCGACGCACGCGGCGTTCGGCGCCAGGCTGCCCTTCCTGCTCAAGCTTCTGTCGGCGGGCAGCCCGCTGAGTTTGCAGGCCCATCCTTCACGGGAACAGGCCGAGGTGGGCTACGCCCGCGAGTCGCTGCTCGGCCTCGACCCAGCGGATCCCACGCGCGTCTTCAAGGACGACTGGCCCAAGCCCGAGGCGATCGTCGCGCTCACTCCGTTCGAGGGCCTGCTCGGGTTCCGCGATCCGGTCGAGACCGCGGGCCTCTTCGAGGGCTTGGGCGTTGCGGACGAGCTGCAGTCTGTCATCGGGCCGCTGCGCGACCGCTCCGACATCCTCGGCCTGCAGGAGGTCTTCCTCGACGTCCTGAGCCTGGAGGACGATCGTCGCCACCTCGTCGACGAGGTGCTCGCCGCCGCCGTCAACCACCTCCAGGCGCCGGGAGCACTGGGCGAGTTCGCCCGGACCGCCGTCGAACTGGACGAACACTTCCCCGGCGATCCGGGCATCCTCGCCGCACTGCTCCTCAACCGCATTTCGCTCGAACCAGGGCAGGCCGTGGCGCTGGAGGCCGGCGTCATGCACGCCTACCTGCGCGGCACGGGCGTGGAGATCATGGCCAACTCCGACAACGTGATCCGCGGGGGGCTCACCAAGAAGCACATCGACGTCGACGGCCTCCTGCACGTCGTGGACTTCACCCCGCTCGTGCCGCACATCCTCAACGCCGAGGGTGCCGACGGCATCTACGTCTACCCAACGCCCTTCCCGGAGTTCGAGCTGTGGCTCGTCTCCCCGGTCTCGGACGACACCCTCAACCTGCCGCGGTCCGACTCGGCGCGCATCGCGCTGGTCACCGACGGGGAGTTCCACCTGGAGGGCGACGACGGGATCCGGCGCCTGGGCTGCGGTGACGCCGCCTTCCTGTGCGCCGATGAGCACGTGGCCCTCACGGGCCAGGGACAGCTCTTCGTCGCCGCCTCCGGCGCATGACGGGCCGTGGACTTTTCGTTCTGAGCGATTGATTGGCACAATAGCCGGGCTGCCTCCTTAGCTCAGCGGCCAGAGCGCTCGCCTTGTAAGCGAGTGGTCGAGGGTTCGACTCCCTCAGGAGGCTCCACTGCCCCCGTCTCCGGCGCGGGGGTGCGCAAACCGACAGGAATCCTTCATGGCGCCCGAACCCAGCAAGTGGACACGCATCATCGCGGCCGACCCCAGCCACTCCGCCCGCTACATCCAGCGGTTCAAGACCATGGAGGCCGAGGGGCACGACCTGGGCGGCGAAGCGCGCACCGTCGACGCCATGGTGCCGCGCGGCTCCCGCATCCTCGACGCAGGCTGCGGGCCGGGCCGAGTGGGAGGCCGCCTGCACGCGATGGGGCACACGGTCGTCGGCGTCGATGTCGATTCCGCGCTCATCGCAGCCGCCGAGCAGGACTACCCCGGCCCGACCTGGATCACGGGGGATCTGGCCGAGCTCGACCTGCCGTCCCACGGGATCTCAGAGCCCTTCGACGTCATCGTGGCCGCCGGTAACGTCATGGGGTTCCTCGCCCCCTCGACGCGGGTCGATGTGCTGCGCAGGTTCGCCGACCACCTCGCCCCCGAGGGTCGCGCGATCATCGGCTTCGGCGGCGGCCGTGGCTACGAGTTCAGCGATTTCTTCGCGGATCTCGACGAGGCGGGCCTCGCGCTCGACCTTCCGTTGGAGACCTGGGACCTTCGCCCCTTCACCGCAGCGTCGACGTTCCTCGTCGCCATCTGCCGCCGCGCCTGACCCGGAGCCTCAGCGTTGGGCGACGGGTGCCCGGTGAGGCCTACCCGGCGTCCCCGCCCGAGGCGCCTTCGCGGGCCTTCCGCCGCTGCGCAAGGTACGTGGAGACGAAGATGAACGCAATGAGGCCGAGCGCCACCCACATCGCGATCCGGGCGTACGCCTCCAGCACGTCGACGATCGGCTCGCCGAAGCGCCAGCCCAGGTAGAAGTACAGGACCAGCCACAGCGTCGAGGCGATGTAGTCGTAGACCAGGAAGCGCTTGATGCCCATCCCGGTGGCCCCGGCCAGGACGAACACGACCTGCATGAGAGGCAACGGCAACGGCACGTAGGCGATGAGGAAGCCCAGCGGGCCGAGCTTCTCGGCCCACCGTTCGGCGCGGGCGTAGCCGCGGGCGGCGCGCTTGGACTGGCCCGCCCACACCTCGATCATGCCGCGCCCCCACAGCTTGCCCGCCCACCAGTAGATCCAGTCGAACTTCAGGCTGAGCACCGAGGCGACGGCCAGCACGATCGGCCAGTGCGGCATCTCCCCCTGGGACGCGAGTGCACCGCTCACCGCGACGGCGGTCCGGCCGCCGGTGATCATGGCCAGCCAGTCAGGCGCGGTGGCGATCAGCCAGGCACGGGTGGGCAGCAGGAGCAGGGAGAAGACTCCGACGACGCCGAACCACGCGAGGCAAGCGTAATCCTCACGGCCCGGCTTCTTCTTCCACGGCATCCCGTCGTCGTCCCACCACTCCTTCTCGGCGGGCTCCCCGTCGCTGATGCTCTGGCCGGGCTCCGACGGCGCCGACTCCGGCTCGGGCGCAGGCGGCTGCGGGTCGTCGTCGGGGCGCTCGTCAGTCACGGGGTGAATGGTACGGGACATCAATGCCGACCCCTCCCGACGACCAGGTCGCCCGAGGCTTTCCCGCTCCGGTCCGACACGAGCAACCTCAAGCCGTCGTGGACCCCGTCTTGCAAGTGCTGATCCCGACGGTGTTAGGATCAACGTCAGGTACCTAAACCTAGGTTCCTATCCACTAAGGATCGTCGGGCACGTACCTGCCCGTGGAAAGGAATGTGGCATGGCCACCGTTAGCTATCGGGACGCATCCCGGGTCTACCCCGGTTCTGACCGCCCCGCAGTCAACAAGCTCAACCTCGAGATCGAAGACGGCGAGTTCATGGTTCTCGTCGGCCCCTCGGGTTGCGGTAAGTCCACCTCGCTTCGCATGCTGGCAGGCCTCGAAGAGGTCAACTCCGGCTCCATCTACATCGGTGACCGCGATGTGACGGACCTCCCCCCAAGGATCGCGACATCGCGATGGTCTTCCAGAACTACGCCCTGTACCCGCACATGACCGTCGCGGACAACATGGGCTTCGCCCTGAAGATGCAGAACGTGCCCAAGGCTGATCGCCAGAAGCGCGTCCAGGAGGCCGCTCACCTGCTCGGCCTCGAGGACTTCCTCAACCGCAAGCCCAAGGCTCTCTCCGGTGGCCAGCGCCAGCGCGTCGCCATGGGCCGCGCCATCGTGCGTCAGCCCCAGGTGTTCCTCATGGACGAGCCCCTGTCGAACCTCGACGCCAAGCTGCGCGTCTCGACCCGCACCCAGATCGCCGCTCTCCAGCAGCGACTCGGCGTCACCACCGTCTACGTGACCCACGACCAGGTCGAGGCCATGACGATGGGTGACCGCGTCGCGGTGATGAAGGACGGCGTCCTCCAGCAGGTCGACACCCCGCTCGCGCTCTACGACACCCCGAAGAACCTCTTCGTCGCAGGCTTCATCGGCTCCCCCGCCATGAACCTCATCTCGGGCAAGCGCGTCGAGAACGGCGTCCAGGTGGGCGACTACGTCGTCCCGGTGCCCCGCGATGTGCTGTCCCGGGCGAACGGCGAGGAGACCCTCACAGTCGGTATCCGTCCCGAGGCCTTCCGCGTCGCAGACGAGGGCATTGCCCTCGATATCGCCGTCGTCGAGGACCTCGGCGCCGACTCCTACCTGTACGGGACCCTGGCAGGCGTGCCCGACGACCAGCTGGTCAACGCCCAGCAGTTCGTCGCCCGTGTCGCCGGCCGCACCGCCCCGCACAAGGGCGAGGCCGTCCGCCTCACCGCGCCGGACGACCAGGTCCACGTGTTCAGCAACAAGACCGAGGCCCGCCTCTCCTGAGCGCACCGACGTCACACCGCGAGGGCCCCGGATTTCCGGGGCCCTCGTCTTTGTGCTGCGCGGGGAACCCGTCCGCCAGCAGCGAAGCTGGAGCAGCGAGGGGTTCCGCGGACACTAGAGTGTCGACGACCGACCAGAGGAGACCCCGACATGGCTGAGCTTGGACGCTGGACGCGCGGGATGCGCACCGGGCTGGGAGCCGACCCCGCTTACGGAGCCGTCGTCCCGCCGCTCTACCTGACGACGAACTTCACGTTCGAGGCCTACGACCGCCCCCGCGAGTACGACTACTCACGCTCGGGGAACCCGACGCGAGACCTGCTGGCCGACGCGATCGCGACCCTGGAGGGTGGCGCAGGCGGGACTGTCGTCGCGACCGGGCTGGCCGCGATCACCCTCGTCGTCGAGGCGCTGGTGCCGGTGGGTGGACGGGTGGTGGTCCCACACGACTGCTACGGCGGCAGCTGGCGGCTGTTCGCCTTCCTGGCTGATCGGGGCAGGCTGACGGTTGACTTCGTCGACTTCAACGACGAGCCCGCGCTCGCGGCGGCGCTCGACCGCTCCCCGGCCCTGGTGTGGATCGAGACCCCATCGAACCCACTGCTGCGGATCACCGACCTCGCCAGCACGACCGAGGCCGCCCACCGGGCCGGGGCGCTCGTGGCGGCCGACAACACGTTCCTCTCGCCCCTGTTGCAGCGGCCGCTCGAGCACGGCGTCGACATCGTCATCCACTCCACCACCAAGTTCCTCAACGGCCACTCCGACGTCGTCGGCGGGGTGGCCGTTGCCGCCACCGCTGAGCACCACGAACTGCTGCGTCAGTGGGCCAACGTGCTGGGCCTCACCGGCAGCCCGTTTGACGCCTACCAGACGCTGCGTGGGCTGCGGACGCTTGATGCCCGCATGCGGGTACACCAGGAGAACGCCGCCACCCTCGTGGAGGCGTGCAACGGTCATCCGGCGGTGGCGGCGGTGCACTACCCCGGGCTGACCGACCACCCCGGCCACGACGTCGCGGCCAGGCAGCAGGACGGCTTCGGCTCGCTCTTCAGCATCGACCTCACGGGCGGAGTCGATGCGGTGACCCGATTCCTCGAGGGATTGCCGATCTTCCACCTCGCCGAGTCGCTCGGCGGCATCGAGTCGCTCGTCTGCCACCCGGCGAGGATGACCCACGCCGGGATGACCGACGAGGCCCGCGCGGCCGCCGGGATCGGCGACGGCCTCCTCCGCTTCAGCATTGGGCTGGAGTCTCCCGACGATCTCGTCGCCGTCGTGGCCGAGGCGCTGGACCGCGCCCGCTGATTCCGGCGCGAGGACACCTCTCCAACGGCTGTTTCGCTCCGGCACCGGTAGACTGACGAGGTGCCCAGGTTCCTTGCCGCAAAGCCCGACTCCGATCTCATTCGGCTGCCGTGGCATCTGCCGCTGGCCGAGTGGCCGGCACAGCACCTCGTGGCGCTGCCGCGGGGCATCTCGCGGCACGTCGTGCGCTTCCTCACCGTCGGTGACGAGATCTTCGCGGCCAAGGAGATCCTTGAGGAGGTCGCCGTCCAGGAGTACCGGATGCTCACTGAGCTGCGGCGGCTCGGGGTCCCCTCGGTGGACCCGGTGGGCGTGGTGCTCGGACGGGTCGACCGCGACGGGGAACCGCTGGACCCGATCCTCCTCACCCGTCACCTGGCCTTCTCCCTGCCCTATCGCTCGCTCTTCTACCCGGGCGTCAAGCACGAGACGGTCACCCGCCTGCTCGACGCCATGGTCGCCTTGTTCGCACGCCTGCATCTGACGGGTTTCTACTGGGGCGACGTGTCGCTGTCGAACATCCTGTTTCGCCGCGACGCCGGGGAGTTCGCCGCCTACCTCGTCGACGCGGAAACCGGCGAGCTGCACGACCAGCTGACCGACGGGCAGCGCGCCCACGACCTGCAGATCGCGCGGACGAACCTCTACGGCGAGTTCCTCGACCTGGAGGCGGGCGGCATCCTCGACGCGTCGCTCGACCCGGAGTGGCTCGTCGGCACCATCGAAGACCGCTACCAGCAGCTTTGGGCTGAGCTCACGGGCGTGGAGGAGTTCGACGAGTCGGAGCTGTACCGGCTGGAGGGCCGGGTCCGGCGGCTCAACGCGCTGGGCTTCGACGTCGCGGAGATCGACGTCGACACCTCCCCGACCGACCGCAGGATCAGGATGAAGCCCAAGGTCGTCGAGGCCGGCCACCACACGCGCCGCCTCATGCGCCTCACCGGGCTGGACGCGGAGGAGCACCAGGCCCGCCGCCTTCTCAACGACATGGACACGTACCGCGCCAAGTGGGCGCCCAACGCGCCGGAATCGGTAGCGGCCCACAAGTGGCTTGTCGAGGTGTTCGAGCCCGCCGTCAACCGCATCCCCGCCGAACTGCGCGGCAAGCGCGACGCCGCCCAGTTCTTCCACGAGGTCCTCGACTACCGCTGGTACCAGTCCCAACGGGAGAATCGTGAAGTGCCGACCGATGAGGCGGCGTCGGGGTACATCCACGAGATCCTCACCAACCTGCCCGACGAGCAGATGGGCGACCTCCAGCCGGTGGGCGGAGAACTCGTCAACAAGTACGACCCTTCCCAGGGGTTCGTCGAAGACGACGACGACAAGCCCTACGACCCGTGGGAGGACGAGGCCAACGACCCTGACGTGCCGGTCATGGCGGGCTTCGACATCAACGCGCTGCGCGCCAAAGCCGCCGCCAAGCAGAAGAATCAGTAGGTGGCGGCGCGTACGCTGGCCGTGATGATTGATCTGACCCTCGCACTCCAGCTCCGCGACGCAGGCCTCCAGTGGCAGCCACGCTCCGGAGACCGGTTCGTCGTGACCTCGGCCGAACTCGTCGACGACGTCTTCCACCTCGCCGACATGGTCATCGAGGCGCGCGAACTCGAGAGCGGCACCATCTTCGCCTTCAACGGCACCACGGAGTGGGCGCTCGACTCGATCGCCCAAGAGAAAACGGTCTGGCTGCCCGACGAGGGGCAGCTGCGGACCGCCCTCGGCCGGCACTTCCGCTCGCTGAGCCGTGATGACGCGGGCTTCGTCGTGTCACTCGACGACGGCGCTGAGTTCGCCGACCGGGATCCGGAGAACGCCTACGCACGGGCGCTCCTCGCGACGCTGGCACACACCGCCGGCTGAGGCGACCCGGCCCCTAGCAGGGCTTGACCGCGTGCAACCTCTCGATGGCGCCGAGCTGGTGGCGGTCGGAGTCGACGACACGCATCCCGAACTCCTCGACGATAGGGAGCTGGCGGCGCGTGAAGTACTCCCCGTTGGTCCGGATCGTGATGGTCTCCAGCGCCCGCTGCGCCCAGCGGACCGGTGCCACCGTCGACACGACGTGGTCCGCCAGCACGAGCGAGCCGCCGGGCCGCAACACACGCACCATCTCCGCGATCGCGAGTCGGTTGTCGGGGATCCCGCACAGCGCAAAGGTGCTGACCACGGTGTCGAAGGTCGCCTCCTCGAAGGGAAGCTCCTGCGCGTCGCCCTCGATGAACCTCACGTCGAGTCCCAGGGTTTCGGCTTTGGCCTTGGCCTGGGCCAGCATGCCGGGGCTGAGCTCCAGTGCTGTGAGCCGCACGTCGCCCGCGTAGTGGGGGAAGTTCGCACCAGTGCCGACGCCCACCTCCAGCACCTCGCCGGAAGAGCGCGACGCTATCCACGGCCGCTGCGGTCCGAGGATCCAGCGCTCCAGCGGCGCACTGACCAGGTCGTACTGCGAGGCGGCCAGATGGTCTAGACGTCTGTTCATGGCTCTAGAGAAGCACGGATCGGACGTCCTGGCTACGGTGCCGGCCGCCGATCCGGCACAGTCAGTCGCAGCCTTCCGGCCCGCACGATTCGCCGTCGGCTCCCTCGAGGGTCACCAGACCCTGTCCTCGCTCGCTCCACACCGTCTCCAGCGCCTGGCTGAACACCTCCGGGGGCTGGGCACCGGAGACGCCGTACTTGCCGGCGAACACGAAGAACGGCACGCCACGAACGCCGATCTCGCCCGCCTCCCGGATGTCGCGCTCGACGGCGTCGTCGAGCGTCGCGGAGTCGACGGCGGCGCGGGTCTCGGCCTGGTCGATGCCGGCCTGGGCGGCCAAGCGGGTGAGCACCTCGACGTCGCCGATGTCTTCGCCGTCGACGAAGTGCGCGGCCAGCAGCGCCTCCTTCAACGTCCCTGTCCGGGTGTCGCCGTCGGCTGCATCGGCCGCCTTGGCGGCCTGGAGGACCCGGTGCGCGCGCCGGGAGTTGGCCACGACGAGCGCGTCGAAGTTGTACTCCAGTCCTTCGCCCCTGGCCTGCTCGCCGACGTGGGCGACCATCTGTTCGACCGTCGCCCGCGGCAGCCCCTTGGCCTGGACGAGGTACTCGACCTCGGAGCGGGGATCGTGCTGCGGCAGCGTGGGGTCCAACTGGTAGCTCCGCCAGGTGACGCGCACCTCGTCGCGATGCTCGAACCCCTCCAGCGCCCGCTCGAACCGCCGCTTCCCGATGTAGCACCAGGGGCACGCGATGTCGGACCAGATCTGCACGTCGATACTCACCCGACCCACCGTACCCGCCCGGGTCTGAGGGGTGAGTTGAGCAAGTGAGATGGGTCAACGCTGCGACACGCCGAGGTAACGGCGTTTGGATTCGTCGACCCATCTCATTTGCTCGAATCCGGTCCCGTGCCTCTGCGCCGGTAGACTCCCACCGTGACCCTGAAGCTCTATGACACCGCCACGCGATCCACGCGCGAGTTCGTGCCCCTCGTCGCGGGGAAGGTGGGCATCTACCACTGCGGGCTCACGGTCCAGGCGTCACCGCATCTCGGGCACATCCGCAAGGAGGTTGTCTTCGACGTCCTGCGACGCTGGCTGGAGCACGAGGGCCTCGACGTCACCGTGGTGGCCAACGTCACCGACATCGACGACAAGATCCTCGCGAAGTCCGCCGAGGCGGGCGTGGAATGGTTCGCGCACGCCTACCACTTCGAGCGGGAGCTCCACGAGGCCTACGCCGCCCTCGGGTGCAAGCCTCCCACGTACGAGCCGCGCGCGACCGGGCACATCCCCGAGATGATCGAGCTCACCCAGGTCCTCATCGATCGCGGCCACGCCTACCCGGCCCCCGACGGCTCCGGTGACGTCTACTTCGACGTCAAGAGCTGGCCCAGGTACGGCGAGCTGTCAGGGATGAAGGTCGACGAGATGGAAGCGGCCGCCGACGCCGACCCTCGCGGCAAGCGCGACCCGCGCGACTTCGCCCTCTGGAAGGGCCACAAGGAGGGTGAGCCGACGACGGCCTCCTGGCCGTCGCCCTGGGGTCGCGGCCGGCCCGGCTGGCACCTCGAGTGCTCCGCGATGGCTGGTAAGTACCTCGGCGACACCTTCGACATCCACGGGGGCGGCATCGACCTGCGCTTCCCCCATCACGAGAACGAGCTCGCCCAGTCCGCCGCCGCCGGCCACGGTTTCGCGCGCTACTGGATGCACAACGCCTGGGTGACCATGGCCGGGGAGAAGATGAGCAAGTCGCTCGGCAACACCGCCCAGGTGTCCGAGGTGACCAAGACGTACAACCCGCGGGCCGTGAGGTTCTTCCTGCTGGCCCCCCACTACCGATCGACGATCGAGTTCTCCCCCGCCGACGACGGCACCCGAGGTTCCCTGGCCGAGGCCGAGAAGGCCATCGAGCGCGTCGACTCCTTCGTGGAGCGCGCCCGCGAGTTCCTCGCCACCGACGAGGGCACGCCGGACCCACAGAGCGTTGCGCAGTACGCCGCGTTCATCCAGGCGATGAACGACGACCTCAGCACGCCGGCCGCCACCGCGTCGCTCTTCGACGCGATCCGGGGCGGGAACCAGGCGATCGCCGATGGCGACGCCGTGAGGGCAAGGTCCTTCGCGGCGGCAGTCACGCAGATGCTGAACGTGTTCGGCATCCACCCCGAGGCACCCGAGTGGGCTGGCAAGGCCGCGGGCAGCGACCTCACCCCCGTCGTCGACGGGCTGGTCGGTGCGCTGCTCGCGCAGCGCGCCAAGGCCCGCGAAGCGAAGGACTGGGCAGCCGCAGACGCGATCCGCGACACCCTGGCCGACCTCGGCCTCGTGATCACAGACACCCCGGCGGGGCCCCGCTGGAGCTTGGAGAAGAAGTAATGGCAGGCAACTCGTCGCGACGCGGCGCAACCAGCAAGGGCAAGGGTAAGACCGCCGGATCGGGCGGTCGTATCCGCCGGTCACTCGAGGGCAAGGGCCCGACGCCCAAGGCTGAGGACAGGCCCTACCACAAGGCGTACAAGGCGAAGCAGGCCGCTCAGCGGCGCACCCAGGCCAAGCCGAAGGCCGCGCGGAAGTCCGCCGTCGGAGCCGACTGGGTGGTGGGCCGCAACCCGGTCTACGAAGCGCTGACGGCCGGTCTGCCGGTGAAGCAGGCCTACGTTGCCGAAGGCGCGGACCGCGACGACAGGCTGCGCGACATCCTCAGGTTCACGGCCGAGCACGGACTGCCCATGCTGCAGGTGACCCGGGCCGAACTCGATCGGGTCACCGGCGGGCTCGTCCACCAGGGGGTCGCCCTGCAACTCCCTGCCTACGAGTACGCCGACCCGGAGGACGTGCTGGCCGATGCCCTGGACAGCGATGGCATCGTCGTCGCGCTTGACGGCATCACCGACCCGCGTAACCTCGGCGCGATCATCCGTTCCGCCGCGGCCTTCGGCGCCACGGGTGCGATCATCCCGTCACGTCGTTCGGCGTCGATGACAGCCGCGGCCTGGAAGACCTCCGCCGGAGCGGCAGCCCGGCTGCCCATCGCGATGGCGACCAATCTGAACCGCGCGCTCGAGCAGGCCGCCAAGATGGGGTTCACCATCATCGGCCTCGCCGGCGAGGGCGAGGTGCCGATCTCCGGCGCGGCCGGTCTGGACGGACCCCTGCTCATCGTCGTCGGGTCCGAGGACGAGGGCCTCGCCCGTCTGGTGCGGGAGCACTGCGACCAGCTCGTCAACATCCCGATCGGCTCGGCCGTCGAGTCGCTCAACGCATCGGTCGCCGCCGCGATCGCGCTCTACGAGGTGAATCAGCAGCGCACGGGCGTTACCGCTCCCTGAGCGGTGCCGTTCCGGACGGGCTCAGGCATCAGTCTCGACGTCCATCTGGCGGCGCCGGAGCCGCTGAGCTTCGTCATCCTCGGGGGCGGATACTAGATTGGTCCCCACACACCGCTTCTGAGGAGAATTGTGAGCGATCTCGAGTCGATCTCGTCGGCCTACCGCACCTTGTTGAGCGCGATCGAGGAGGTGGAGCCCCGCATCGCAGCCGCGACCCGTCAGGAGCTCACCGACCAGCGCGCGTCGCTGAAGCTCATCGCGTCGGAGAACTACGCCAGCCTCCCCGTGCTCGCAACCATGGGCACCTGGCTGAGCGACAAGTACGCCGAGGGCACGGTCGGTCACCGCTTCTACGCGGGGTGCCAGAATGTCGACACCGTCGAGGCGGTCGCCGCTGAGCACGCTCGCGAGCTCTTCGGTGCCGAGTACGCCTACGTCCAGCCCCACTCGGGCATCGACGCCAACCTCACCGCCTACTGGGCGATCCTGGCGCACAAGGTGGAGTCCCCCGCGCTCGCCGAGTTCGGCGCGAAGGGCGTGGCCGACCTCACCGAGGCCGACTGGGAGACCCTGCGGCGTCGCTTCGGCGAGCAGCGGCTGCTCGGCATGTCGCTGGACGCCGGCGGCCACCTGACGCACGGATTCCGCCCCAACGTCTCCGGCAAGATGTTCCACCAGCGCTCCTACGGGACCGATCCCGAAACCCAACTCCTCGACTACGACGTGATCCGGGCGCAGGCGCGGGAGTTCCGCCCGCTCATCCTTGTGGCCGGCTACTCCGCCTACCCGCGCCGGGTGAACTTCGCCAAGATGCGCGACATCGCCGACGAGGTGGGCGCCGTCCTCATGGTCGACATGGCCCACTTCGCCGGCTTGGTGGCGGGCAAGGTGTTCACCGGCGAGGAGGATCCGGTGCCCTACGCGGACGTCGTCACCACCACCACGCACAAGTCGCTCCGCGGCCCGCGAGGCGGCATGGTCCTGGCTACCGGCGAGTACGCACCGTCGGTGGATCGAGGCTGCCCGCTCGTGCTTGGTGGGCCGTTGTCCAACGTCATGGCGGCCAAGGCCGTCGCGCTGGCCGAGGCCCGCACTGCCGAATTCCAGACCTACGCGCAGGCTGTGGCCGACAACGCACAGGCGCTGGCCGAGGGCCTCCTCCGCCGTGGCGTCGACCTCGTCACCGGCGGCACGGACAACCACCTCGTGCTGATGGATGTGCGCTCGTTCGGGCTCACCGGCCGGCAGGCCGAGTCCGCGCTCCTCGAGTCGGGTATCGTCACCAACCGCAATGCCGTGCCGAACGATCCGAACGGAGCCTGGTACACCACCGGCGTCCGTCTGGGCACCCCCGCCCTGACCTCGCGTGGCTTCACCGCCTCCGACATGGACGCGGTCGCCGACATGATCGCCGGCGTTCTCGGCTCGACCACCCCGACCACCACGAGCAAGGGCGAGCCGAGCAAGGCCAAGTACGACCTGACCGACGACGCCCGTGACGGCTCTCTGGCGGAGGCTCAGCGACTGCTCAACCTGCACCCGCTGTACCCGGGCCTGGAGCTCTGACGCTGGATCCCGGATCGGCGCTGATCCAGGGGGCGGGCTCGGCGGTCACGAGTTGACGGCTGAGCTCACCCCGGTCGCGACCTCGCGAACGTCGGCGACGCCGACGCCGTCGGTCCCGAAGAGCATCACCTCGCCGTACCGTTGCGACGGTAGGACGCAGGCGGCGACGCCACCGACGAGGCCACAGAGGCCACCGTCGATAGCAGTGGCGTCAGTCATGGAACTGCGCCAGTGATCGAGCCCCATGCTGTCGGCACCGAGTGAGGTCACCGTGATGGTGTCCTCCGGGCTTCCGCCCGCCTTGGTGTAGGCGACGGGCCCCAGTTCGTCGTCGGCCGACCATAGCCCGACGGTGGACGGCAGATCCTCCAGCGCGAGTTGGCCCGACGGCAAGGTGTCGGCGGCGCTGAGCTCCGCCTTCGCCGACGCGTCCGGATCGAGCGCCTCAGTGGCAGCTCCGGGCGGCGGCGCCTCCGACGCGCTCATGACTTCGGGCCCGCTCGCAGCCTGCGTGGTCTGGGTCCACGAGGCGGCCAACGATTCGCTCGGAGTCAAGGCGTCCACGGTCGTCGCCGTCACGTCCGGTTGCGTCACGCCGTCGGATGGAGTCGTCAGCGCGGACGCAGACGGCTCTAAGGACGGGGCGACGGTGGGGCCCGGGGACGGGACGGAGTTGCCACCGCTCAGCGCCAGGACAGCGACGACCGCCGCCACGGCGACCAGAACCGCCACGGCGGCGACGATGCGGCCAGCAGCCCTCTCTCGGTTCATCCGGATTCCCCCTCGGACCCCAGCCTAGTACCGGACCACCACGACGCCCAGACCCGCCGTCGGCGGGCACGCCCTGCCCCCGTCGTCCTGACGGAGAAGGAAGAACACCATCATCCCGACGACGAGGGCCAGCAGCACCGCCGCCACAACGATGTAGGGGCCGAGTTTCCGAGCGCCGCGACGCACCCGTTCGGATGCCGAGCGGTCGTGGCTCCACACATGGCTGCCTCGGCCACCCTCTGCTGGGAGTTTGCTCAACTGACGCTCCTGGGATCGGTCCGACCACCAGCCTAGGCTCTGGCAGGAGCAATCTTCGGGCTGCCGGCACCGCCGAAAGTTGTCAGTCTTTCGGGGAGCGACCAGTAGCCAGCAACGCGACGGCCATCGCGGCAACACCCTCACCGCGGCCGGTCAGGCCGAGGCCGTCGGTCGTCGTCGCGCTCACCGTCACAGGTGCGTCCAGGGCGGCGCTCATCGCCGCCTCCGCCTCGGCGCGCCTGGGAGCCATCTTCGGTCTGTTCCCGATCACCTGGACGGCGACGTTCGCGATGTCGAAGCCCGCGGCGCGCACCCGCCGCGCCGTCTCGGCCAGGAACGCGGCGCCACTGGCACCGGCCCATTCGGGGGCGGAGGTCCCGTAGTTGGATCCCAGATCGCCGAGGCCCGCCGCGCTCAGCAGCGCGTCGCACGCCGCGTGGGCCGCGACGTCGCCGTCGGAGTGCCCCGAGAGGCCGGCCTCCTCCTCGGGAAAGTGGAGACCCGCCACCCACATGGGTACCCCGCGCTCCAGACGGTGGACGTCCGTTCCAATACCGACCCTCATGGACGGCGCCTCTCTTCCAGGATTGCCGTGGCGACGACGAGGTCCGCGGGCGTGGTCACCTTCATGGCGTCGGAGTGCCCGGGAACGAGCGTCACGTCGAGTCCTACCAGCTCACACACGGCGGCGTCATCTGTGACCTCGAGCCCACGGACACGGGCGTGCTCGTGGGCGTCCCGGAGAGCCCCGAGTCGCGCGGCCTGCGGCGTCTGCACGGCCCGCAGCGCCGAGCGATCGACGACGACGGAGCCGGAAGCTGTCAGTTGCCGAATCGAGTCCGTCACGGGCAGGACCGGCACCGCGGCTGCTGCGCCGTCGGCTATCGCCTCGACGACGGAGGCCACGAGCGCCGGCGGCACCAGCGCTCTCGCCGCGTCATGAACAAGCACGACGGCGTCGTCGGACGCATTGAGCGCCTTCAGGCCCAGCCGTACCGATTCCTGCCTCGTCGAACCGCCCGCAACTATCCTGAGTGGCGCCCGCAGCCCTGCCAGCGCCTGCTCGAACGGCGCGTCCATACCGCCGGGGATCGTCACGACCACCTGCTGCACGCCGCCGGCGACGAGCGCCTCGGCGGAAAGCCGGACCAGCGGCACACCCGCCAACTCGACCAGCGCCTTCGGGACGGCGGCGCCGAGGCGGGAACCGGAACCGGCCGCCACCAGAACGGCGACGACCGGTTGATCAGTAGAGTGCACGGGGGTCAGGAGGCGAGGACCTCGTCGAGCATGACCTCGGCCTTGTCCTCATCGACCTTCTCGGCCAGCGCCAGCTCTGCGACGAGGATGGAGCGTGCCTTGGCCAGCATGCGCTTCTCCCCGGCCGACAGGCCCTTGTCGCGGTCGCGACGCCACAGGTCGCGCACGACCTCGGACACCTTGATGACGTTGCCCGAGTGCAGCTTCTCCATGTTTGCCTTGAAGCGGCGCGACCAGTTGGAGGGTTCCTCGGTGTGCTCGGCGCGAAGCACGGAGAACACCTGCTCCAGGCCGTCCGCGTCCACGACGTCGCGCACGCCGACCAGATCGAGGTTGCAGGCAGGAACACTGATCACCAGATCGTTCTGGCCGATAACCCTCAGCACCAGGTAGAGCTTGTCTTCGCCCTTGATGGTCTTGTTCTCGATGTCTTCAATGACAGCCGTCCCATGATTGGGGTAAACCACCGTCTCGCCGATAGAAAAAGTCATATTGTTTCAGACCCCTTTCTAATGGCCCATCCTACCAGGGGAGGCTGCGCCGGGCCCAGGGTCCATTTCCGGGCGAAGCACCCCGACCGTGAAAGCGCGTCGCCAACGCCCGTGCACATGGTTAGGATGGGCACACCTACGCCCCCACCCGGAGGATCCATGAGCAAGAGCCCCAGCCGACTGGTCGCTGCGGTCGCGTCCGCGGCCATCGCCGTCTCGCTTAGTGCGTGCACCGCCGGACAGTGGCAGTACGACGCTCCGCCGGCCGCCGGCGTCCAGGAGGACCTGGGCGGGGTCAAACTGCGCAATGTTCTGATCCTCACCGACGGCAGCGACGCCGTTCTGCTCGGGGGCATCGCCTCCCGCGATGAGGACACTCAGGTCACTGGCATCACGTACTCGCCCGAGCAGCCCGACGGCACCTACGGCGAGCCTCAGGAGTTGGCGTTCGAGGTGGACATCCCCAAGGGTCAGACAGTGTTGATCGACGGCACCGACAGTTCCTTCCCCGCCGAAGGGCTCACGGTGGGTCGTCTCGCTGATGTCACCGTCAACTTGGCCGACGGCGGCGCCGTCGACATGCTCGTGCCTGTCTACTCCTCCGAGCACTCGGACTTCGTCGAGGCGTGGGAACAGGCCAGGGCCTGACCCCGGTCACCCCTCGTACTTGTAGCCGAGCCCCCGCACGGTGATCAGCCGCTGCGGGTTGGCAGGGTCCTTTTCGATCTTGCTGCGGAGCCGCTTGATGTGGACGTCGAGCGTCTTCGTGTCGCCCACATAGTCGCTGCCCCAGATCCGGTCGATCAGCTGGCCGCGGGTCATCACCCGGCCGGCGTTGCGCAGCAGCAGCTCGAGCAGCTCGAATTCGCGTAGCGCGAAGCGCACCTCCACCCCGTCGACGGTCACCTGGTGGCGCTCCACGTCGACGCGCACGCCGTCTGCCTCAACCACCTCGGGCAGCAGCACCTGGTCCTGGCCCCGACGCAGCACCGCCCGGATGCGGGCAACCAGCTCCCGGTGGCTGAACGGCTTCGTGACGTAGTCGTCGGCACCGATCTCCAGACCCACCACCTTGTCCACTTCCGAGTCCCGCGCCGTCACCATGACGATCGCGACGTTCCCCCGCGACCGGAGCTGCCGGCACACCTCGACGCCCGACATGCCCGGCATCATGAGGTCGAGCAGGACGAGGTCCGCGCCCGAACGGTCGTACTCGGCGAGTCCCTCGGCGCCGTCGGCCGCGGTGGCGACCTCGAACCCCTCCTTGCGCAGCATGAAGCTGGTGGCGTCGCGGTAGGAGTCCTCGTCCTCGATGATCAGGATGCGCGTCATGAACTGGATTCCTCCGTGTCGGGTTGATCGCCCGGGTGGGCGGGTAGCTGCAAGGTGAAGGTGGAGCCCTGGCCGGGTCGGGACCAGACGCGCACGGACCCGCCGTGGGCCACTGCGATGTGGCGCACGATCGACAGGCCCAGCCCCGTGCCGCCGCTCTGCCGCGAGCGTCCGTAGTCGACCCGGTAGAACCGCTCGAAGATGCGCTCCTGGTCCTCCGGCCTGATACCGATGCCGTTGTCGGAGACCTTGATCTCGACGACGGGCACCCCGTCAACGGTGGTGGGAATGACGCTCACCGCGACCCTGGCCCGCTCGTCGGAGTAGTTGATGGCGTTTTGCACCAGGTTGCTGACGGCGTCAACGAGCTGCCAGCGGTCGCCCATGACCGACACTCGGGCGGTGCTGGCGAGAATCAGGTTCACGTGACGCTTGTTGGCCCGCTCCTGGGACCGCGCGATCGCCTCACTGACGATCTCGTCGACGGCGACGAGCTCGCGCGTCAGCATCGGATCGGACGATTGGAGGCGGGACAGGTCGATGATCTGATTGACCAGCTCAGCCAGCCGTGCGGCCTCGACCTGCATTCGGGTCGCGAAGCGCTGGACCGACTCCGGATCGTCGCTGGCCGCCTCGATGGCCTCCGCCAGAACGCTCACGGCACCGATCGGGGTTTTCAGTTCGTGCGAGATGTTGGCGACGAAGTCTCGGCGGACGGCGTCGACGCGGCGTTGGGCGGACTCGTCGTCGGCGATGACCAGTACGTTGTCATCCACCATCGGTGAGACCCGCGCGGCGAGCTCAAGTCCCTCGACGCCCGGGTGTGCGGCCCGGACGATCGGCCCTCGGTACTGCTCCCCCGAGCTGCGCACCGCCCTGACCCGATCCAGCAGTTCCGGGAAACCGACGCGGTTTCCGCGCGCCAGTCCGAGCGCCTCCCCCGCTTCGTTCACCATCAGAATCTCGTCGTGCGGACCCACGAGGAGCGCGCCCGATGCGACGGTGGACAACACGTCGCGGAGCTCTGCAGACGCCTTCTCGGCCTGCCGCTGCGCCTCGAGCTGACGCCACCCCTCGCGCCCGCGGTACACCAGATAGACGAACAGGCAGCAGGTCAGAGCCAGACCTGCGCCGATGAGGCCTGCGAGGGCGGGGTGCATGTCGATCATCATATGGTCCGGGCTGGTGCCCCTGGCCACCGATCGCACTCACCAAAGCCCGTGCCCCGAGACTTCACGCCCCGTTCACCCGATCGTCACCCGCAGTCAACACGCCCGTTGGACCGCGCTGGAAACCTCCTCAGAGAGTCGGCCCCGGCTAGACTTGCCTGTTGTTCTGCCCGTCTCATAGAGGAGCCCACCATGCGCACCAGCTACCACGAGGAACTCGACTCGATCCTCGACAGCCTCGTCCACATGGCCGGGCTCGTCGAAGTGGCCATCAGGGACGCGTCGGAGTCCCTGCTGTCCGCCGATCTCGGCCTCGCCGAGTCGGTCATCAGCAAGGACATCGAACTCGACCGCATGCACGAGGAGATGGAGTACAAGTGCCTCTCCCTGCTCGCGCTCCAGGCCCCGGTCGCAGGCGAACTGCGCACGATCGTCTCCGCCATCCGCGTGGTGTTCGAACTGGCCCGCATGGGCGACCTTGCCGCGCACGTGGCCAAGATCGCCCGACTCCGCTACCCCGCCACTGCAGTGCCCGAGCGATTCGAGGCCGGATTCAGGGAGATGGCGTCCATCGCCATCGAGATCATCGATCTCGCCCGGCTATCGATGGCGGCACGCGACGTCAAGGGTGCCCACCGGCTCGCCGAGATCGACTCCCGGATGGATGAGCTGCGTCGTGAACAGTTCACCCTCATGCTGAGCGAGGATTCCGACATCTCGATCGAAGGCGCCGTCGACGTCGCGCTGCTCGGACGCTACTTCGAGCGCTTCGCCGACCACGCCGTCGCCGTCGGCCGTCGAGTCATCTACATCATGACGGGCCAGGTTCCGGAGGGCGAGGACTGGCCGAACGCCTGACGCGTCTGGCCATGGTTGACCGCGTCGCCTCGAGCGGCTTGGGCGGAGCGTCAGGAAGAATGGCCCCATGGGAACCCTGATGCTGCTCCGCCACGGCGAGTCCACCTACAACGCACAGCAGGTTTTCACCGGGCTGCTCGACGCCGGCCTCACCCCCGCTGGTGAGGCGCAGGTGGCGGTCGCGGCTGACCTCATCCGAGGAGCCGACCTTCGACCCGACGTGGTGTGGCAATCGACGATGCTGCGCTCGCTCCGCACCACTGAGTTGCTCCTGTCCCACCTGGGTCTGGAGGACTTCGATCCGCGCTCGACGTGGCGGCTGGTCGAGCGGGCCTACGGCGTGCTCACCGACCTACCGAAGAGGGAGGCCCGCCACCGCTATGGCGACCACGCCTTCCACGAATGGCGCCGCACCATCAACGGTCGCCCACCTCACGCCACCGCCGAGCAGGTGGCCTCTTGGACCGATCCTGCGCCGGTGGCCGAGCGCGGCTCGCTCCCTGCCGGGGTGGGGGAATCCCTGGCAGACGTCATCGAGCGGGTCCGCCCCTGGTGGGACGAGGATGTACACCCCGACCTGGTCGCAGGCCGCACCGTCTTCGTCGTCGCCCACGGCAACACCCTGCGCGCGCTGGCCGACGTCGTGCTCGGGCTGAGCGACCGGGAGGTGGAGGACCTCAACATCCCGGCCGGTCATCCGTTGACCCTGGAGTTCTCCGACGGCCGACCCGGCTCCCCGCGCTACCTCGATCCGGACGTCGCGCAGCGTGCGGCGGCCGCTGTGGCGGCCGAGGGCGGCACCTGACCCCTCCCTACCGGCCGGCACCGTGGCTGTAGGGTTGTCCCATGACCGCGAAGTTGATCCTGCTCCGCCATGGCGAGAGCGAATGGAACGCCAAGAACCTGTTCACCGGCTGGGTGGACGTCGACATCAACGAAAAGGGCGTCGGTGAGGCCGAGGCCGCTGCCGGGCTGCTCAAGGCCGAGGGCCTGCTCCCCGACGTGCTGCACACGTCCCTGCTCCGCCGCGCGATCCACACGGCGAACATCGCCCTGGACGGCTGCGATCGCCACTGGATCCCGGTGCGCCGCCACTGGCGCCTCAACGAGCGTCACTACGGCGCCCTCCAGGGCAAGGACAAGGCCCAGACGCTCGAGCAGTACGGTGAGGAGCAGTTCATGCTGTGGCGCCGCAGCTACGACACTCCCCCGCCGCCGATCGACGTCGACGACGAGTTCAGCCAGCACCATGACCCGCGCTACGCCGACATCCCCGAGGCCGATCGCCCCCGTACAGAGTGCCTCAAGGACGTCGTGGCACGGCTCCTGCCCTACTGGGAGGCGCACATCGTCCCCGATCTCGCCGAGGGCAAGACGGTGCTCGTCACCGCCCACGGCAACTCGCTCCGGGCTCTCGTCAAGCACCTGGACGGGATCTCCGATGAGGAGATCGCCGGCCTCAACATCCCCACCGGCATCCCGCTCTACTACGAGCTCGACGAGGACTACAAGCCGGTGACGCCGGGCGGACGCTACCTCGACCCCGAAGCCGCCAAGGCGTCCATCGAGGCCGTCAAGAACCAGGGCAAGAAGTAGCTCTCGGTCCACTCTGATAATCACCACTCGAAGGGCCCCGCCTCACGGCCGGGGCCCTTCGGCGTCGTTAGACGGAGCGGTGTCGTTATCACTGCTCAGGAACCTGGCCCCTGAGCTTGTCGTTACGGCCAGGGCTGTGGTCGCCGCCCTAGCGGTCGGGGCGGCGGTAGGGAACGGGGCCGTAACCCTTCGACGGACGTTCCTCGCGCGAGCGCTCGTCACTGCTCAGGGACCGACTCGACGGACGGTCTGCACGCGCAGGCAGCCGCCATCAATCGGATCAGGCGTCGTGGGTGTTGCGTCGACGTGCCAGCCGTCGCAGCCGGCTGCGGATCGTGGCGCGCTCCGCCTCGTCGAGGCCCGCGCCGGCGTCTGTGAGGACAGCGTCCCCGCTGTTGTCCGGCCGATTCTTGCGCAGGATCGCCCTGAAGAAGACAGCGGCCTTTTCCCATTCCCAGCCGACGGACTTGCCGTCGTCGGTGGCCCAGTCGATGTCGTCGGAGGAGCGTTCCCCGGTACGCAGGTCGATGAGATCTCCCAGGTAGCGCAGGAAGACGGCGATCGCCGCAGCCACCGGCACCGCGAGGAACGCGCCGATGATGTTGAACCATGCGGCGCCCAGCAGCACTGCCAGCATCACGACGACGGGGTGCAACTGCATGACCTTCGACTGGAGCAGGGGCTGCAGGACATTTCCCTCAATCTGCTGGACCAGGATGATGAGGCCGAGCACGAGGGCCGCTGTGGTCAGTCCATTCGAGACGAGGGCCACCAGGACGGCCAGAGCGCCCGCCGTGAAAGCGCCAACGATCGGAATGAACCCGGCGATGAAGGTCAGGACCGTGAGCGGGAATGCGAGCGGGACGCCGAGCACCAGCAGACCGAGGCCGATGAACAGCGCGTCCACGAAGCTGACGATGGCCTGGGTGCGGATGTAGCCCGACACGGTGAGCCACAGACGCGTCAACAATTCGGTGGCGTGGAACCCGGCTCGTCGTCCGACCACCCGACGGACGAGGGCGAGGAACTGGTGGCCGTCCTTCAGGAAGAAGAAGGTGAGCACCAAGGTCAGAAGCATCGTGACGACGCCGCTGCCAAGGCTGCCGCCCAGGCTGAGCGCCTGTGAGGCGATGTCGCCACTGCGCGCCTGGAGGAAGTCGAGACCCTGGGTGATCCACTCGTTCAACTGCTCGTCGCGCAGGTTGAGCGGAGGCCCGGCCGCCCATTCCTGGAGCCTACGCACTCCCTGCACTGCGCGCGAGGACAGATCGGGCCATTGGCTGGCCACACCCGGGGCAATGAGTGAGATGAGCCCAGCGAAGATTCCTATGCCGCCGAGGAGCGAGATCGCCGCACCCAGTGCGTACGGAACCCCGATGCGTTTGAGTGCGGCAGTGACCGGCCACAGCACCGACGCCACGAGCAGCGCCAGCACGACCGGCAGCAGCCCCTCCCAGAACTTGCTGAAGACCCACCCGATCACCAGCGTCGCTGCCGCCACCAGCAGGAAGTAGCCGGACCAGATGGCGAGCGTTCGCATTCCCGAGCCGATGACCTCTGCCCGGTCGACGGGCTCGTTGGGATCGTGCTCTGGGAGAGCTCCGGTCGCTTCGCCCTCGGGCTGCGGCGCCACCCCGTCTTCTGCCATCCTCGCGTCCCCTTCCAACGACTCCCAGTCAGACTACTAGGGCCGATGCTCAGTGCGCCGCAGCGCAGCCGCCCGTAGCGGCAGAGCTGATTGACGAATTGATATCCCGAGCGCGCATAATGTGCTGTTGACCCGTTTTCCGAAAGGACGCTCCGTGACTGAATCTCTCCAGACGATCGCTGGGATGGGGGCGATCCCTGCCGAGGGAGGCGTCGCCTTCAGGGTGTGGGCGCCCAACGCCGACAGCGTCGCCGTCGTGGGCGATTTCAACGACTGGAACGACTCCGCCAATGCGCTTGATCACGAGGGCAACGGCTACTGGTACGGCTTCGTCAAGGGCGCCCAGCCCGGGCACGAGTACAAGTACCAGATCACCAACGGCGACAACAGCTTCTCCCGGGTAGACCCCTACGCCCTTCAGGTGACCAACTCGGTGGGCAACGGCGTCATCTACGACCACGACAGCTTCGACTGGGAGGACGTGCAGGCCAACTGCCCTCCCCACCACGAGCTGGTGATCTACGAAATGCACATCGGCACGTTCACGGACAAGGGCGACTGGGTGGGTAACCTCACCGACGCCGTCGGCCGGCTCGACCATCTCGTGGATCTGGGCGTCAACGCCATCGAGGTCATGCCGGTGGCCGAGTTCGCGGGCGACATGTCCTGGGGCTACAACCCGGCGCACATCTTCGCGGTCGAGAGCGCTTACGGCGGGCCGAACGAGTACAAGAAGTTCATCAAAGAGTGCCACCAGCGGGGCATCGCCGTGATTCAGGACGTCGTGTACAACCACTTCGGCCCCTCCGATCTGGATCTCTGGGCCTTCGACGGCTGGCAGGAGAACGGCAAGGGCGGCATCTACTTCTACAACGACGACCGTTCGGAAACCCCCTGGGGCGACACCCGCCCCGACTACGGCCGCGAAGAGGTGCGCAACTTCATCGTCGACAACGCCCTCATGTGGCTGCGTGACTACCGTGTGGACGGCTTGCGGCTCGACATGGTGCCCCACATGTACTCCCACCAGGGCTCCTACCTCGCCGAGGGATGGTCGCTCATGCGACGCATCACGGATGCTGTGCGCAACGAGTTCCCGGGTCGCATCACGATCGCCGAGGATCTGCACAAGAACCCGCTGATCACCGAGGACAACACCGACGGCGCCGGCTTCCACGCGCAGTGGGACGCCGCCTTCGTCCACCCGGTGCGCGCCGAGCTCATCAACCCGGACGATGCTCAACGCTCCATCCAGGCCCTCGCCGACGCCATCGCCCATCACTACGGCGACCCCTTGGAGCGCGTCATCTACACCGAGTCGCACGACGAGGTGGCCAACGGGAGCGCCCGCGTACCGCAGGAGATCGAGCCCGACAACGCAGCCGGGTGGCCCTCCCAGAAGCGCTCCACCATCGGAGCCGCCCTGGTGATGACGTCACCGGGTATCCCGATGATGTTCCAGGGCCAGGAGTTCCTCGAGGGCGCCTGGTTCCGCGACGACGTTCCGCTGGACTGGCGCCGCCGCGACGACTTCTCCGGCATCGCGCGTCTCTACGCCGACCTCATCGATCTGCGGCTCAACCGCTGGGGCGTCACTCGTGGCCTCACCGGCCGGGGCGTGAACATCCACCACATCAACGAGGACTCCAACCTGCTGGTCTTCCAGCGTTGGCTGGATCACGGTCCCGGCGATGACGTCGTCGTCGTGGCCAACCTGTCGGCCGAACCCCAGGAGTACCGCCGGGTGGGTCTTCCGAGCGGGGGCCTCTGGAAACTGCGCTTCAACTCCGACGCCACGATCTACAGCGGCCTGTTCGGCAACTACGAGAGCCACGACATGGAGGCCTACCACGAGGACGCCGACGGGATGGACTGGCACGGCAACGTGTCGGTCGGCCCCTACTCGGTACTGGTCTACTCCCAGGACAACTGACCCCAGTCGTCGAGCTCGTAACGCCAACCGAGAAGCGCGAACGCCAACGGATAGACGGAACCGCCAACCGACAGCCCCGAAGGCCGACGACCCTCAGCCACGCCCGCGATATCTCGCGGGCGTCGCTTATTCTCGCGGGCACCACCGGATGTCGGTTGGCGTTTCGCGTTGTCGGTTGGCGTTTGACCCGGGGCTGGAGACCAGCCCTGGATCAGGGTCGAGGCAACAGCGGTTTGCGGAACCAACGGGTGGCGTTCGGGTTGTCGTTGAACGCCTCCGTTGCGCGAAAGCCTGCCCCCTCGTACAGCGAGACTGCCGCCACCAAGCTGTGGTGAGTGTCGAGCACCAGGTCGGTTGCGCCCAGGCGCCTGGCTTCCGCCTCCAGCGCGTCGATCAGCGCTCTGCCGAGACCGGACCGGCGCGCAGCGGGCCGGATGTACATGTGCTTGACCTCCCACCACGACCCGGAGTCGCTCGGGACGTGCCTGAGCCCGCCGATCCCGGCCGTCGACCCGTCGACGTCGACGAGCAGGATCACGCCTTCGCTGAGGTTGGCGGGGCGGCGCTGATACCCCAGCCCCTCGCCGGCCCAGGTGGCAGCACGATCGCTGAAGTACTCGTCGAGCAGCGTCGCCACGTCGGGATCCGACGGGGCGACTCGCCGAATGGTGGCCTGCCCCATCGCCGTCACGCAGCCGCGTCGAGGATGGCCAGCAGCTCGTCCCTCGTCAGGTCGATGGGGTTCCCCTTCATGGAACTGGCCTTCATGGCCTGATCCACCACGGCTCCGTGGTCGAAGCGATCGAGGCCCAGATCGTCCAGACCGGGCAGGTCCAACTGATGCTCCAACTCCCCCAGCCAGGTACCGAGCGCCTCGATCTGACGGTGCCCGGTCAGGGCCTCCGCAGCGTTGAGGTATCCGGCCAAGGCCAGGTGCTTCGGAGCCCGCTCCAGCAGCGCCGCGATGTTGCCGGCCGTGACCGGTTCCAGCAGCGCCGCGCAGATCGCGCCGTGCGGTGCCCCGGTGACGCCACCCAGGACTCCGGCCAGACCGTGCACGGCACCGAGTTTGGCATTGGCGAGCGACAAGCCTCCCATGAGCGAACAGAAAGCCATGTCGCTGCGCGCCTCGAGGTCTTCGCCCTGGTCGACGGCGCGCAGAAGAGACCGACCTGCGGCGCGAAGGCCCGCGAGCGCGAGCGCCTCCACCATGGGATTGGTGAAGCGGGAGGTGAGCGGCTCAAGGCACTGGGTCAGCGCATCGATGCCCGAGTACATCGTCACGTCCGCCGGGCAGGTGACCGTGAGCTCAGGATCGACGACGGCCACTTTCGCCAGCATGGCCGGCGAGCGCAGCGACACCTTCACTCGATGCTCCTGCGACGTCAAGACGGCGTTGGCGGTCACCTCGGATCCGGTCCCAGCCGTCGTCGGCACTGCGATGAACGGCAATCCGCGGGCGGGCATGGACCGTCCCGCTCCGATCACCTCCGCGTGGTCCATCGGGTCGCCGCCGTCGACCGCGAGGGCCGCTACCGCCTTGGCGAGGTCCAACACGGCACCGCCACCGATGCCGACAACCTGGTCGGCCTTCGCGGCGCGGGCCTCGGCGACCGCGGCACGCGCGTCGTTGAACGTGGGTTCGTCCGCCACACCGAACGTGCCGACCACCGACAGCTTCCCGGCAAGGTTCTCCGTGCGCTGCGGGTTGGCCCCAGTGACGAGGAAGACGCGCTCCCCCAGCTCCGCAGAGAAGGCGGGCAGCTCTGCGGCTGCCCCCGCCCCGAAACGAATCTTGGCGGCCGTCGCGAACGTGAAGTCGGTCATACCTCTAGCGTCTCAGAAGGGCCCTGGAGAGGCAGGCGATGTCGCGATCTGGGCGGGACTCGCAGTCGCTTGAACGCGAAACAGCGACGGCCACGCGACGAGTGGATCGCCGCGCGGCCGTCGCGCTGGGATGTCAGAACTCGATCAGAGCCTGGCCGCCCTGGACTGCTTCGCCCGGGCCGACGAGGATGGCGGCCACGGTGCCCGCAGCAGGTGCGGTGATCTCGGTCTCCATCTTCATGGCTTCCAGGACGAGCAGCACCTGTCCGGCCTCGATCTCGTCGCCTTCGGAGACGAGGATGCGTGCCACGGAGCCGGCCAGCGGTGCGACGACGGCGTTCGAACTGACGGCGCTGACGGATGCCTTCGTCGGGATGGGGTTAGAGCCTGCGTTGACGCCGATGACGATCGGGCCCAGCCCCTGGGGCTGTTCCTCTTCGACCTCGACGTCGATCTCGTATTCCGTCTGGTTGACGGTCACCTTGAGCTTCATTGTGTTTCCTTAGCGAACGTGCGGGACGGAACGGTCGTGGACGCGGCCGCGCGAGGCGGCAGCCCACCGGCTCTGGGAGCCGTAGCGGATGGCGCGCACCTTGGCCTTGTGGCCGAAGTACGCCGCGACTGCGGCGCCGATGGCGACGAGGTCGGACTCCGGGATCTCGTGCTGGGACTCCAGCTGCGAGACCCTGTCCTCGAGTGCCTTGACCTGGGCAGTGAGCGCCGCAACCGCGTCGCGGAGCTCCTGCAGATTCGTGTCTTCCATGGTGATCCGATCAGGCCGGGCCGAGGCCGTGCTTCTTGGCCGGGCGGACTTCGCGCTTCCCGACGAGAAGTTCCAGAGCCATGGCGATCTGACGGCGGGTGTCGGCAGGATCGATGATGTCATCAACCAGACCGCGGCTCGCCGCCATGTAGGGCGTCGAGAACGTCTCGCGGTACTCCTCGACGAGCTCGGCACGCCTGGAGTCCTTGTCCTCGGCCGCATCGATCTCGCGGCGGAACACGACGTTGGCCGCGCCCTCCGCGCCCATCACCGCGATCTCCGCGGTCGGCCAGGCGAACACCTTGTCAGCCCCGAGGTCCTTCGAGCACATCGCCAGGTAGGCGCCGCCGTAGGCCTTGCGCAACACGACGGTGATCTTCGGGACGGTCGCCGCCGAGTAGGCGTAGAGCATCTTCGCGCCGTGGCGGATGATGCCGTTGTGCTCCTGCGCCACGCCCGGCAGGAAGCCCGGGACGTCGACGAGGTTCAGCACCGGGATGTTGAAGGCGTTGCAGAAGCGGACGAACTTCGAGGCCTTGTCGGAAGAGTCGATATCGAGCACGCCAGACATGACACTGGGCTGGTTCGCGATGATGCCGACCGTGCGCCCGACGACCCGGCCGAAGCCGACGACGATGTTCATCGCCCAGCCGGCCTGGACCTCGAGGAAGTCGCGGTGGTCGACGATCTCGGCGATGACGTCGCGGACGTCGTAGCCCTTGTTCCCCTGGACCGGGATGATGTCGCGCAACTTCTCGTTGGGCTCGACCGTGTCGTCGGGGTTGACGACCGGCGCGTCCTCGGTGTTGTTCTGGGGCAGGAAGCTCAGCAGCTTCTTCGCGATCAGGATGGCCTGCTCGTCATCGTCGGCGACGAAGTGGACGACGCCGGAGCGACCCATGTGGGCGTCCGCGCCGCCGAGTGCGTCCTGGGTGACGTCCTCTCCGGTGACCTGCTTGATCACGCCGGGGCCCGTGATGAACATGTGGGCCTTGCGGGTCTGGATGATGAAGTCGGTCAACGCCGGGGAGTACGCAGCGCCACCGGCGCAGGGGCCGGCGATGATCGAGATCTGCGGCACGGCACCCGACAGCAGGACGTTGGCGTAGAACACCTTGCCGTAGCCGGAGAGGGAGTCGATGCCCTCCTGCACACGGGCGCCGCCCGAATCGTTGATGAAGACGAACGGCGTGCCGGTCTGCAGCGACGCCCGGAGCGCCTCGGTGACCTTGATGGAGTGGGCCTCGCCCGCGGAGCCACCCATGACGGTGAAGTCCTGCGAGGCGATGTGGATGGGGCGTCCGAGGACGGAGCCGGAGCCGGTGACCACGCCGTCGGCGGGCATGTCCGCCTTGTCCATCCCGAAGGTGGTGGTGCGGTTGCGCCGGAAGGCGCCGGTCTCCTGGAACGAGCCCTCGTCGAGCAGCGCGGCAACGCGGTCGCGAGCGGTCAGCTTGCCCTTGGCGCGCTGCTTCTCGAGCTTGTCTTCGCCGCCGCCGGCCTCGACCTTGGCGCGACGCTCAGCGAGCTGCTCCAGGCGCTCGGCCATCGTGTACTGGTGAGCCATTGTTCTCCTTAGACCGGTTCGACCGAGACGCTGTGTTCGCGGCCGGCAATCTTGACGTTGTACTGGACAGGGCCGGTGATCCCGGGGCGATCGCCCGACGCCTTGGCGCGCTCGGCGGCCAACTGCGCTGGGGTCTTGCTGACGTTCTTGGGTCCCTCGTGGCGGGTCTCGAAGAACTTGGGCGCGACACCGGGGAACATGGCGTTGGTGAGCACGTCCTCCGCCGAGCCGTCGAAGCCCTCGAGCTTCGCAGCCGCCGCTTCCAGGGCGCCCCATTCGGGATCGAGGTGGTCTGCGGGGCGGTCGGCGATGACGTCCTTCTTCGCCTGCGCCTTGGCCATCTCGACAACCTCAGCGTTTCGCTCGCCCAGGCACTCGCCGTAGTAGCCGAGCATGAGGTCGGCGAACTCGCCGGTCATCACCTTGTAGCGGCCCATGAGGACGTTGAACACGGCCTGGGTGCCGACGATCTGCGACGACGGGGTCACGAGCGGCGGGTGTCCCGCGTCGGCCTTCACCTTGGGCACCTCGAGCATCACCTCGCGGATGCGGTCGCCCGCACCCTGTGCCTTCAGCTGGGATTCCATGTTCGACAGCATGCCGCCGGGGATCTGGGAGGAGAAGATGTCGGTGTCAACCAGGGTCGCCGACTCGAACTCGGCGTACTTGGGCCGCACCTCGGCGAAGTGGTCGCGGATCCGCAGCAGCCGCTCCATGTCGAGGCCGGTCTCGTAGCCGGTGCCCTCGAGCATCGCGACGAGCGACTCGGTCGGGTTGTGACCGGGGCCGAGCGACATGGACGAGATCGCGGTGTCGACGACGTCGGCGCCCGCCTCGATGGCCTTCATCAGCGAAACCAGCGTCACTCCGGTCGTCGAGTGGCAGTGGACGTTGATCTGGATGTCGCCGTAGGTCTCCTTGATGCCGCGCACGATGTCGTAGGCGGGCTGCGGCTGCAGGAGCGCCGCCATGTCCTTCAGCGCGATCGACTCGGCGCCCATGTCGATGAGCTGGCCGGCAAGCTTGATGTAGCCCTCGACGGTGTGGACGGGAGAGATCGTGTAGCAGATGGTGCCCTGGGCGTGCTTGCCCACATCCTTGACCGCCTGCATGGCCTTGGCCATGTTGCGGGGATCGTTGAGGGCGTCGAACACGCGGAACACATCCATGCCGTTCTCTGCCGACTTCTCGACGAACTTCTCGACCACCATGTCCTCGTAGTGGCGGTAGCCGAGAAGGTTCTGCCCGCGCAGCAGCATCTGCAGCCGCGAGTTGGGCATCAGCTCGCGGAAGGTCCGCAGACGCTTCCAGGGGTCCTCGTTGAGGAAGCGGATGCAGGCGTCGAAGGTCGCGCCGCCCCAACATTCCACCGACCAGTAGCCTGCCTGGTCGATGTCCTCGCACGCATCGACCATGTCTTCCATAGCCATGCGGGTTGCCATCAAACTCTGATGCGCGTCCCGGAGAGCCAGCTCCGTTACGCCGATTTTTCGCGCACTCATGGGGTCTATCCAATCACGGGGCCTAGTGCACGATCAGGGCGACCCCCCTCATTGCAGGGGCGTCCCTTGGTGTTATAAGCCGCCGCCCGGAGCCCAGCTCGGCTAGGTACTTCGCGACGTCGAGCCCGACCCTGCGTACGCTGGCCTCACGTTCGCCACCCCCGGGCGCAGACAAACGATGGGCCGCCGCGGTGGGCGGCCTGTCCTGGATCATGGCTACCGTTCGCCGAGGAGCTCCGCGAGCCAGTGATGGATCTGCTTCAGCTGATACGTGGTGCCACCCTCGTGCCCGTTGAACGGGTAGACCTCGATCGCCTTCTCCCCCGCGTAGTGGTGGTAGGCCGCGTAGACCGTCGACGGCGGAGTGATCTGGTCCATGAGCCCCACGGAGAACAGCCCGGGCATGGTCGCCCGAGCGGCCATCGACATTCCGTCGAAGTACGACAGGGTCCGCATCACCTGGCGCTGCCGCTGAGGGTACGACGCCAGGTAATCGGCGACCTCCTTGTAGGGGTAGGCGTCGGTCAGGCCGATGGCCCTGGTGAAGTGGCACATGAAGGGCACCTCGGGAGCGCAGCCCGCGATCTGCACGCCACGAAGCTGGGCCAACCCGGCCACCGCCAGCGCCATCGCGCCGCCCTGGCTGCCACCGGTGACGAACAGCCTCCCGGCGTCCACCCGATCGTGGCCGGCGGCGGCCTCGGCCAGCCGCACGGCGTCGACGAACAGGCGTCGGTAGTAGTAGCCCTCGGCGTTGAGGACCCCTGCGGTCATGAAGCCGGGCACGCTGCCCGACGTCCTGAGCCCTGGGTCCTCGCTGCCGAGCTTGGTGCTGCCATTGCGCCACCCTTGGCCCCGCGCGTCGATCACGAACTGCGCGTAGCCGCCGACGGCGAACTGGATGTTCTCGAACGGCATGCCGCGGCCCATGGAGTAGCCGGTGTACTGCACGACGGCGGGCAACGGCCCGTCGACGCCGTTGGGCAGCGCCAGCCAGCCGTACACCCGGTGACCGTCGAAGCCGCGCCAGCTGATCTCGAAGGCGTCGAGCACTGTGAGGTGCGTCTCGACGGGCTCGCACGTGAAGTCGAGCGGGCCGGCGCCGTGCTCGTCGAACGTGCGGGTCCAGAACTCGTCGAAGTCCGCGGGCTCGTCGAGGTCGGGTGCGTAGCTGGCCAGCTCAGCCGGCGAGAGGTCGAAGAATGCCATGCGCTCAGCCTAGGGAACCCAGGGAGATCGTCGGCAGCAGCACTCGGCCCTCCGCCACTTCGCGCACGTCACCGGTCAGCGTGAAGCCGCCGGCAAGCGGCAGATCCTCGCTGCTGGAGCCGACCTTGACCTCCATCGCGCCGGGCTCGACGATGCGGGTCTTGTCGAGGCCGGTGAAGCTCATCAGGTCGGTGTGCAGGCCGAATGTCACCGTGCGCGACTCCCCTGCCTCCAGCGGCACCTTCACGTACGCGACGAGCTGCTTGAGCGGGCGGACCACCTGGCCGGTCAGATCCGACAGGTACACCTGCACCACCTCGGCACCCGCCCGGTCGCCCGTGTTCGTGACGGTGGCCGTGACGGTCAGTTCGCCGTCGGTGGTGACCTCGTCGGCGGAGAGCTCGAGGCCGGAAACCTCGTAGGTGGTGTAGGAGCGGCCGTGGCCGAACGGGAAGAGTGGCCTCGGGTCCAGATTGGACACGCCGTCGGAGAACCAGCCCAGCGGGGGCGCGATGTAGGTGCCGGGCTGGCCACCCGGGTGGTCCGGGATGCCGACGGGCAGCTTGCCGACGGGGTTCACGCGGCCGGAGAGGACCCCGGCCATCGCCATGCCGCCCTCGGCGCCGGGCATGAAGGCCTGGACGATGGCGGCCGCACGGTCGGCGAACGCGCCGAGCGAGTACGGGCGACCCGAGACGACGAGCAGCACCGTTGGCGTGCCGGTGTCGAGGACGGCCTCGACGAGGGCGGCCTGCGCGCCGGGCAGGCGCAGGTCCACAACGTCGCACCCCTCTCCGGAGGTGCCGTGGCCGAACATCCCGGCCTTGTCCCCCACGGCGACGATTGCCACCTCAGCAGCCTTCGCGGCCTCGACGGCGGCGGCGATCCCCGAGGTGTCGGGGTCGAGGATGGGCACACCCGCCTCGACGGCCACCTCGGCGTCGGCGAACTCCGCGCGGACGGCGTCGGCGAGCGTGACCATGTCGAGGCCGGTGCTCATGTCGGGATGGCGCTGCATGACGTGGTTGGGGAATGAGTAGCAGCCCAGGAACGTCAACGCGTCGGAGGCGATGGGGCCGACCAGCGCGATCTTCTCGGCTCGCAGCGGAAGCAGTTCCTGCTCGTTCGCCAGGAGGACGATGGATTCCTCCGCGACCCGGCGGGCGATGTCCCGGTTGCGGGGGCTGTCGAGGTCGGTGGCCGCACCGGCCGTCTGCGGATCCCAGTCCGGATCCAGCAGCCCGAGCTTCGCCTTCTGCAGCAGAACCCGCCGCGTGGCCTCGCGCAGCTCGGCCTCGCTGAGCAAGCCCCTGTCGATGGCCTCGGCCAGGTGCCCGAAGGCGCCGGTCTCGGGCAGCTCGACATCCATGCCGGCGCGCAGGCTGAGCGCGCCCGCCTCGGTGAGATCGTCGACGACGCGGTGCATGCCCTGCAGGAAGCTCACAGACCAGTAGTCGGACACGACGGTTCCGGTGAAGCCCCAACGCTCGCGCAGCACGTGGGTGAGGAGGTGACGGCTCGCTGCGGCCGGGACACCGTCGAGGTCCGAATAGGAGTTCATGACGCTGGCGACTCCCCCCTCCCGCACGGCCATCTCGAACGGCGGGAGAAGGATGTCTTCAAGTTCGCGCGTCCCGATGCTGACCGGCGCGTGGTTGCGCCCTGCCCGGGAGGCCGAGTAGCCGACGAAGTGCTTGAGCGTGGCGTCGACGCCGGCGCCCTGGAGCCCGCGGACATAGGCGGCGCCCAACGAGCCGACCAGAAGCGGGTCCTCGCCGATGGTCTCCTCCACGCGGCCCCAGCGGTAGTCGCGCACCACGTCGAGGAGCGGGGACAGGCCCTGGTGCACGCCGAGCGCAGCCATGTCCTGCCCGATAGCGGCCGCCATCTCCTCGATGAGATCCGGGTCGAAGGTGGCGCCCCAGGCAATCGCGGCCGGGTAGACGGTGGCCCCCCATGCGGTCAGCCCGGTCAGGCACTCCTCGTGCGCGATGGCGGGGATGCCGAATCGGGAGCGCTCGACCACCTGCGCCTGGAAGCGCGCGAGGTTCGCCACTCCCTCCTCGACGGCCACCGGCGCACTGCCGAAGACGCGGGTCAGGTGGCCGAGCCCATCCCGGCTGACCTCTTCGAACTCCCCGCTCGACATGACGGATTCCATGGGCGCGACCTCGCCGCCACCCTCCTTGCGCTCCTTGGGCCGGGGCCAGAACGCGCCGAGCTGACCCGCCATCTCGGCTGTGGTCATCTCGTCGAGCAGTGCCTCCACGCGCTCGTCGAAGGGTCGGTCGGTCTGCTCCCAGAGGTTCATGTCAGCTCCATCGCCGTTGATCTGATGTGTCGCGTCCCTCGACGCGGTGGTTACGAAAACGTTATCGAAAACGTTTGACAACCACGATTCCAGAGTACATCATTAGTCTCACGGCACAATCAAATGCTGCAAAGTCAAAGTTGACTAGGAGGAACCACGATGAAGAAGGCCCTCATCGGAACGGCTATCGCCGCTCTGATCCTTACAGGATGTGGCGGCGGTACCACAGATACCCCCACCACAGGAGCCGAGACCCCGGCCACCGGCGGCGAGACCACGTCTGCCACCGAAGCACAGGAGCCGGTGACCCTGAGCTTCTGGCACAACGCCACCACCGGGCCCGGCAAGGCCTACTGGGAGGAAACCACGGCCGCGTTCTCCGAGGAGCACCCGAACGTCTCCTGGGAGATCCAGGTCATCCAGAACGAAGACATGGACGGGCGCCTCCAGACCGCGCTCAACGCCGGCGACGCGCCGGACCTGTTCATGGCCCGCGGCGGTGGCAAGCTCGCCGACATGGTGGCGGCCAACCAGATCATGGACGTCACGGACAAGCTCTCCGAGGAGACCAAGGCTGCCTACGGCGAGGGTGTCGTCAACACGTTCAACGTCGACGGCAAGATCTACGGTCTGCCCACGTCGCTGCTGCCCGGCGGCATCTTCTACAGCAAGGATCTGTTCGAGCAGGCCGGGATCGAAGGCACCCCGGAGACGATCGACGAACTGAACGACGCAGTCGCCAAGCTCAAGGAAGCGGGCATCTCGCCCATCGCGCTTGGCGGCAAGGACGCCTGGCCTGCAGCGCACTGGTACTACTTCTTCGTGCTGCGTCAGTGCAGCCAGGAGACCATCGAGGGCGCCGCTGCCCAGGACTTCAGCGACCCGTGCTGGCTCGAGGCCGGCCAGAACCTGAAGGAATTCGCCGACACCGAGCCCTTCAACCAGGGCTTCCTGACGACGTCCGCCCAGCAGGGCGCCGGTAGCTCCGCAGGCCTGTTGGCCAACAAGCAGGCCGCCATGGAACTCATGGGTGCCTGGAACCCCGGCGTCATCGCATCGCTCACCCCCGACGAGCAGCCGCTGCCCGACCTCGGCTGGTTCCCGTTCCCCGCCATCGAAGGCGGCGAGGGTGACCCGACCGCGATGATGGGTGGCGCTGACGGCTACTCCTGCCACATCGACGCTCCTGAGGTCTGCGCAGACTTCATGAACTTCTACGCGGAGAAGGAGCAGCAGGAGGGTTACGCAGAGGCGTTCAACACGTTGCCTGCAAATGCGGAAGCTGCTGAGGCTGTCAGCGATCCCGCCCTGCAGGACATCCTCGGCGCCTACTCGGACGCCGCCTACATGACCGTCTGGCTCGACACGATGCTCGGCCAGAACGTCGGAAACGCCCTCAACGCAGGCGTCGTCAACATGCTCGCCGGCCAGGGCACCCCCGAGGACATCGTCTCCTCGGTGGAGTCCGCAGCCGCCAAGGGCTGACACGGAGGCTGGTCGTGACTGACCCCACTACTGCTCGGGCCGGCGCCATCACGGCGTCGGCCCGAGCCGGTCGGCCCCGTGTAGGACGGGCGGATTGGCTGAAGCGCGGGGAGATCATTCTCCTCGCCGGGCCAGCGATCGTGATGTTCTCAGGCTTCGTCATCTTCCCCGTGTTCATGGCCGCCTACTACGGCTTCTTCCGGTGGAAGGGCTTCGGCCCGCCCACCGACTTCATCGGGCTTCAGAACTACGTGACGATCCTCACCGATCAGCTCTTCCTGTCGGCGATGCAGCACAACGCCTTCATCGTCGTGCTGTCGCTGGTCATGCAAGGCCCCATCGCGATCGCGTTCGCGCTGCTGCTCAACCAACAGATCAAGGGCCGCTCGCTGATCCGGGTGCTCATCTTCGTGCCCTACGTCATCGCCGAGGTCATCGTCGGCACGGGCTGGGGACTGATGCTACAGACCACCGGCGCGGTGAACGACTTCCTCGGCAAGATCGGGCTGGAGTCGCTCCAGGCCGACTGGATCGCCGACCCGAAGATCGCCATCTGGACCCTGATGGTCATCATCTCCTGGAAGTACATCGGCTTCGCGGTCATCCTCATGCTCGCGGGCATGCAGGGCATCCCCGACGAGCTCTACGAGGCAGCGGCTGTCGATGGTGCGTCCTACTGGCAGATCCAGCGTTCAATCACGCTCCCCCTGCTGGGACCCACCATCCGCATCTGGGCCTTCTTGTCCATCATCGGCTCACTGCAGCTGTTCGATCTGGTGTACATCATCTGGGGCCAGTACGTTGCGGACACCGCGGGGACCTCCACGATGGCCACGTACATGGTCCGCGAGGGCAGGCTCACGGGTAACTACGGCTACGGCAACGCAGTCGCCGTCGTCATCTTCCTCATCTCCCTGGTGATCGCGCTCACCTATCAGCGCTTCGTGCTGCGCCGCGACACGGAAGGGGCCCTCACCGAGAAGCCCGGAAAGGACAAGTTCTGATGTCCCAGGTCGCTCTCACCTCCCGCGGCAGGAAGGCTCGCCGCCCCTACGGTGGCACCAGCCGCAAGTCGTCCGTGCCGTGGGGCAAGCCCAGCGTCTACCTCATCGCCACCGTCCTGATCGCGATCTGCATCGGGCCCGTGCTCTACATCATCCTGGGCGGGTTCCGGAGCAACGCGCAGATCACCACTGATCCGTCCGGGATGCCCAACCCCTGGGTGTTCAGCAACTACACCGAAGTCCTGACCGCCGGGACGTTCTGGCAGCAGTTCGGAAACTCGGTGATCTCCGCCGTGCTCACCACCGTGGGCTGCGTCTCGCTCGCGCTTGCCGCCAGCTACGTCATCGCCCGCTACAACTTCCGTGGCCGCAACGCCATGTTCTCGCTGTTCGCGGCCGGTCTGATGTTCCCGATGACCGTGGCGATCACGCCGCTGTACATCCTCATCCGGTCCCTGGGGCTCACGAACACCCTGGCGGGCATCATCCTGCCCCAGATCGGCTTCGCGCTCCCGGTCACCGTCATCATCCTGGTGCCATTCCTGCGGGCCATCCCGAAGGAGATCGAGGAGGCCGCGATGATCGACGGCTCCGGGCGCGTGGGATTCTTCTTCCGCATGGTGCTGCCGCTGTCGCTGCCGGGCGTCATCACGACGGGCATCCTCGCGTTCATCGGGGCATGGAACAACTACATGCTGCCGTTGTTCATCCTCAGCGATCCCGCGAAGTACACCCTTCCCCTGGGCGTGCAGGCGTTCGCCTCGCAGTACTCCGTCAACACGGCTGCGGTCCTCGCGTTCACGTCGTTGTCCATGCTGCCAGCGCTCCTGTTCTTCAGCGTCTTCGAGCGCCGGATCGTCGGCGGCCTGACCGGTGCGATCAAGGGCTGACGGCGGCGGGACTATCCGACGGAGTGCGAGATGCGCAGAGTGACCATCACCGATGTGGCGCGGGCGGCCGGGGTGTCCGTCTCGACCATCTCGAAGGTGATGAATGGCCGCGACGGGATCGCCCCCGCCACCCAGCTCCGTGTCCAACGGGTCATCGACGAGTTGGGTTACGTCGGCAACGTGGGGGCGCAATCGCTGCGCGCCCGCCGAACCGGCGTGATCGGGGTGCTGGTGAGCCAGTTCGAGCCATACTCGGCCGAAGTCCTGAAGGGCATCGGCCGGGCCGCTGAAGGCACCGAGCACGAGATCATGGCCTGGGCCGGCGCCTCGCACAATCCCCACGCCCCCACGGGATGGGAACAGAAGCTGCTCGGTCGATTGGCCGGCAGCCTCATCGACGGAGCGATCATCGTCACCCCCAGCGTCGCCGCCGACTCCGGAACCTTTCCCGTGGTCGCGGTGGACCCGCAAGAGGCGCTCCCCACCATCCCCTCCGTCGCAGTCGACGACGAGGGAGGGACCCGCTCCGCAGTCCGGCATCTGATCGAACTGGGGCACTCGCGCATCGGTTACCTCGGTGGACGCGACGACCTGGCCTCGGCGGCCGCCCGTGAACAGGGATTCCGCGCTGCGATGGCCGAGGCCGGCCTCGTCGTGGACGAGTCGCTGGTCCAGGTGGGCGACTACTCCGGAGTGGGCGCTGTACTCCCGGCCGCAGCATTGCTCGACCATCCAGAGCGTCCGACGGCCATTGTGGCGGCCAACGACGTCTCCGCAATCCAGGTGATGACGGCGGCGGCGTCGCGCAAAATGGTGGTACCGGACGACCTGTCCGTCGTCGGCTTTGACGACGTCCCCGAAGCCTCGTGGCATGTGCCGGGCCTCACGACGGTCGCCCAGCCACTGCGGAGCATCGGGGCCCTGGCGCTCAAGACGATGCTCGAACTGCTGGCCGGCCGCGATCTCGACGAGCCGCACCTCCGCCTCCCCACCCACCTGGTGGTGCGCGGGTCCACCGCCGCCCTTCGCGGCTGAGCGAGGGTCTGCAGAAGAAACGGAAACGGGACCGCCCAGCGTGGGCGGTCCCGTTTCTCTCAAGAGGTCAGATCAGGTGCGGGGGTTGCCGTCGAACTTGTCCTTGACGTCCTCCACGGCGTCAGCGAATCCACCCTTGGCGTCAGCGTGCTTCCGGTCGGCGGCGTCCTTGACGTCGTCGGCCATGTCGTTCACGTTTGCCTCGATGCGGTCCTGCTGACCGTCGCGACGGAGATCTTCGTTGTCGAATGCGTCCCCGAGACCTTCCTTGGCCTTGCCAACGGTCTCCTTGACTTCATCACCGAAACCCATAGTGCCTCCTAAAAGCTAGGTTGAACGGACCTTCAGGTTAGGGGCAAAGCAGGCCATTGCCTAGGGGTTCGACCAATCTCACCCTTTGGGGTGCCTTTCTCACCGGCTGCTTTCCGTCAGCGAATGACTGGCCCGGACGCCACTCCGAAGAAGGAAACGCCAACGGGCGGAGGCGAACGCCAACCGGGAAGCGAAAACGCCAACCGTTCGCCGGAAACGGGTGCCACGACTTGTACGCCGACCTCGGCCACCCCTTGAGGTCGACGGCCGGGACAATGATCAGTCCGGGCCACCTCATACGTGGCCCGGACTGGACACGTCACTTCTATCGTCGGCTGGGACATGGGGCCCGCAGCGACACGCCCTTCCCACAACCGGACAGCGCACCTTTACTTGTCAATTCCGACACGCCGACGGGACTGGGATGTTTGCATCAATATCGCGAAAGCCCTTGCGGGTCCTGCAGGAGAGGAGTAGACATCTCTTACGCACTCCCCGGAGTGCGGAGGACAGTCAAACCACCGTCCCTACCTTCTTTCGATAGTTGGAAGGGCTCGCAGGCGGCGAGCGGACGGCACGGCGGATCGTCCTCGACAGAAGAGTCGCTTCTCTTCGTCACCCGGATGGGTCCTCAAAGCCCCCCTCCCAGGCTGACGTAAGTCGCCGGGACCGTCGAGACGAGACGGTGGGGCCGCGATCCCATCCAGACCTGCGGGGTCGTCCCCCACGGGTCAACCGGGAAGGAACAGCTCTTCTTCCTCCGTTTCACGGGCTGCGGCTCGTGGGTCCGCCGGGCGAGGCGGACGGAGAAATACCCGAGCGTCCTTCCAGATCCGCGAGGTCGCCCTCCGCGAATCACCCCTAGGGGGCCCGAGCAACTCATACTTGTTCGGGCCCCCGCCTTTTCGCTGTCGCCGTCGTCAGTTGAGTGCGGTCGGGGTTCCCTAGGATCGGGTCATGTCAGCAGAGCGTCTCAAGGTCCTCCTCCCCTCCAGCCTCCCCTTGGATCCGCAGCTCCCGCCCGGCGTCGAGGCGATCGCCTACGACCCCGAGCAACCGGTGCCGGTGGAGCACCGGGACGCCGAAGTGCTCGTGGTCTGGGGCAACCGCGGTCGGCACCTGCGTGAGGCCGCCCAGCACATGCCAAACCTCCGGCTGGTCCAGGGTCTGATGGCGGGCCCCGACCAGCTGCTCCGGGTCGGGTTCGGCCCGGACGTCACCATCTGCTCAGGTGTCGGCCTGCACGACCAGACCGTTTCCGAGCACGCGCTCGCCCTCGTCCTGGCGCTCGTCCGGCGCGTCCCGCAGTCCCTCGCCGCCCAGCGCGAACACCGGTGGGCCACCGAGTTGGCCGGCGCGCAGCCCTTGCGCCCGGCAGGTCCCATCACGACGATGCTCGACGCCCGCGTCCTGATCTGGGGGTTCGGCTCCATCGGCACGACGCTGGCCCCCCTCCTGGCCGCCATGGGGGCAACGGTCACCGGGGCCGCCAGGTCGGCCGGTGAGCGCGCAGGGTTCCGCGTCGTCGACGATTCCGGGCTCGCCGCCGAACTGGCGCGCACAGACATCCTCGTCATGCTGCTGCCGGCCTCAGAGCACACTGAGAACGCACTGAACGCCGAGCGCCTGCGGCAGCTCAAGCGCGACGCCTACCTCGTCAACGTTGGCCGCGGCGTCACCGTCGACGAAACGGCGCTCCTCGACGCTCTGGCTTCGGGTCGCCTGGGCGGGGCCGCGCTGGATGTGATGCAGACCGAACCACTCCCGCCTGACTCCCCGCTCTGGGATGCGCCGAACGTCCTGCTGACGCCCCACAACGCCGGAGGGCGTCCAGTGGGTGTCGACGACCTCATTGCCACGAACGTCCGGGCGCTGCTCGCTGGGGGAGCCTGCGCAACGTCGTGGCCTGACCGCCCTGCGACTATCGAGCGCCAGGGGTCGTCGACCGGCGGATCTGGTGGCGTAGTCGCTGTCAGATCTGACGGCCGAGCGCCTATCAGCTGCTCAGCATCACCTGTCCGCCGGTGACGGGGACGGCCTGGCCGGTCTCGTAGGCCTGCTCGACGATGTAGTACACCGCCCGCATCACATCCGCGCCTGTGGTGCCGCGACGCAGCGGCACCTTCGACTCGTAGAACTCGCGCACCTCGTCGACCGTCGTGGCGCCGGGCACCTTGCCGGAGCGCAGGTACTGCACGAACAGCCCCTTGTCGGGGTCGGACCACAGCGGGCCGTCGTAGAAGTTGCCGGGGCAGATCGCGTTGACCTTGACTCCGTGCTCGACGAGCTCCAGCGCGAAGCTCTGCACCAGGCCGAGCCCGCCGAACTTCGAGCCCGCGTAGGCGCCGTTCTTGTTCGAGCCGGTCAGCCCGGACTTGGAGTTGATCTGGATGACGTCGGTGAGCCAATCGGGGGCCGTGCGGTGCTGGGCAGCCAGCAGCCGGCCGAGGTGCTTGGTGACGAGGAAGAACGCCGTGTAGTTGATGTCGGTGGTCAGCGCGAACGACGACAGGTCCTGCTCCAGCACGCTTCCGGCGCGCACGATCCCGGCGTTGGACACCACCAGGTCGAGACCGCCGGTGGTCGCCGCGATCTGTTCGGCCATGGCCTGCACCGACGCCTCGTCGGCCACGTTGACGGTGATCGCCGCGGCGCGGTGATCGCCCACCTCGGCGGCCAGTGCGGATGCGCCGTCGCCGTTCAGATCGGCGATGTAGACGAACGCGCCGGAGTCCACCAGCCCGTGGACGATCTCCGCGCCGAAACCCTGCGCCCCACCCGTGACCACGGCCACCTTGCCCGACACGACGGCCGAGCGGGAGGCCGCGCTACGCGCCTCGGTATCCCGGGCACCCGGTAGACGGTTCACCTCACCGAGGGTGCGCACGGAGAACGCGACCTGTTCCTCACCCACCTCGACGACGACCCCACCCGGCAGCGGAAGCTCGGCTTCGGCGAGAGCCGCAGGCAGGTCGTCGGCGCTGCCTGCCCGAACCTGCGCCGGTGACTCCCCACCCCCGGGCGTGTGCGAAACGAGCACCGGGGCGCCATGCCGGGCGAGGTAGGCGCCCCGCACCAGCGGCGCGATCTCCAGCAACGTCATGACCCAGACCCCCGCAGACGTTCGGCCGCCTCGACGACGGTGAGCCCGTCACGCACCAGCGCGCGGCCGAGCTCCGCGTAGCGGCCCACCCGATCCACCAACGCCAGCGACGCCACCGGCGAGTCGGGCGCGAACAGGCCCAGGCTGCCGTCGAGGTCGGCGAGCTTCTCGTGCGCGACCAGCGCCCAGGTCGCCTCGTTCAGATGCGCGAGCTCGGAGCGCTGCAGTTCGGGGCAGTTGAACTGCTGCCGGGGGGTGTTGATGTCGACGCCCGACACCTCGACCATGCCGTGCTCTCGCGCAAGCTCGGCGATGCGGGCCATCTGCTCGGGGGTGTTGCGCGGGGGCATGTAGGTGACGGCCGGCATCCCGAGCCGCTGCAGCTCGCCGAACAGCTCCTCGAGGAAGTCGTCCTCGAACTTCTCCGCCTTCTTATCGCCCGTCGGCGACGCGGTCACGTCGCCCAGGTAGGCGTAGGCCGGGATCGCGTCGATCTCGCGGGCGAAGGCGACGACCTCGGCCATCGTCGGGCACTCCGTGCGGTCCGGCACAACGTAGATCTGGTCGAGGAACTCCGCCTTCATGACGCCGAGGAGGTCGAACGTGAGGTGCGGGTTGTCCTCGTCGGCGAGCCTGTCGGCCAGCGCGCCTGACGGGTTCAGCCCCATCTCCCGCAGCCCGTCCACCAGGGACTCACCCCTGCCGAAGCGTGCGATCAGCATGCCGGCCATGGCCGCGAGCAGGTGCCGCTCAGTGATCGTGCCCCCGGCGAGGAACTGCGACCGACCGACGATGTGGGTCTCCAGGTCGATCAGCTCCGCGCCGAGCGGTTCCAGGATGGCGTTGGCCCGATCGACCATCGCCGCAGTCCGCCGGAGCCGCGCCTCGCGGATGGGCTTGAGGAAGTCGGCGACGGCGTCGCGGGAGCGGGCAGGGATGGCCTGGACCGTCATGTAGGCGATGCCGGCGGTGTCGGGGTTGTTGAGCTTGCGGTCGTGGAGCGGGGCGGTGCCCTGCTCCACCTCCTCGGCCGAGTACAGATACACCCGGCACTCGAAGCCGGTGACCGACCCCATGCCCAGAAGTGCGGCGGCCGCGGTGAGTTCACCGGCGGCCGCTGCCGAGTCGTGGTCGACCGATCCCACCACCATCAGCCCGGCCTCCCGCGCCTTGAGCGCCGCCATAGCGGGGGTGTACGGGCTGAAGCTGTAGATGGTGTGGACGTGATTGTTCGACTCGGTGACGAAGTCGGGGAACTGCGGCTTACCGGCGAGGTAGTCCTGCAGAGCCGCTACCCGCTCGCCGGGAGTCCGGGTGGGTTCGTTGATCGTGCGCATCGAAGTCCTTCTTCAGCTCGGTCAGAGACCATGGCGCCAGCGTCGAGCGAGCTCGCCGTTGGTCTGCGTGGTGGTCGGGGTGTGGTCCCGCAGCGGCAGGATCTTCTCGTGGATGGTGTCGAGGAGCCACTCCACCTGGGGGAAGTACTCGTCCTCCAGTTCGGCGGCGGGCGTGATCGCGTTGCGCGACCCCACGACGACGACCGGCGCGTCGAGGTGGTCGAAGGCCAGCTCCTGCACAGACGAGGCGACGTTGTGGAGGAACGAACCGCGGTTGACGGCGTCGGTGGCCAGCACGAGGCGGCCGGTCTTCTTCACCGACTCGACGATCGGGTCGAGGTTGAGGGGCACCAGGAACCGCAGGTCGATGACCTCCGCGGACAGGCTGTACTTCTTCTCCAGCACCTCGGCGGTCTCCAGGACGGGGTAGAGCGTCGGGCCGATGACGGCGAGCGTCAGGTCCTTGCCTTCGCGGCGGACCACCGGTTCGCCCTCGGGCACCTCGTAGTAGTCGGCCGGGACGCCGTCGGTGACGAACTGCTCGCCGATGTCGTAGAGCTTCTGGGACTCGAAGAACATCACCGGATCGGTGCCCCGCAGCGCGAGGTTCATCATGCCCTTGGCGTCGTAGGGCGTCGCCGGGTAGTAGACCTTGAGCCCCGGCATGTGCGCGGTGAGCGCCGACCAGTCCTGCGAATGCTGGGCGCCGTACTTGGCGCCAACCGAGACACGCATGACCAGCGGCATCTGCAACAGGCCACCGGACATGGCCTGCCACTTCGGGGCCTGGTTGAAGATCTCGTCGCCGGCGCGGCCGAGGAAGTCGCAGTACATCAGCTCGACGAGCGCGCGGCCGCCTGACAGGGCGTAGCCCACGCCCGCGCCGATGATGGCGGCCTCGGAGATGGGCGAGTTGAACAGCCGGTGGTAGGGCAGGAGCTCGGTGAGGCCGCGGTAGACGGCGAAGGCGCCGCCCCAGTCGCGGTTCTCCTCGCCCCAGGCGGCCATCGTCGGGTCGGTCGCGAAGCCGTGGGCGACGGCCTCGAACAGCGCGTCGCGGTAAGAGAAGGTCTTCGCCTTCGAGACGGGCTTGCCGTCCTTGTCCTTGTAGTAGCGCGCCTTGCCGGCGAGCGACTTCACACGCGCGTTCTCCTCGAGCGGCTGCAGCAGCTCGGGCTCGCGGGTCTCGTCGAGCGACGGCTTGTTGCCACCGGAGTACATCACGGTCTCGATGAAGTCCATGTGCACGCGCGGCGACACGTCCTCCCCCTGAGTGGCGAGCGCGATCACCTTGGTGAGCCGCTCGTCGAACTTCGCCTGCATCGCGTCGACGTCGTCGGAGGTCAGCACGCCGTTGTCGATGAGGTAGGCGGCGTAGTTCTTCAGGCCGTCGTGCTGCTCCCAGAGCTCGACCTCCTCCTTCGAGCGGTAGCTCGAGGCGTCGGACGGCGAGTGGCCGGAGAAGCGGTACGTGATGGTGTCGGTGAGCACCGGGCCGCGGCCCGACTCGAGAATCTTCCGCTTGCGGGCGACGGCGTCGGCAACGGCCAGCGGATTGAGGCCGTCGACGCGCTCGGAGTGCATGGCCTCGGGGTTCACGCCGGCGCCGACGCGGGCGAGGATGTCGTAGCCCATCGTCTCGCCGGAGGTCTGGCCGCCCATGCCGTAGAAGTTGTTGAAGAAGTTGAACCAGATCGGGGGGTTCCCGCCCTTGTCCCAGAGTGTGCGGTACTGATCCATCGCCGCGATCATCATGGCCTCCCAGACGGGGCCGCAGCCCATCGAGGCGTCGCCGATGTTGGCGATGACGATGCCCGGCTGCTCGTTGATGCGCTTGAACATCGCCGACCCGGTGGCGATGTCTGCCGACCCGCCGACGATGGCGTTGTTGGGCATCGAGCCGAAGGGGGCGAAGAAGGCGTGCATGGAGCCGCCGAGGCCGCGGTTGAAGCCGGCGCTGCGCGCGAAGGTCTCCGCCACCGTGCCGTAGACGATGAAGTTCTCGGCCAGGTCGGCGAGATCGTCGTTGCTGACCCGCTCCGCGAGACCCAGCGTCTCGCCGTCGAGGAACTCCTTCATGATCCTCTCGAGCTCGGCGGGGTCCAGCTTGCGGGCTGCCGAGAAGCACTTGGCGAGGATCTCGCCGTGGCTGCGGTGGGAGCCGAAGACGAAATCGGTCGGGTCCAGCTGCGACGCCTGCCCGACGACGGCGGACTCCTGCCCGATGGACAGGTGCGCCGGGCCGCGGTGGTTGTACTCCACGCCGTTCCAGGCTCCGGTGGTCTTGATCGAGTTGAGCATCGTCTCGAACTGACGCACGGCGATCATGTCGTGGAGGATGTCGATGAGACCCTCCTTCCCGTGCGTGGCCAGTTCCGCCTCGAAGTCGGGCTGGTACTGGTTGACCGGGATGCTCGGGGCGGTGATGGCCGACGTGGAGCGGACGTTGCTCGGGTCGACGACGAGATTGCGGGGCATGTGGGGTGTCTCCTCTTGACTTTCTCAGACCTGGGCGGCCCAGGCCGCCTCTCGGATGAGTTCGCTGACGGTGGGGTGGGGGTAGACGACCTGGCGGAGGTCGTGGATGCTGAGTTCGGTCTCGAGCACCACGGAGGCGCCCCAGATCGTTTCGGACGCGTAGGTGCCGAGGACGTTGACGCCGAGCACCTGGCCCGTGGTGGAGTCGTAGACCAGCTTGCAGGCCCCGGGTGCCTTGACGCCCGCCTCGGCGACGAAACGCCCGGACAGGTAGCCGGGCACGGTCACGGTGCCGACGGCGCGACCCTCGGCCCGCGCCTGGGACTCAGTGGCCCCGATGCCGGCGGCCTCGGGGTTCGAGTACACGGCCCAGGGGATGGTGTTCCAGCGCATCCGCTCGCCGCGCAGGTGCGCGTCGGGGTCCAGGATGTTGGCCGCAGCGATCTCGCCCATGCGGTAGGCGGCGTGCGCGAGGAGCGATCTGCCCGTCACGTCGCCGACCGCCCACACGTTGGGCAGGTTGGTGCGCATCCGCTCGTCGACCACTACGCCCTTGCCCGAGTGCTCGAGGCCGGTGTTCTCGGCGCCCCAGCCCTGCACAGCCGGTCGCCGACCGACCGCCATCAGCACGACCTCGGCCTCGACGGACTGCTCGGAGCCGTCCTTTGCCGAGTACCGGACGACGCCGCCGTCGATGGCGGTGACCCTGGACTCCAGCTGGAACGAGACGTCGGCCAGTCCTTTGCGGAGCTGGGCGGCCAGGTCGTCGTCCATGAAGGGGACGATCTCGGGCAGCATCTCGATCACAGTGACCTCGGAGCCCAGCATCGCAAAGAGGCTGGCGAACTCCAGGCCGATGACTCCCCCGCCGATGACGGCGAGTCGGGCGGGGATCTCCTCGATGGCGAGCAGTCCGGTGGAATCGACCACCGCGGGGTTGTCCGCGGCCCCCGGGATGGGCGGCATGACGGGCACCGATCCGGTGGCCAGGATGACGTGGCGGGCTGAGTAGGTTTCCTCGCCGACGGTGACTCGCCCGGGCCCGTCGAACCTGCCGTGTCCCTTGACGACGGTGACGCCGGCCTTCTTCTCGGCCGCCCCGACCCCTCCGACGAGGGTGCTGACTGTCTTGGCTTTCCAGGCCTGCATCTCGGCCCAGTCGACGGTGATGTCCGGGGCGTGGACGCCCTGCGCCCCGGCATGCCGGGCATGGTCGTAGGTCTTCGCGGCGCCGAGCAGTGCCTTGGTGGGGATGCAGCCGACGTTGAGGCAGGTCCCGCCGAGGGCCTCGGCCTCGATCAGCAGCACCTTCTTCTTCGCGTGGCCGAGGCGCTCGGCCGCGATGTAACCGCCGGGGCCGCCACCCAGGACGATGACGTCGAAGTTCGTCTCACTCATTCGTGTCGCCTCTCTCAGCCCAGCACCGTGATGTCGATGTTCTCGACGTACTTGACCAGGTCCTGCAGGAATCGGGCCGCGTCGGCGCCGTCGATGACGCGGTGGTCGGCGGTGAGCGAGAAGCCGATGCGCTGCTCCGCCCCCACCGTGCCGTCGTCGTGGATCACGGCGCGCGGGAAGATCGCGTCGACGCCGAGGATCGCCACCTGCGGCACGTTGAGGAGCGGGGTGAAGCTCTCGATCCCGAAGCCGCCGAGGTTGGAGACCGTGAAGGTGGCACCCGCCAGCAGGTCGGGGTCGATCCTGCCGTCGATGGCGGCGAAGGCGAGCTCCTTGCTGGTGGCGGAGAACTCGCGCAGGCTCATCTGGTTCGCGTTGCGGACCGTGGGAACGAGCAGGCCGCGCGGCGTGTCGACGGCCATGCCCAGGTGGACGTTCTCGAACGTGGTGAGCGTGCCGTCGGCAAGGTGCGCGTTGTGGTTGGTGTGTTTGGCTGCAGTCTTGATGGCGGCGAAGCCCACGAGGTCGCCGATCGTGACGCCGTTCAGCCCCAGCTCCTCCGGCGAGCCCTTGAGCTTCGCGCGCAGAGCGAGCAGGCCGGCGGCGCGTGCCGTCGTCGTGTAGGTGAGCTGGGCCGAGCTGGCCAGCGAGTGCATCATGCGCTCGGCGATCACCTTCCGGACGCCCTTGAGCGGTGTCGCGGTGGAGGGTCCCGGATACTCGCGACCCGAAGCAGCAGCGGTGGCCGGGGTTGCCTCAGCGGCGGGTTCCGTCGGTGCCGCGAGGTCCCCGGTGGTGATCCGGCCGCCGATTCCGGTGCCGGCGGCGTCCGAGCCGTGCGCCCCGGCGCGGGCAGCCGCGGCCGTGGAGTTGGACAGGGCCGCGCGCACGTCGCGCTCGATCACGCGACCGCCGGGGCCGGAACCCTCGCTCACCGACGCGATGTCGAGGGAGTTGGCCTGGGCGAGCGCCCGGGCCCGCGGGCTGGAGGCCCCGGTGGCCGCCGTTCGCGGCGCATCGTCCGCTGCCGGAGCGGAGGGCTCGTCGTCGACGGCGGCGGGTTCCTCTGTGGACCTGGCAGAGCCATCGTCGCCCGCGCCCGACCAGCCGATCTCGGCGAGGGCGGCCTTCGGGTCCTCACCAGCGGCGCCGACGACGAGCAGCGGCTCCTTGACGGGCACGTCGTCGCCCTCGTCCCACAGGAGCGCGAGCACGGTGCCCGCTGCGGTGCTGGGCACCTCCATCGAGGCCTTGTCAGTCTCGACCTCGCAGACGATGGCGTTCTCGGCGACGGCGTCGCCGACCGCCACCAGCCACGACACGATCAGGCACGACTCGACGCTGTTGCCGAGCTGTGGCATGACTACGACGGTTGCCATGGGGTGTTCCTTTACCTAGACGACGAGCACGCGGGTGTGCTCTTCAAGTGATTCGACGGCGCCGGGGGGCAGTCCGTCGTCGGTGATGACGCCGGTGATCCCGGCCAACGGGAGGAAGCTGACGAAGCCGGCCTGGCCGAACTTGGTGGAGTCCGCGAGCAGCCAGGTCTCCTCGGCGCGGCCCCGCATCAGGGCCGCCACCTGGCCGCCCTCGACGAAGCGTGTGGTCAGCCCCCGCTCAGGGGAGAAGCCGTCGGTGCCCAGGAACGCGAGGCGCGCGTTGAAGTCGCCGACCGCGCGCTCGGCGAGCGGCCCCACGAACGACTCGGACTCGCGGCGGAAAACGCCTCCGGTGAGGATCACGCTGACCGACGGATTGATCCGCGCGTTGTTGAAAACCAGGGCGGAGTTGGTGACGATCTGGACACCCGCCCGGCCGGCCAGCAGTCGCGCGACGAGGGCCGTCGTGGTGCCGGCCTCGATCATGACGTTGTCGTCGTCGCGGACCATCGCCGCCGCCGCTGTCGCGATGCGCTGCTTGAGCTCGACGTTCAGCTTCTCGCGCTGCAGGATCGACTTCAGGGTCGTCGGGCGAGCCCCACCCCTGGTGCGCACGAGCATGCCCTGCTCCTCCAGCGCCCGGAGGTCGCCACGGATCGTCACCTCGGAGACGCCGAGGTCGGTGGCCAGCGCGGACACGGTGAGGGCTCCTTCACCCGAGAGGCGCGCGAGGATCGCCCCCTCGCGGTCGGCCCGGTCAACGGTCATGAGGTTTCGCCACGCTTTCGAAATGCTTGCGAAGTTCTTTCGCTACGACACGCTACCACCTTCACTCGACCTCTGCAGCGGGGCCCGCGAAAACGCGCAACGGCGGCGCAAGGGCTAGTCCGCGCACTCGGAATGACTATCTCGCCAACGAGGCTATCGAGACATCAGACCTCTCCCGTATCGTGCACCTGCCGCCTGCCGTTCGTTCCGTTGGACCACCGTGTACACGGCGACCAAGGGCGACGACGGCCGCTACGAGTTCGGCCAGGAGAACAAGTGGGTGTTCAACAACATCGTCATGTTCGGCAGCTACGGCCGCTGAGTTGAGCACCGGACCAACGGTCCGGTCCTCGTCCTGACGAGCAGGCGCCCCCCGGCGACGGGGGGCGCCTTTCGTTTGCAATCCTTGTCCGGCCCTGCGCTCCGCAATAGGCTGGCGGTGACTGCTAGGAGGCCCGCCATGACCAACCCCCGCTCGAGGCTGGCCTGCGCCTGATGCCGATCCCCACCGTCGTGCGCGAAGTCCGCGCCTTCCTCTCCGCGTCGCTGGTTCGGCCGGTGGAGCGTCAACGCGACGAGACGCCTGAGTCCCGCCGTCGTCGGCGGATCGTGGTGGGGGTGACGCTGGTCATCGGTGCGGTCGCGCTCGGCCTGGCGCTCGCCGTCCGCCCCGGCGATCCCCTGTTCTACGCCGCGACGCTCGGTGTGGCGGCCATCTGGACGGTCGGGGCGCTCGTCTCCGGCCCCCTTCACCTCGGAGAGGGGCATACGCGCGACGGCGGCCGCAGCAGAGGTGTCGTGCAGGGCATCCTGCTCGGCCTTGGCCTCATGGGCATCTTCCTGGCCGGAGCCCTCGTCGTCGAGCAGATCCCGCTGCTTCGCGGCCCGGTGCTCGACCTCCTCGACCACGCCCGGTTCGGCTCGCTGTGGGTGGTGGCGTTGGTGACCGTCATCAACGGCATCGCAGAGGAGCTGTTCTTCCGCGGCGCCGTCTACGCCTCGCTCGACAGCCGCTTCAACGGCATCGGGTCCACACTCCTGTACGCGGCCTCCACCCTCTTCTCGGGCGTGCCGCTGCTCACGTTCGCCGCGCTGTGCCTGGGACTCCTCACCGCCGCCCAACGACGGGTGACCGGCGGCGTCCTCGGGCCGATCGCCTCGCACCTGACCTGGTCGCTCGGCATGCTCTTCCTGCTCCCCCCGATCCTCACCCCTGGAGGTTGACATGACTCAACGCACCGCCCTCGTCACGGGAGCATCCGGCTACGTCGGCGCCCAACTCGTCCCGGCGCTGCTCGACGCCGGCTGGCACGTGCGGGTCCTCGCCCGCACCCCCAGCAAGCTGCAGGGCGACTGGCGCGACCTCGTCGAGGTGGCCCAGGGCGACGCCACCGACCCCGATGACGTCCGGGCCGCCCTCGACGGCGTGCAGGTGGCGTACTACCTCCTCCATTCAATGGACGGTCAGGGCGACTACCGCGAGCGCGACCGCCGCATGGCGCACACGTTCGCCGAGGCGGCGGTGGCGCAGGGAGTGGGCCGCCTCGTCTACCTCAGCGGGTTGCACCCCGAGGGACCCCTGTCGACGCACCTCGCGTCGCGGGTCGAGGTGGGCGACATTCTGCTCGCTTCCGGCGTTCCGACGGCCGTGCTGCAGGCGGGCGTCGTGCTGGGCGACGGGTCGGCGTCGTTCGACATGCTGCGGCACCTCACCGAGCGACTGCCCGTCGCGATCGGCCCGAAGTGGCTGCGCAACCGGATCCAGCCGATCGCGATCGACGACGTCGTGCACTACCTCGTCCGCGCCGCGGAGCTGGATCCGCAGGTGAACCGCACCATCGACATCGGCATGGACGAGATCCTCACGTACCGGGACATGATGCGGCGCTATGCACGCGCGACCGGGCTGCTCCCCCGGATCATCGGTACGGTGCCTGTGCTGACCCCGTGGCTCGCCTCCCACTGGGTGGGGGTGGTGACCCCGGTGGATTCCGGGATCGCTAAGCCACTCGTCGGCAGCCTCATTCACGAGGCGGTCAAGAGCGAGGACGACGCCGCCACTCTGTTGGGCGATCCTCCCGGGGGTGTGCTGGGGTTCGACGCGGCCGTGCGTCGCGCCACGGACGGGGTGGACCCCCACCGTTGGTCGCGCACCCTCTTCAAGGTGGGTGCCGGCGTTGCGGCCACGGCCGTCGCGGGCTCGCTGCTCACAGCGCCGGACAGCGCCTGGTACCGACGGCTGCGCAAGCCCGTCTTCCAGCCCCCGCCCGTGGCCTTCCCCGTCGTCTGGACTGCGCTGTACGCGCTGATCACAGTGGCGGGCACCGCGACGATCGCGGACCTCCACGAGGACGATCGCGCCGACGAGGCGCAGGGTTTCGGGAGGGCGCTGGCCGCCAACCTCGTGCTGAACGCCGCATGGAGCGGGCTGTTCTTCCGTGCAAAGAACCCGCCGCTTGCGACGGCGGGCGCTGCGGTGCTCGCCGCGTCGTCGGCCGACCTGTCGCGCCGCGCGGCCTCTGCGGGCGAGGGCAAGGCTGCGGCCTTCGGGGCCTACGCAGCCTGGTGCACGTTCGCGACCCTCCTCTCCGCCGCCGTCGCCCGACTCAACCCTTCCAGTCGGTCACCGCGGCTCCCCAAGTAGCGCGCGACCGTGAACCCGTCTCCCCGAGTAGGGAACGAGGAACGAGCGACCGTATCGAGGGGGCGTCCCTCAAGGCCGCGCCGACTGATGAGCCGCCCTCGCGCGAGCCGTTGGATAGGCGGCGAGACGGATGGCCAAAACGACCTCGACCTCGTGCGCTCCCGGCCGGAGTGCTGAGATTGAGACATGGACATCTTGTTCGACACCGCCAACCTCGACGACATCGAGCGCCTCACCCCCATCTACCCGGTCACCGGCGTAACCACCAACCCCTCCATCCTCAAGGCGGAGGGGAAGATCGACTTCTACCCACACATGCGTCGGATCCGGGAGATCATTGGGCCGAACCGGACCCTCCACGTGCAGGTCCTGGCGAAGACCGCCCAGGGCATGATCGACGATGCCCACCGCCTACTCGACAAGATCGACGCGGACGTCTACCCGAAGATCCCCACCACCGAGGCGGGAATCGCGGCGATGCGTCACCTCAAGGAGGAGGGCGTCAAGGTGACCGCCACCGCGATCTACTCGAAGACGCAGGGCTTCCTCGCCATCGCGACGGGGGTGGACTACCTCGCCCCCTATTACAACCGGATGCAGAGCCTCGACATCGACACCCGCGGCACCATCGAGGTGCTGGCCGGGTTCATCAAGCGGTTCGACGCCCCCGGCAAGATCATGGCGGCGAGCTTCAAGAACGTGGCCCAGGTCTCGCACGCGCTCGAGTCCGGCGCCGACGCGGTCACGCTGTCACCCAAGCTGCTCCGGGCCGCTCTCTCGGCCCCGGACATCGACCGCGCCGTCGACGACTTCATCAAGGACTGGAAGGCCATCTACGGCACCACCGAACTCCCCTGAACGGTCGGGGAAGGCGTTGAGCAAGTGAGATGGGTCAACGAATAGAAACACTGTTACACCGGCGTGTCGCGACGTTGACCCATCTCATTTGCTCAACGCCTCGCCCGCCCGACGGCTGCGTCGAGGAACCGGGCGACGCGGTCGATATAGCCCTGGCGGTCCTCGAAGTACGCACCGCAGTGGTCCACGCCCTCGAAGGTCACCAACTCACAGTTGGGTCCAGCGGCGCGGGCCAGTTGGACAGCGTGGTCATACGGGATGACGCGGTCGTCGGTGCCGTGGATGAGCAACACTGGCCGCGGCGCGAGCGCCGGGGCAGCGTCGAGGGGCCGCACCTGCGCGTAGGAATACCCGTAGCGGAGGCGGTTGATCAGGTCTGCTAGGGGGACTATGGGTTCCGACGGCAGCCGGTATCGGCGGTAGTTCGCGGCCACCACCTCGCCCATCGTCGAGAACGGCGAGTCGAGCACGAACGCCGCGACCCTCGGGTCGGTGGCGCCCTCCAGGATGGCTGTCGAGGCGCCCATCGAGAAGCCGACCACGACGATCCGCGCGTCGGGACGGCGCGACGAGGCCAGGTCGATGGCCGCTCTCAGGTCGGCCTGTTCGTGGTGGGAGAGCGACTGGGGACCGTCATCGGAATCCCCGTTGCCGCGGAAGTCGAACAGCAGCACGGTGTGGCCGGCACGCCACAGCCCCGATCCGATGCCGAGCATGTCCGACTTCGTGCCCCGGTGCCCGTGGGCGCAGATGACGACGGTGCCCGACCCGGGCTGGTCGAGCCACCAGCCCGCGAGCCCCACCCCGTCGGCGGTTGCGAAGCGGACGTCCTCGCTGTCGGCGCGGACTTCGAAAGGGGTGAAAGCGTAGTCCGGCCAGGGCCGACGCGGACCGTTGAGACTCCAGGCCGTGTAACCCGCCACCCCCAGCACCCCGAGGGCGGCTCCGCCGGAGAGGCTGGCGAGGGCGGTGGTGAGGCGACGCATATGGACGAGCGTACCGGGGTGGGCGGGGACCCCATCCACGCCTGAGGGTCCGCGCGACGGCCGCGCTGGGGACCGTCGCTAAGCTCGGAGGCATGCGTGGCGAATACAAGGTTCCTGGCGGCAAGCTCGTCGCAGTCGATGTCCAGACCGAGGACGGTCGGCTGACGGAGGCGTTCATCTCCGGAGACTTCTTCCTCGAACCCGACGAGGCGCTGGACGACATCAACGGCGCCCTGCTCGGGATGCCAGAGAACGCCTCGGTTGCCGATCTCGCCGCCGCCATCACCGCGCGGCTCTCCCCCGAGACCCGAATGATCGGCTTCAACGCCGAGGCGGTGGGCATCGCGGTGCGGCGGGCGCTCGGCCACGCCACGGACTGGTCCGATCACACCTTCGACGTCATCGGTCCGGTGACGATGGATCCGCGCATGCACGTGGCCCTCGACGAGGTCATTGCCGGCGAATTGGCTCGCGGGGAGATCAACCCCAGCCTGCGCATCTGGGATTGGGATCAGCCGCTCGTGGTGATCGGCTCGTTCCAGAGCTACCGCAACGAGATCGACGACGAGGGCCGCGCCAAGCACGGCATCAACGTCGTGCGCCGCATCACCGGTGGCGGGGCGATGTTCATGGAGCCGGGCAACTGCGTGACCTACTCGCTGGTCGTCCCAGCCTCCCTCGTTGAGGGCCTCAGCTTCGAGCGCTCCTACGAGTTCCTCGACCAGTGGGTCATGGGCGCGTTGGCGGAGCTGGGCGTCAACGCGCGCTACGTGCCGCTAAACGACATCGCCTCGGACGAGGGGAAGATCGCCGGTGCGGCCCAGCGCCGTGTGACCGGCGGAGTGGTGGTTCACCACGTGACGATGGCGTACGACATCGATGCGGACAAGATGCTCGAGGTCCTGCGGATCGGTCGGGAGAAGCTGTCCGACAAGGGCACGAAGTCGGCGAACAAGCGCGTCGACCCGTTACGCTCCCAGACCCAGCTCCCCCGCGATGAGATCCTCGAGGCCTTTCTCACCCACTTCGAGGGGCGCTACGAGACCGCGCGCCGCGACTACACCGACGACGAGCTCGCCAAGGCCAAGCACCTGGTGGAGACGAAGTTCTCCTCCGACGAGTGGACCAAGCGCATCCCCTGACCCTCGGTCTCCAGAGGCAAGGAACAAGCGACCGCAAACCCGTCGCTCTGAGTAGGGAGCGAGGAACGAGCGACCGGCCCTCCCGTCTCCCCGAGTACGGAGCGAGGAAAGAGCGACCGGCCCTCCCGTCTCCCCGAGTAGGGAGCGAGGAACGAGCGACCGTATCGAGGGGCGTCCCACGACGTCTCACCGACTCGAGAAAACAGGAAGGTCACGAGCCCTTCGATACACGGCCGCTCGTCCCTCGCGGCCGCTACTCAGGGAGACGTTGAACAGGGAGCGAGGAACGAGCGGCCGGCCCTCCCGTCTCCCCGAGTAGAGAGCGAGGAACGAGCGACCGTATCGAGGGGCGTCCCACGACGTCTCACCGACTCGAGAAAACAGGAAAGTCACGAGCCCTTCGATACACGGCCGCTCGTCCCTCGCGGCCGCTACTCAGGGGGACGTGGTGGGCCGGCCGCTCGCTGTTCGCGGCCGCTACTCAGCTTCCCCGCCGTTCCGGCACCGTGGGTGAGGGAAGGCAGCGCGTCCCGAAGGGTGCCGTTCAACGACATGTACGACCACTATGGTCGCGCGCGTCACCAAACTGACCCCTTCAGAGTGGGTAAAGAGAAGCCCCACTTCCAGGTGAGGAAGCTGGAAGGGATCAGGGCTGCCGGACGCCGATGGTGAGGAGCAGGTTCGCGTAGATGCGCTGCTCGCCTGAGGCGATGACGATGCCGACATCGTCCTTCTTCGCCTCGTCGTAGAAGTCCCAGCGCGAGATCTCGACGAACTCGACACCGGGCAGGGCGGCACGGTACTCGTCGTGCGCCTCGATCTTGTCGGGGCGCAGTTCCGGCGGAGCGTCGGGCGCGGGCGTCATGATGCCGGCCTGCTCAATCGGCACGGCCTGCTTCAGCACGTCGAGGATCTGGCCGACGCCGAGCAACCCGGGCGCCAGGTTCAGATAGATCCTGCGTGCCCGGGCCGGTGCCCCCGTCTCGTGCGGGTAGTTGCCGTCGGTGATGAGGATCTTGCTGCCGTGCCCGGCGCGGCCCAGTGCGTCGAGCAGTTCGGGGTGGATGAGTGGTCCGTTGAGCATTGAGATTGCCTTCCTAGGTGGATTCGCGGACGACGAGAGTGGGGACGATGAGCTCGGCGGCTGGATGACCGCCGTCCAACAGCTGCCCGAGGGCGGCCGCGGCGCGCTCCCCCACGGTCTTGAAGTCCTGCCGGATGGTGGTCAGCGGAGGGAGGTAGGAGTCGGCGCCGGGCGCGTCGTCGAACCCCACCACGCGGACGTCGCCGGGCACTGAACGTCCCGAGCGCTGGAGCCCCTGGAGGCAGCGCAACGCCAGCTGATCGTTGGCGGCGAAAATGGCGTCCGTGTCCGGGGGTAGCTCGTCGATGAGAGGGCCTGCCGCGGCCGCCTCCCACGAATCGGCGTGCAGCACAGTCGGCTCGATACCCGCCGCACGACAGGCCTCCTCGTAGCCCTCGCGACGGAGCTGTGCGTCGTTCCAGTCCTGCGGACCAGCGACATGGACGATCCGCCGGGCGCCCCGCTCCACAAGGTGCTCAACCGCCAGAGATGCGCCGCGATGATGATCGACGGCCACCCCGACGACCGTGTCGGGCAGCGCCTCCGCCTGACCGACGTAGACCGTCGGCACAGCCGCCGCGACCCTCGACACCCAGCCGTTCGACTCGGACCGGCCGCCCAGCACGATCACGCCATCCGCACCGACCGGCACCAGGTCGGTCAACGCCAGCGACTCGAAGTCGTCGGTCCTGATCACAGTGATGGAGACGTGCAGGTCCAGAGCCGACAGGTGCTGGCACACCGCGACGAACGTGGTGGCGTGCCCGTGGTAGAGCGGCACTGCGTCGATGACGTGCACCGACCCCGTGCGGCGTGCGGAGAGAGACCGTGCAGCCAGGTTGGGTTGATAGTTGAGCTCTCGGACGGCCCGCAGGACGCGCTCGCGGGTGGCCTCGGCCACGGTGTCGACCCCACGCACCACCCGCGAGGCCGTCTGCATGGACACGCCTGCCACCTCGGCGATGTCGCGCAGGTTGGCCCGAGGGGCGCGCCTACTCATGGCTGGGCTCGAAGACGACGGTGCGGGCCGACTTTGCGATGACAGCGTTACGCGACGTCGCGTTGACCCGCCCCATGATCTCGAACTGCGCCAGCAGCGACCCCAGCGACGACGCCTCCGCGGGTCCCGCGATGACGGGCACCCGCAGCGCGTCTGCGGTGAGCTGGCACAGCAACCGGTTGCGGGATCCTCCGCCCATGAGATTGAGCTGCTGCGGTGCGCTGCCGGTGAGATCAGCCAGATCCGCGACACCACGCGCATAGCGTCGGGCCAGGCTCTCCAGGATCACGCGCACAATGTCTCCCTCCGTGAACGACGCGACGTCCGCGCCCTGCGCTGCCAACGCCCTGGTGACTCGGTTGGGCATGTCCTTCGGCAGGGCGAACTGAGGCTCGTCCGGATCGATGTGGTACCCCGTCGAGGGAGCATCCTCAGCCAGAGCGATCAATTCGACGATGTCGTGCACCCCGCCCTCGGCTCGCCACTCGCGCTGGCATTCCTGAAGGATCCAAAGACCGGTGATGTTGAACAGCGGGCGAAGGCCCGCGTCAGCCCGGGCTTCGTTGGTGAGCCCGAGGGCACGCGCCTCATCGCTCAGGAGCGGGTCGTCGCGCAGCACGCCGAGCACCGACCACGACCCGCAGCTGAGGAAATAGGTCTCCCCCGAGGGGTCGCGTTGCAGCGCGTGCACCGCGCAGGCTGTGTCGTGGGCCCCGGCGCGGACCACCGTCAGCTGCGTGAGTCCCTCGATCCGGCAGGGGCCGACGACGTCGTGCTCGGGGGTGACTGCGCCCGCCCAGCGGCGCGGGATGCCGAGCGCGCCGAACACCTCGTCGCTGAAGTCGCGGGCGCCCGGGCGGCAGAGCCCCGACGTCGACGCGATCGAGCGCGACCACACCAGCTCGCCGGTGAGCAGGTAGGTGAAGTAGTCCGGCAGGAAGAGGAACTGGTCCACCTGCTCGGCGAGGGTCGGCTCCTCGGCGATCAGGGCGAACAGTTGGTTGGCGGCGTTGATGGTGGCGGGCGCGATGCCGGTGGCCGCCCAGGCGGACTCGTCGTTCAGCCGCTCCTGGAAGCGCACGAGGGTACGCGTCGTTCGCTCATCGCGGTAAGCGACGGCGGGACCGAGTCGTCGGCCGTCAGGGCCCAGGAGTGCGAAGTCGACCCCCCAGGTGTCGACTGACACGCTCTCGGCATCGGGGAATTGTTTGACCGCCTCCCGGAGCCCTTCCACCACCTCACTCCAGATGTGGTCCAGATCCCAGCAGAGATAGCCGTCCACTTCGCGCGCCTCGTGCGGGAAGCGGTGCACCTCGACCTCATCGATCGCGCCGTCGCGCAGAGTGCCTGCGATGATGCGTCCCGACGACGACCCGAGGTCGACGGCGAGCGCTGTCGGGGTGTCCACTGGTTCCTCCTGATGGTGCTTCCTGGGCGCGGTTACGGAGGGCTGGTCCCCCCGTCATTGAGTTGTGTAGACCGCCCGCGACTGGGAGGGCCGATCCCGGTGTCCCGGTTTCCGGCCCTCCCAGAGCAGCTCGCGAGCGAGTTCTCGTGGGATCTGGGGCGACGCCTAGATCCTCGTACTAGTTGTAGAGCGGACCGAACTGTGCGCACGCGCGGTAGTCGGCACCCTCGAGGTCGACCGTGCCGAAGCCCAGCCAGTTCTTCGGGCGGAAGATCCGCTCCCGCTCGACGTTGTGCATGTTGACCGGGATGCGCAGCATCGCCGCCATCGTGATCAGCTGGTGACCGATGTGGCCGTAGCTGATCGCGCCGTGGTTGGACCCCCACGCGTTCATGACGTCGTAGACGCTGGTGAATGCCCCCTCACCGGTGATGTTGGGCACGAACCACGTCGTCGGCCAGCCGGGGTCGGTGCGCAGCTCGATGGTCTTGGCCACCTCGTCGGGCAGTTCGACGGTGTAGCCCTCAGCCAGCTGCAGGACCGGGCCGAGGCCGTCGATCCAGTTGATGCGCGTCATCGTCACCGGCACCTCGCCCGCGGAGCGGAAGTGAGTCGAGAAGCCGCCGCCGCGGAAGTAGCCGGTGTTGGCCGGATGGAACGTGGTCTCGTCCATCATGGCCTGCATGTCCTCGTCGGTGAGGTCCCACCAGGGCTTGATGACGTTGTTACCGTCCCCATCCTTCGCGGCGAACGTGCCGTCGAGCGTTGTCGCGCCAGAGTTGCGCAGGTCGATGAGGCCGCCGGCGGCGCGCCCCTCGGGACGGTGGCCGGTGACCCGCTCGATGGCGTCGGCGCTCCAGTAGGTGCGCACGTCGGAGAAGATCTGGGCCCGGTTCGTCAGCAGGTAGTTGAAGAGCATCGACGCGCCGTTGAGTCCGTCGTTCTCGGTGGCCTGCAGGTACGGAGCCCGCTTGCCGTTCCAGTCGAAGCTGGTGTTGAGCAGCGTCTCCATGAGGTCGCCGTTGGGGAGGAAGTCGGTCCACTGACGCTGGCCCTGGAAGCCGGACAGGATGGCCCCGTGGCCGAGCGCCTCCTCGCCGAAGCCGAGCTCCGCCAGCTTGGGGTTGCCGACCATCAGGTCGCGCCCGACGAGGACAGTCTTGACGATGTACTCCCACCACTTCTCGTGGTCCTCTTCGGAGCGTTGCCACTCCTCGGGGTTGAAGTCCTCGCCCTGCTTGAGGTTCTCGCGCACCCACGCGTAGGCGACCTCGTACTCGTCCTTGTCGTAGATGCCGAGCTGGATGCGGCGCTCGATCTCGACCATGTCGACGTACTCATTGCGCATGCCCAGCCAGTAGTTCCAGAACTCCTCCTTCACCACGCAGCCGGCGATGCCCATCGACACTCCGCCGATGGAGAGGAACGACTTTCCCTTCATCTGCGCCACCGCGAGCCCGGCTACGGCGTAGTCGAGCAGCCGCTGGCGGACGTCGTCGGGGATGGACGGGTCGTCGGCGTCGCGGACCTCCTCGCCGTAGATGCCGAAGGCGGGGATGCCCAACTGGGCGTGGCCGGCGAGGGCGGCCGCCAGATAGACGGCGCCGGGACGCTCGGAACCGTTGAACCCCCAGATCGCGTGCGGGATTGTCCGATCCATGTCGATCGTTTCGGAGCCGTAGGCCCAGCAGGGGGTCACCGACAAGGTGAGCCCGACGTTCTCGGCCTTGAACTTCGCGGCGGCGGCCTGCGCCTCGGGGACGCGCCCGATCGTGCTGTCAGCGATCACCACCTGGACAGGACTACCGTCGGGGTAGCGGAGCTCCGCTTCGTACAACTCCTTCACCGCGATCGCCATGTTCATCGTCTGGTCTTCGAGGCTCTCGCGGACGCCGTTGCGTCGGCCGTCGATGATGGGACGGATGCCGATCTTCGGATAGTTGGTCACGAAACACACCTTCTTCTCTTGTTTGCGTGTAGGTCTTCAGTGTCCGGCGGTGATCACTCGCAGCAGGCCGGGCCTCTGCCACGTGGCCTTCCCACAGACCGGGAAGGATGAGGGGCACCTCCCGCCGCCGCCCGATCGGGCTTTGGCAGCAGGTGCCCCGGGGTTGAGGGCGGGGGAAGGACCTGGACGGGCCCCTCCCCCGCGTGGCGGTCACTCGTAGAGGTTGCCGGCGATCTCGGGATCGTCGATGTTGGAGGCGTCGTACCAGGCGAAGCCGGAGTCGATGGTCTCCGGGAGCTCCTGTCCGTTGATGGCCTTGATGGCGGCGACGACGGTCTCGTAGCCCATGAGGACCGGGGACTGGGTGACTGCGCCGGCCTGCGAGCCGTTGCGGATGGCCTCGAGCTGTGTCTTACCGGAGTCGAACCCGACCACGGTGAGGCCTTCCTTGCCGGACTCGTTGGCGCCCTGGATGGCACCGGTGGCGGCGGCCTCGTTGGTGCCGTAGATACCGACGAGGTCCGGGTTGGCCTGGATCATCGACTTGGCGGTGTTGGCCGCGAGGCCGACTTCGCCGGCCACCTGGGGCTCGAGCACGGTGATGTCGGGCGCATTCTCGGCCATCCAGTCCTGGAAGCCGTCGCAACGCTGCTTGCCGGTGGCGGAGGTCTGGTCGTGGCAGATCAGGCCGACGGTGCCGGTGTTTCCGATGAGCTCGGCCATGTGCTTTGCGGCCTCGGCCGCGGCGGCGGTGTTGTCCGTCGACACGGTGGTCAGCGGGATGTCCGAGTCGACGCCGGAGTCGAACGCGATGATCGGGATGTTGGCGGCCTGGATCTCGGTCAGCAGGCTCTCTGCCGCGCCCGAGTCCAGCGCCGCCAGGCCGATGGCCGCGGGCTGGCTGTCGAGGGCGGTCTTGAGCATGTCAAGCTGCTCGGTCACCTTGGTCTCGTCCTGAGGACCGACGAACTCGATCGTGTAGTTGTACTCCTGACCGGCCTGCTCGGCGCCCTCCTTCACCGCCTGCCAGAAGCGGTGCTGGAATCCCTTGGAGACGAGGTAGATGGTCTCGCCGTTGCCCTTGGGGACGTCTCCGGCCTCAGCGGGCTCGGAATCGGTGGGCTCGGTCTCGGCCGGCGTGGTTTCGGTTTCGGCGGCCGTGGTCTCCGGGGCCGCGGCCGTGGTCTCGGCCGGAGCCGGCTCGTTGGTGGTCTCGTCGGTTGAGGTGCCGCAGGCGGTGAGGCCTAGGGCGAGCACGGACGTGAGGGCCAGTGCAGAGCGCAGATTGCGCATGGCGGTTTTCCTTTCGTTGGTGGGAGGACCGCCCTCCCGGACATGGAATGAAGTTGTGGGTGGTGGCGGTTAGACGGTGGATTGGCGCTTGCGGCGGACAATGTCGACGAACACGGCGATCAGGACGACGATGCCGGTGACGACCAGCTGCCATTCCTGGGCGATGCCCATCATCTGGAGACCCTTGCGGAGGGTCTCCATGATGAGGGCGCCGACAACCGTGCCGATGATGTTGGCCCGGCCGCCGGAGAGCGAGGTGCCGCCGATCACGACGGCGGCGATGACGTTGAGCTCGAAGCCCACTCCCTCGGCCGGCTGGACGAAGCCGAAGCGGGCCGAGTAGAGGATGGCACCGAGCGCCATGAAGACGCCGGCGGCGATGTAGACCATCGTCTTCCAGAACTTGACGTTGACGCCCGACAGACGGGTGGCCTCCTCATTGGAGCCGATGGCCAGCGCGTAGCGACCGAGCAGCGTCTTGTTGAGAAGTACCGCAGCGATGATCGCCATGATGATGAAGATCAAGATGGCGTTCTTGACGCCGGGGATGAGCTCGCCCGAGGCGAGCCAGATGTATCCGGAGTTCTTGATGCTGATCGTCGACTTGTCCGAGATGACGAGGGCCAGGCCACGCGCCACCATCATCATCGCCAGGGTGGCGATGAACGGCGGCAGACCGAGGTAGGAGATGTTCAGCCCGTTGATGAGTCCGACAACGGCACCGACCAGGAGCGTGAGGAGGAGACCTGCGGCCAATGGGAGGTTCATCCAGTCTCCCGAGAGGAAGACGCCTGCCATGACGGCGGCGAAGGTCATGCCCGTGCCCACGGACAGGTCGATGCCGCCCGTCGCGATGACGAACGTCGCTCCCAGTGCCATGACGCCGACGTAGGCCGACTGCTGGACGATGTCCAGTGCGATCGTCGGCTGCGCGAAGTTGGGAGCGAAGATCATGAAGAAGATGTAGATGAGGATGAGCGCCGCGAAGACGAACACCTGCTGGATCGATGAGCGCAGAATCCGCGACATCGACGACTGCTCACCGACCGGGGTGGGCTGGGTGGTGGTGCTCACGCTACTTCTCCATTCAGCTGGGCTTTGCCGACCGTGGCAAGCTCCATGATGTTTTCCTGGGTGGCGTCCTCGTTCTCGAGGATGCCGGTGATGCGGCCATGGGCCATGACGGCGATCCGATGGCTCATCCGGAGCACCTCGGGCAGCTCGGAGGAGATCATCACGATGCCTTTGCCCTGCTCGCACAGTTGCTCGAGCAGGGCGTAGATCTCCTCTTTCGCCCCGACGTCGATGCCGCGGGTCGGTTCGTCGAAGATCAGCACGTCACAGTTGCGGACCAGCCATTTGGCGATAACCACCTTCTGCTGGTTGCCGCCGGACAGTTTCCCGAGCAGCTGGTTGACCGACGGGGTCTTTACGCGGAGCCTGTCGGAGTACTCGGTGCCCACCGTGCGGATCTTGTTATCGAGGATGAACCCTCCGATGTTGAAGTCCTTCATCGCCGCCATGACGGTGTTGGCCTTGATGTCCTGATCCAGCAGGAGGCCGAAGGTCTTGCGGTCCTCCGAGAGGTAGCCGATTCCGGCGCGGACGCCGTCGGCGGCGGTACGGATGTCCACTTTCTTGCCGTTGACGTGGATCTCGCCGCTCGTGCGGGGGTCAGCCCCGAAGACGCACCGGGCCACCTCCGTGCGCCCCGCCCCCATGAGGCCGGCGAACCCGAGGATCTCGCCCCGCCGGACGTCGAAGTTGATGTCGTGCAGCAGCTTCTTGGTGTTGAGGTCACGCACGCTGAGGACGATCTCGTCGGAGGTCACCTTGTTGCGCGGCCGTGCGTCGCCCGACACCTCGCGGCCGACCATCATCGAGATGATCTCGCGCATCTCCACCTCGTCGGTGGTGACGGTGCCGACGTACTGGCCGTCACGCAGGACCGAGACGCGGTCGGTGATCTCCTCGATCTCCGGCATGCGGTGGGAGATGTAGATGAGGCCGGTCTCGGGGGTGACGAAGTCACGGATCATGCCGAACAGGGCCTCGGTCTCGGCGATGGTGAGGGCCGCGGTCGGCTCGTCCATGACGAGGATCCGTGAGTTGTAGGACAGCGCCCTGGCGATCTCCACCATCTGCTGCCGGGCCACGGACAGATCCCCGATCCGGGCCTTCGGATCGACCGACATGCCAAGCTTGTCGAACAGCTCGCCCGCGTCACGGTTCATCTGGGCGTCGTTGACCCATCCGGCCTTGTGGCTGCCGGGCCGGCCGAGGTAGAGGTTCTGCGCGACCGTGAGGTCGGGCACCATGTTGAGTTCCTGGTGGATGATCGACAGACCCAGGTCGCGGGCGTGGTTGACGTCTCGCACCTGGACCTTTTCGCCCTGCAACCAGATCTCCGCACCGGGGTCCGGTTTGTAGATGCCGGTGAGCACCTTCATGAGGGTGGACTTGCCTGCGCCGTTCTCGCCGCACAGCCCCAGCACCTCGCCGGCGTTGAGGTCCAGGTGCACGTTCTGCAGCGCCTTGACGCCGGGGAACGTCTTCGAGACGTTCTTCAGCTCTAACAGCTTGGTCACGCGTACTCCTTCGTACTGGCCGCGTCGAGAACGCTTCCTCGCGCTTATCTCGACACAGATGTTAACGCTATCTCACGTTCGGCTGCGACGGAACCCCTCGTTACCGAACTGTGACGAATCACTGCCATCGGCCGAACCCGGACGGCATTCGTCAGGGCTAGCCTCGATAACTGGCAGGCCAATACGGCACGATCCGGCTCGAGTCGCTGCCCGGTGACAACGAAGCCGAGTTCGTCGAGGCGGCAGAAGGCAGTCAAATCGGGGCTGGCGAACGCATCAGCGCGCCCGCCGACGGTAGCGTCGTGCACGTCGAGGTCTTTCGGGCTGAGTGTGTAGGAGCTCTCATCCTCGGGAGACCTCGACCTCTATCCGGCCACCGACGCGCCGACCCGCCGCGCGACGTTGCGCTACACCCTCATCTGGGAAGAGCCCCCAAAGGCACCTGACCAGGGCAAACCCCCGCCCCTAGTGACACGAGGTGTCAGCATCTCGTCTCGGCCGGTCAAATCGCTCTGACTGGCTGATTGAGTTGTATAGCCGCCGCAAACCCCATTTGGCTAGGGCTTTTGGCTTGGGCTGTCGCTTTCGCGGCTCGACCTTCTTTAGTCAGGGCCTCGCGCCAACGTCAAATCGGGGCCTCCTCCGCGACGGGCTCTCAGCCAAAGGCGTTGTCAAGCGCCTGTGCCAACTCGTCCTGCGGCGTCCAGACCATCATCTCTGAGTCACCCACATAGGCGTACTGGTCTCCGTGGCGCATCACGGGGAAGATGTCTCCCCACCCGTTGGTCAGGATCAGCGTGCCCGACGCCTCGCCCGGGGCCGCTTCCGGGTACCCGGCCACCGCCTCGCTGGTCGCGGCCTGGACCAGACGGTCCACGAGCTCCGGTGCGAGCACGACCTTCTCGACGGGATCCTCCTGATCGAGCTGGGAGCAGAAGATCCCCGCAGTTGCGTCGCCGAGGGTCATCGGAATCATCGGGTACTGAGCCGGCGCACAGTTGAGGGCGTCGGTTGCGGCTGGCGGAGCCGGGGGGCTGACCGCTGCGCGTTGCTCCTGCCAGAGGGCTACGACCTTGTCACGGAAGCCCTCCCCGGCCTTCTGGGTGGTGCCGTCAGTGAGGGGCTGACACTCCTCGCCGTAACCACTGATGATCCACTTGTCGCCATTCAGGTACTCCAAGACGATCCGGTAGGGGTCCGACGCCTCATAGCCGCAGTCCGGGACCTCCACGTACTCGGGCTGCGCCTCAAAGAGTTCGATGATCCGGTCAGGCTCGATCACCAGCGGGTCGAGGGGCCCGACGACCCCGAACCCCTCGTGTCCGTCGCCGCAGAGGAACGCTCGTCCCACGCCTGTGGGAAGGTCCTCCCCCGTGTTCGCGTTGAGCAGCGGAGCGCGGCCGTCCTCGTTGTAGCAGGCCCATGATCCGGGCACATCGGAACCAGCCGGCTCCAACGTAGGGCCTGGCTCACTGGGCGCGCCAGGACTCTCGACGGGGTCAGGACTCGGGATGTCCGTCAGCGCGATCGTCGGCTCGGGAGAGGAGGTCTGGGTGGGCGCGACGCTCGGCGTCTGGGTGGGTTCGCTCGAGGCCGTGGCGCTCGGCGTGGGCGCCGGGGAGGCCACGAGCGGCTCGCGGACGGATGGCAGGTTGAGGGCCACCGGGATCGCCAGGGCTACGACGGCGGCGGCCGCCACTCCGCTGATCGCGAGGCGGGTGTTGCGCCGCTTGCGGCGGGCGCCGGCGACCCATCCCGTCGTCGGCGGCGGCTCGGGGATGACGCTCTTGAAGGCGTCGGAGAGCTTGTCATTCATGTCAGAACTCCAGCTTCGATGAGATGGGCGGAATCGCGCAAGGCTGCGCGTCCCCGACTGGAGTGTGTCTTGACCGTCCCGCTGCTGACGCCGAGTTGCTTGGCGATCTCGTCGATCGACAGGTCCTCGAAGTACTGCAGGACCAGCACCGCGCGCTGCATTCTGGGCAGCTCGTCGAGGGCACGCATGAGATCCATCCTGAGATGGGCCGAGCCCTCAGCTGAGGCCGAATCCGCCAAGGTTTCGCTCGGGCGCTCGTTGCGCCAGCTCATCTTGCGCCACCACGACACGAACGTGCGGTAGATGGTCGTGCGGACGTAGGCCTCAAACTGCGCATCGTTGCCGATCGCGTCGTAACGACCCCACGTCTTGGCCAGTGCGGTCTGCACCAGATCCTCCGCGTGTTGCGAGTCGTTGGTCAGCAGCCAGGCTGCGCGCCAGAGATCGCGGCCACGGCGAGCGACGAATCGCTCGAATCCGATGGCCTCGTCGACCTGGTGCTCAGTCATGGACACCTCCTTGTGCCTTCTAACACGCCTCGGGCTGCCGGTCTGGTTGACACGATCTGGCACCAATCTTCCATGGCCGAGGTTCGGCGTCGCCGCGCCGCCCGCCGACACACCGTCGCTGGGGCTGATTGCTCACGATGAGCCCTAACCGTCGGCCACTAGCTGGGGCGCGGGATGCACAAACCGGCCGGCCCCAGGGAGGTGGGGCCGGCCGGCGGATCGGGGAGCCGGCGTCAGCGTCGTCGTCAGGCGTTCAGGAGGCTGGCGATCTCCCGCTCCACGTCGGCAGAGGGCTGATACTGCATGGCCCCCTGCTCGGAGACCCAGAGGAAGCCGGGCTCGTTGGTCAGCATGCGAAGGGGGGTGGCCTCGCCCCAGGGCACCATCAGCGACACCGAGACATCGGTGATGGGCAGGTTGCCGTCGACGGGGGTGGAATTGTCGCGGATCTCGCCCGCGATCTGCTGGGCGAGGCTCGGCTCCAGCGCCGACTGCCAGACCTCGGCGGAGGAGGCGTCGCAGATCCAGCCCGCCAGAACGTCCTCGAGGGGGTGGGCCACGAGGTAGTGGTCGGGTGCGGGGCAGGCCATCGAGTGGATGATCGCCTCTTCATCTGGCCCTCCGACGGCCAGCCGCTGATCGAGCCAGCGGCCCCGCACCTGATTGAGGAAGTCGCTCCCGCCGACCTTCTCAGCCTCACCGGCCCAGACGGGGCCCTCGGCCTGCGCGTCTCCCTCGAGCACCTTGAGGCTGCCATCTGCGTACTCGAAGACCACGCGGTAGACGCCCGCCGCGCGGCCGCGGTGCCCACAGATGGCCTGCTGAACTCGTCGTCGGCACTCATCGAGCGCCTCGCCAGCGAGGCGCGTGACGTGGAAGGGATCTAGCACGGTCACCACGTCGGGCAGTTCCTCGACGGCGGCGGTCTTGAACCCGGTGAAGCCGTCCATCGCGACCACCTCCACGCCGTCGCGCCACTCCTGCGGGCGGTCGGCCAGCCAGGTCTTGAACGCCTGCTTGGAGCGTCCTCCGACCATGTCCAGCAGCCGTGCCGGCCCTCCGCGCGACGTGCGCTACACCCTCATCTGGGAAGAGCCTCCAAACCAGACCGGTCTTCCACCGCAAACGCGAACCGATCGAGGCCCACCTCACCATCGTGTTCGCTGCGCTCGCGGTCGCCCGGCACCTCCAAGACCAGACCGGCGTCAGCATCAAGCGCCTCGTGCAGACACTTCGACCCCTCCAGAGCGTCACGATCACCATCGCCGGCCAGCCCATCCAGGCCCAACCACGCCTCACCGCCGAAGCCGAAGCCATCCTCGCCAAGATCCCTCGCCGAGCGGGGCATTAAATCAGGCCTCAGTTGTGGAACTCAGGTCTGACGGTCACGTGACAAGAGGCTCCGGCCAGATGCCCTCCAGCCACTCTCTGGTGGTGCGCACGTGGCGCATCATCAGGAACCGGGCGCCCTCGGGGTCACGCTCGGCGATCGCGGTGGCGATCAGCAGGTCCGACGGCGCCGTCTCCGCGAGCCGGCGGCCTCGTTCGTCTTCGCCGTTACGCCGTCGGGGGGTGTCGCTGACGCCGGAAGGCGGGGCGCACCAGTCCACGATCACCGCCTCGATCGGGGTGGAGTTGCCAGTTCATCTCACGGTGCACGACCGGAACACGTCAAGGCGCTCGGCTGGCTGCTGTGCAACGCGCTGGCGCGGGTCGCCGCCTCGGACGGGATCACGGCCGATGCTGCCGGCGTGGGCGATCACCGCGCCGCCATCGCCGGTCACGGACATACCGGTGGACCACGAAGTACGCTTCACCTACGGAGTAGCTTCCGCTTCAGGGGTTTTGAACAGTCGCATGTCCAAGTATCCCGTAGTCAGAAGGCACTCCGGCCTATCTGCAGCACGCGTCGCTCACTCCGCCATGAACGATCGAGGCCTAGCCTGACCGTGATGCTTGTCGGGGCATACTGACTACATGATGTCGACAGCCACTTTCGAACTCAAGCCTTGGGCGTTTGTCGTCTACTCTCTGGTCTTCGGAATCGCCGGACTGGCAGCCGTTGGCTACGTCGACCCCGAGATGCGTCTGGCCGGCTTTGACGGCCTGGTATTCGGGTTCTATGGTCACGCGTCCAACGTGCTCATCTCGTACGCGGTCATCGTGGTCTATGGCACGATCAGGCTGGTGATGGGTGCCAAGATTCGCGAGCTCGCGGTGGCCACCGGGGTGATCGTCGCCGCGAACTACGTCTACGAGGTGGGCTTGACTCTCTGGAACACGAAAGACCTAGCTGACGCCCACTGGGGCGCAGCCTCGTCACTGCTGACGCTCGCCTTGCTTGCCGCCATCCACCGTTTCGGTGTGAAACCCGCCGCCTCGGCGTCCGTCACGGTCAAAGCGCGGGCATAGCGACGCGGCGAATCCGAAGTCGCGCCGAGAAGGATGCACTGCACAGCCGCGCCGTTTGGGGAGAACCGGGGTGGGACGTGCCTGGGAGACGCCGCCTACTTCAGGCTCACGACGCGGGCCGTCGTCCAGGCGCCCTTCGAGGCTGCGGAGCGAGAATCCGTACAGAGGTTCTCCGCTGTCAGGCGATGAGTGGCGCCTCCGCGTCCTCGGCCAGGGTCGCGATGAGGCGGGACACAGTCGGGTCCGACGCCACCGGGCCGTAGACCCCCGGTTCCGCGCGCAGGGTAGCGAGGTCACTCAACGCTTCACCGCCGAGCACCAGCGACACCGCCAGATCACAGATGATCTTGCCCGGGTCGTGGATCGCCAACGGTCTCCGCCACCGTGACATCGCCTCCGACAGGGCCAGATCCAGGCCGGCCGCGCGGATGGTTTCGGTCAGCAGGATCCCGCCCGCCTGCCCGACCGCGGTCACCTTGGCGGTATCGACATGAACCCTGGGATATGAGCCGGTACTCTTCACCTCGAAGGTGCTCCTTCTTGTTGGTCGATGTTTCTCTAGACAAGTCACATCATCCCAAGTCAGGAGCACTTTCGCCATCTCAGGCCGCTACAGTCCACCCACCGTCATGAAAGCACGAGGCTAGCCGATAGATTCACCCTGCAAGGAGGTGGTGCCGTGCTCGTCGGTCGAGACGCTGACCTGAGTGCCTTGGCGGAGGCGCGGCGCGCCTACCGCGAAGCAGCGCGGGTGTCGTGGATCGTCGGGGCGGACGGGGTCGGCAAGTCGGCCCTGGCGCGGACTGCGATCGGGCCTGATGCGATCACCCTGGATCTGTACCCCGACGACGCACACCATCCGCTGGGTGCCGTCGCTGACCTGACAGCACAACTGGGCGGCTCTCTCGGCAAGGATCCGGCACAGAGTCTGCTCCGCGCCCTCGAGGCGGCCGGCCCAACCCGACTCCTCATCGACGATGCGCACTGGATGGACACCGACTCCCAGCGCGCGCTGTGGCAGGTGGCACGCCGCTCCGCGCGCCTCCCGGTGTGGGTGGTGCTGACCAGCAGCCCGGATCCGGGCCCTCTCACCGAGCGGCTGTTGCTCCTGCTGAGCTCGGGCGAACGCGGCCAGATCCACCGGTTGAAACCGCTGGAGGAGGCGGCGGTGGCGCAGTTCCTGCGGGCACGCGTCGGCGTCCCCATCGAGGGGGACATCCTGCGGCAGGTGATGACCAGCACCGGCGGATACCCCTCCCTCCTCGCCTCTCTCGTGGCCCAACTCCCATCGCAGGGCCACCCCGGCGGGCTGACGGGTGCGCTTGAGGCCCTCACTGCTCAAGTGCCCGACGCCGGACTGCTCTCCCACCATGCCTCCAGAGCCCTCGACGGCGCCTCGCCGTCGGTCCGGTACGCGCTCATCGGACTCGCGCAGAGCCCCGAGCTCAACTCGGACCAGGTGGCCGAACTTCTCGCAGCGTTGGGCCTCCCCGAGGTCAGCACCGCGACCCTCATGGAAACCGGTCTGGTCGATCGCAGCATCCCCGGACGACTGCGGATCAGGCACCGCCTGGCCCAGGAGGCGGTGCTGGATCGCGCCACCGTGACCGATCGGCGGGCGACCCACCGGGCGCTGGCCCAGGTGCTGGATGGAGTGGCGGCCCTGGAGCACCGGACCTTGGCCACAGAGCCGGCCGAGCGGGAGACCCTGTCGCGCGAACTGGATGCCCGGATCCGCGACGCCCAGGCGCAGGGCGACCCCGACCTCGCGTACCGGTTGTCTCTGCTCGCACTGCGACTGGAGGACCGGTTCCTCGACGACGTCCTCCTGTCGATCGTCCGGTCAGGCCGGATTGCGCGCCTGCGCGACCTGGCCTCCCACGTCAGCAACCTGCCGAGCTCGGTGACGCGGGCCTGTGCGCTGGCGTTACTCGATCTGGACAAGGGCGTCTTCCGTCCAGCAGCAGCGCAGCTCGGGCACCTCGACCCCACCTCCATCACGGAGCTTCGCGAACTTCTCATCCTCGCCTACACCGCCGTCCACATCACCGCGCAGGCGGCGATGCAGACCGCGCCCGAGACGGCCGTCGTGTTCGATCCGATCGTCGCAGCGCTCCGGGAGCAGGCACAGCAGGCGCCCGCTCTCGTCGGCTATGAACTCACCGCACTGGCCTTGGCGCTGGACATGACGGTCCATCATCTCCTCAACACCTCCCTGATCCCGGAGGACAGGATCCCCGGGCTTGCCGCCATGCGTGACTCCCTGGCCGGTCAGCCCGGCAGTGAACTGTTGGTGTCGTCCGCAACCGTGATGCTCGGCATCCTGGAATTCGCGGCCGGCCGGACGGGCAGGGCCGTCGCCTCACTCACCTCGGGAGTAGCCCAGATTCCGATGCTTCACATGCAGGCCTCGGTGGCTCTGATCTTCATCAGGTTCAACGCCGGCGAGTGGGATCAGGCGGACGCGCTGGCGTCCCGCCAGCTCGGCACGACGCTCGACATGCTCCAGCAGCCCTACTGGCACCAGGCGTTCGCGCTCGCGGCGCTGGTGCCTGCCTGCCGCGGCGAGTCCGACGTCGTGGCGCGCTACCTCGACTGGCAACGCCCTGACCGGACGGTGAGCCTCGCGGACGCGTGCCACCGGTTCACGGAGAGCTGGGCACACGTGTGCCAGGAGGGCGTCACCCCTGAGCTGGCTCGTCTCGTGGGTCCGCTCTGGGAGCAGGACCTCATCGGCTACATCGGCGCGTTCCCCACCGTCGTCCTGCTGGTCGGCTCGCTGCTCGCCGCTGGACACCGCGCGCGGGCCGTCGACGCTCGCGCCCTGGCGACGCGCGCCCCCTACGAGGCCGTCGCCACCGCCTACGTACTGGCCCACTGCGATGGCCTGTTGGCCGTCCACGACGGGAGGCTGGACGAGGCGGAGGCCCACTTCACCTTGGCCCGGCAGCACCTCGATCGGCAGGTGACCGAGAACCCCTCCGGCGGCCTGCACCTCTATCAGGCATTGCTGGCCGAGGACACTGCCGCACTGGCTCGGCGGACCGGACGGACCCCAGGGACGCTGCTGACCGACCTCAGGTCTGCGCACGCGCTGCTCAACCGCTGCGGCGCTGTGCGGTGGGCCGAACGACTCAACGCCCACGTCGTCGCGCTCGGCGATGCACCCGACCCGGAGCCGGGCCCGTCTCTACTGTCCCGCCTGACCACCCGCGAGCGTGAGATCGCGCTGCTCGTGGCCGAAGGGCTCTCCAACCGGGAGATCGCCGAGCGGCTCTTCGTCACGGTACGGACGGCCGAGTACCACGTGCACAACGCACTGACCAAGACCGGCCTCCGCTCCCGCGTCTCGCTGCGTGAGGCCTTGTCGTCCCACAGCCCATGAGTCACTCCGGTGCACGAAACGCCAACCAGGAGGGGTGAACGCCAACCCACCTGCGCGAACGCCAACGGACAGGCGGAAACGCCAACTGAGGAGCCCCAACGCCAACGGATAGACGGAAACGCCAACTGGCAAGCCCTAACGCCGACGAGAGCCAGCGTCGCCCGCGCTATATCACCGGCGACTCTGGGTCTCGGGGGCGTCATGAGCTATCGGTTGGCGTTTCGCGTGGTCGGTTGGCGTTCACCCCTGCCCGTTGGCGGTTGGCGTTGACCCCTCCCCGTTGGCGTTGGGCGACCAGTGCTGGCGACGAGGGCATCACTCGACCTGTGGGTGCACAAAAAGCGTTCCCTGGGGGTGCCCAATTCGACCACCGCCCCGGGAACGACGCTGAGGTCTCAGTCGCTGCGGCACACAGCGCTGGCCCCCAAGAAATCGACCTCTGGACATATTCTCCTTTCCCAACCCGACGGTGCGCCACCCCTGAGCTACCAGTCTTCAAAGACTGGTAGTCGTCGGGGGGAAAGCAAACGCGGCCGGTCACCTTGCGGTAACCGGCCGCGTACGCGGCTTTACGTCTCAGTTCACTTGGCGCTGAGCGACTGCCCTGCCGAACGCAGCTGCTGGCAGGCCTCGACGACGCGGGCGGCCATGCCGGCCTCCGCCGCCTTGCCCCAGGCGCGCGGGTCGTACATCTTCTTGTTGCCGACCTCGCCGTCGATCTTGAGCACGCCGTCGTAGTTACGGAACATGTGCTCGACGACCGGGCGGGTGAACGCGTACTGCGTGTCGGTGTCGATGTTCATCTTGATGACGCCGTAGTCGACCGCGTCGGAGATCTCCTGCGCTGTCGAGCCCGAGCCGCCGTGGAAGACGAGATCGAACGGCGACTCCTTGCCGTGCTTCTGGCCGACGGCGTCCTGGATCTCCTTGAGGACCTCGGGACGGAGCTTGACAGCGCCCGGCTTGTACACGCCGTGCACGTTGCCGAAGGTCAGAGCCGTGATGTAGCGGCCCTTCTCGCCAAGACCCAGCACCTCGACGGTGCGCATGCCGTCCTCGACGGTGGTGTAGAGCTTGTCGTTGATCTCGGCCGCGACGCCGTCCTCTTCGCCACCGACGACGCCGACCTCGATCTCGAGGATGATGTTGGCAGCCGCGCAACGGGCGAGGAGCTCGTCAGCGATCTGGAGGTTCTCCTCCATCGGCACCGCGGAGCCGTCCCACATGTGGGACTGGAACAGCGGAAGCTGACCCTTGGCGACGCGCTCCTCGGAGAGAGCCAGCAGCGGACGGACGAAGCTGTCCAGCTTGTCCTTCGGGCAGTGGTCGGTGTGCAGGGCGACGGTGATCGGGTAGTTCTTCGCGACCTCCTGGGCGAACGCGGCGAACGCGGCAGCACCGGTTACCTTGTCCTTGATGGTCGGGCCGGAGAAGTACTCTGCGCCACCGGTCGAAACCTGGAGGATGCCGTCGGAGCCCGCCTCGGCGAAGCCCTGAAGGGCAGCATGGAGCGTCTGCGAAGAGCTGACGTTGATGGCCGGGTAGGCGAACTTGCCTGCCTTGGCGCGGTCGAGCATCTCGGCATAGACCTCAGGAGTTGCAACTGGCATGGGAGCCCCTTTTCTCTTTCGAAAGCTTGCCCGGCAAGCCTATCGGGTCACGTCCCGAGGCGGGAGGGCGGGGTCACAGCAGATGGTCGAGCGCCGCGGTGTCCAGGTTCGCCCTACCCAGGGAGTAGGCCCGTGCGGCTGAGTCGATGACCGCGGGGCTGGCATCGAGGAAGCTCACGGGTACCCCCGCGACTCGCCGACCGCCCGCCTCCGCAACGATCGAAGGGCCGGCGCCGAAGTTGCGACCGACCAGCTTGAGCGCGCTCAGCTCCTGCCAGGAGATCCGCGCGGGCGTCGGGTGCACGAACTCGATTCCTTGCGGGTCGAGATAGAACGCCACCCCTTCATCGATGCTGGCCAGATCCCTCTTCGCCCGCTGCAGTCCCACGACGGACAAGACGAACCAGAACGCCGAGGACGCCACCCAGGCGATGACCAAACCGACGGTCCACGCCGTCGACCAGTCGCGGCCGAGGAACCAGATGATCGCAACGAGGAGCGCCATCGAGATCACGGTGCTGAGGATTCGCATCCGCAGTGCGCTTCGCTGGCGGGTGACCCGCGCCGCTGTCGGCAGCGGGGTGAGGCCCACCGCAAATCGCTCTGACTGCATGGGCGTCACTCTAGCGCTCGGGCACGCTCGCGCCGGTGTGCTGCAGCGACCAGTGGTACATGGCGATCGCTGCGGCCGCGCCGGCGTTCATCGACCGGGTGGAACCGCGCTGGGTGATGGCGACCAGGCGGTCGCACCCGGCGACCATATCGTCGGTCAGGCCGGGCCCCTCCGAACCGAAGATCAGGCAGCACCGCTCCGGCAACCGCTCGGCCTCGAGTGGGACCGAGCCCTCAAAGTTGTCGACTCCCACGGGCGTCACGCCGAGGCGCTCCAGATGCTCGAACAAACTGGCCTCGTCGTCGTGATGGACGACGTGGAGGTAACGGTCCGTCACCATGGCGCCGCGCCGGTTCCACCTCTTCTTTCCGACTATGTGCACGGCCGCCACATTGAACGCGTTGGCCGTGCGGACCATCGATCCGATGTTGAAGTCGTGCTCCCAGTTCTGAATCGCCACGTGCAGGGGTACCCGCGTCCGGTCCAGATCGTCGACGATGGCCTCGAGCTTCCAGTAGCGGTACCTGTCGACGACGTTTCGGCGGTCGCCCTCAGCCAGCAGCTCAGGGTCGAGGTGGTCACCGGTCGGCCACGGGAGGGGGTGCGGACCCACCCCGACCGTCGGCGCCGTAGGGTCCTCGCTCACACCCGCCCCGGTGCCACTTCAGGCGCCGTGGCGGTCAGCCCCGTCTCGACGATCGCCGACGGCATGAGCCCAGGCAGCACGTCCGCCAGCGTGATGACACCGATCTCCCGATCGCCATCGGTCACCACCGCGATCTGCGTGCGGGCCTGGCGGATCTCCGCCAGCACTGCGGCCAGTCCGCGCTCGGCGGGCACGAAGACCGGCGGTCGGGCCAATTCGACGGCCGGGCGCGAGAGGTCCGGTTCGCTCAGCGTGTCGCGGACGTGCACGACGCCGACGGTGGTGCCGCCGTCCCGCACGAGCACGCGCAGGTGCCCGTGCTGGCGGGTCACCGACTGCACATCGGCAAGCGTCCCATCGGGCCCGACGGCCGCGAGTTCCTGGCCCTCAGGCAGCAGATCGCGAACCTTCTGGTCGCGAAGCGTCAGCACCGAGGTGAGCGAGGCGCGGTAGCGCACGTCGAGGGCCCCGACGTTGGCGGAGTGCTCGACCAACTGCCGCAGCCCGGCGGCGTCCTGGCTGGCGGACAGACCGTCCACTGGGGTGGCTCCGGCCTTCCGGACCAGCCAGTTGGCCGAGGCGTTCATCGCTTTGAGCACCGGGCGCGCCAGGAACATGAACATCCGCATCGGGATGGCCAGCAGCACCGACGAGTCCTCCGGGTGGGCGATGGCCCACGACTTCGGCGCCATCTCTCCGACCACGAGGTGGAGGAAGGTGACGACGATGAGCGCCAGCACGAAGCTGACCACGTCGGCCACACCCAGCGGGAGCCCCAGTCGCTCCAGCCACGGGGTGATCGCGTGGTGGACCGCCGGCTTGGTGATGGCTCCCAACGCCAGCGTGCACACGGTGATCCCCAGCTGGGACCCGGCCAGCAGCAGGGTGAGCTCGTGGGAGTTCTTGAGCGCCGCCCGCCCCGCGGCGGTGGTGGCTCGCTCCTCCAGGCGGTGCTGCTTGGCGGCCATGAGGGCGAACTCGACGGCAACGAAGAAGGCGCTGAGCGCGATGATGATGACGGTCCAGGCAGTGACGGCAAGGCCGCCCATGGCGAGCGGAATCACGCGTTGTCTCCTTCGGGGAGGCTGACCCGGACCCGTGAGGGCACGTGCCGCTCGACAGCCAGGACTTCGATCTCGACGTGCCGCGAAGGCGCGTCGTCGTCCAGGGCGAGCTGGGCCACGTTCGGCTCCAGGGTCAGGTCGATGACGGCGCCGACGTCGGGCAGGTCACCGACGGCGTGGATGACCAGCCCGGCGATCGTCTCGTAGTCTCCCTGCGGCAGCTTCAAGCCGATGGCCCGCTCCACCTCGTCGACGTGCACGTCGCCGGGCATGACCCAGATGCCGTCGCCCTCCTGAGGGAGATAGCCGGGGTCGTCGGGGTCGTGCTCGTCGGTCAGTTCCCCGACGATCTCCTCCGCAAGGTCCTCCAGCGTGACGATCCCGACGAAGGACCCGAACTCGTCGACCACGCAGGCCAACTCCTGTCCGGACTGGCGGAGCAACTGTTCGGTCGTCGGGAGGTCGGTGAACTCCGAGACGCGTACGGCGTCGCGCATGATGGCGCTGACCGGCGCCGGGTCGTTGACCGGCCGGTCCAGGACGTCGACCATCTGCACGAGTCCGATGGCGTCGCCGCGCTCGTCGAGCACCGGGTAACGGGTGTGGCCCGTGGCCATCAGGGTGCGGACCTCGCCGATCGGCGTGTCGTCGTGGACCACGTCGACCTGCACCCGCGGCACCATGGCGTGCTCGGCATCGCGCCGCGGAAAGTCAATGACGCGATCGACGATGGCGGCGAGTTCCGGGGAGAGCGTGCCCGAGTCGCGGGAGGCGGCGACGACGCGTTCGAGGTCGTCCGCCGAGGCCGCGGACTCGACGTCGTGGACGGGCTCGATCTTGAGAGCCCGGAGCAGCAGCTCGGCGGACCTGTCGAAGACCCAGATCAGCGGTCCGAAGAGCTTGAGGTACAACCTCGTCGACGGCGTGAGGGCGTCGGCCACCCGCGCCGAGCGCGCGATCGCGTAGTTCTTGGGGAAGAGCTCGCCGAACAGCATCTGGATGATGGTCGACAGGGCGATCGCGATGAACCCGCCGATCGCCACGGACACGGCCGTGAGAGCCCCGCCGGAGATGAGCGAGCCGATGGCCTGGCCGATGAGCGGCTCGGCGACGTAGCCGACCAGCAGGCCGGTGACGGTGATGCCGAGCTGGGCCCCGGACAGCATGAACGAGGTGCGGCGGGTGATCTCCAGAGTGTTGGAGGCCTTCTTGTCACCGGCCTTCGCCCGGCTCCCGAGCTGGGACCGGTCGACGGCCATGTAGGCGAACTCCTGGGCTACGAAGTAGCCGGTGGCTGCGGTGATACCGAGCACCACCACGATTCCGACAAGCAGAGATACGACGGGCGTCATCGGGGTCTACCCCCGAGACGCGTGCGTTTGGAACCCTCCGTAGTGGCGTTAGTCATGGACGAAAGTATGCCGGACGGATCAAGAGTTCTGAGCATTCGCGCTGCTCTCTGCTCCCTGGATCCTCCGGGCCAGGGCGGGCACGGAACGTGCTGACTGACGCATCGGGTCCGCAACGAACCTTCGACGCCAAGGAAGACCATGAGATCGCTTGCCCGTTCTGCCCGAACGCCAACGGAAGACACGTGAACGCCGACGCTGACGAGTTCTCGCCAGCTGAGAGGCGTCGACGCCAGCGGACAGCCAGTAACGCCAGCGGATAGCCCCAACGCCAACTGACAAGACCTAATGCCGACAAGACCCAGGGACGCCCCTGAGATATCGCGGGCGTCGCTGAGTCTCGCGGGCATCATCGTTTCCCGGTTGGCGTTATCCCCTGCCGGTTGGCGTTCTCCCCTGCCGGTTGGCGTTGCGTGCTGCCCGTTGGCGTTATCCCCTGCCCGTTGGCGTTCCGTGCTGCCCGTTGGCGTTATCCCCTGCCCGTTGGCGTTCCGTGCTGCCCGTTGGCGTGCCGTCGACCGGCTCGGGGCTCACACGGGACGAACAGGCTGCCGCAGGACCGTCCTCAGCTTGTCCGGGGCTACGCGACGAGGGTCACTCAGGTAGATCTCGTGGTGAGGGCCGTTCCAGGTAAGACCCGCTGCCTCCATCCGAGCGTGGAGGCGCGCGATGACCGGTCCCTCGTCGGCGTAGGCGCCTGTGTGCATGACCTGGAGGCAACGCCCCTCCCGCAACTCCTGGATCCGCAGCTCCGCGATCGGCAGGTCCGGCTTCTTCGCAGCGGCCGACCCGAACCCGGCGGTGGCGTCCGCGTCGACGACGGCGTCGGGGAGAGGCAGCATGATGGTCCACTTCCACTCGCTCTTCTCGCCGGACGCGAAGACCGCCGGGTCGTCGGCGTACCAGAGACCTTCCAGCGGCCCGACGACGAAGTCGTCGCCCGTGCGATCCCGGAAGGCGAATTTGATCGCGTAGGCGGTGGAATAGAGGGCTTGTAGCCCGCTTTCGTAGGCCGGCGCCGAGTTGGGGTCGCCGTGGCCGTCGATCGCAAGGAACCGCATGAGCGGCACGTCGGCCTCGACGATCTCGCCCGCCCGCGGCTGGTAGAGATCCTTGCGGTCCTTCTTGACGTCGAACTTCATCGCACACCTCTCGAGGCCATCGTCGCACCTCCCGTCCCCCGGGGAAAGAGACAGCGCCCCGGCCGTTGGGGCCGGGGCGCTGACGCTGCTTGAGGGATCAGGCCTGCTTGATGGCCGAGATCTCGAACTCGAGCGTGATCTTGTCGGAGACGAGGAAGCCGCCGGTCTCCAGCGCGGCGTTCCAGGTGAGGCCGAAGTCGGAGCGGTTCACCTGCACCGAGCCCTCGAAGCCCACCCGGTCGTTGCCGAAGGGGTCCTTGGCCGAGCCCTGGTACTCGAGCGGGATGGTGATCGAGCGCGTGATGTCCTTGATGGTCAGGTCGCCCGTCACCTCGACGGTGTCGCCCTGAACGGCGTAGCTGGTGCCGACGAAGGTCCAGGTCGGGTACTTCTCGACGTCGAAGAAGTCGGCGGAGCGCACGTGGTTGTCGCGGTCCTCGTTGCGGGTGTTGACCGAGGCCGGGTTGATCTTCACCTCGAGGGTGGTGGCCTGCGGGTTGGCGGCGTCGATGACGGCCTGCCCCTCGAACTCCTCGAAGGAGCCGCGAACCTTGGTGACCATGGCGTGGCGGGTCACGAAGGAGAGGGTGGTGTGGGTGGGGTCGAGCACGTAGGTGCCGTTGAGTTCGTTGAGCTGCATGAGCGGGGTCCTTTCCGGGTTGTTGAAATCAACACTACCCAAGAATGATTGAAGTGTCAACTATCCCCTGCCCGATCGCGCGGGCAACGACGGCGTGCCCCGAAACGAGTAGAGACCCGCCCCGGGGGAGGGCGGGTCTCTACGGGTTCGGCAGAGCGCTCAGCTGGTGAACGGCGGCTGGTAGCCGCCCTGCTGATTCTGCTGCTGGGGAGGGGTGGCCGGCTGCTGCTGCGGTGCCGGCTGCTGCTGCGGCGCCGGCTGCTGCTGCGGCGCCTGGTACGGCTGCTGGAACTCGCCCTGACGGGGGGCGTCGATCTGCTGCTGCTCAGGGGCCCCCGCGGGGCGCTGCGAGATCTCCCCGAAGTTGACGTCGGGGGCCTGGCGAACCATCGGATCGTTGACCTCGAAGTACGTCGCCTTCTCGAAGTTGGCGAAGTTCGCGATCACGTTGCTGGGCACCGACTCGATGCGCGTGTTGTAGTCGCGCACGTTGGCGTTGTAGAACCGGCGGGCGGCCGCGATCCGGTCCTCGGTATCGGTCAGCTCGCGCTGCAGCTCGATGAAGTTCGTGTTGGACTTCAGATCCGGGTAGGCCTCCACTGACACCAGCAGGTTGTGCACCGCCTGCGTCAGCTCCTGCTCGACGGCGGCGCGCTGCTCGGTGGGCTGGCCGCCGGACTGCCCGGCGAGCGCCCTGGCGTTGTTGCGCAGCGCCGTGATCTGCTCAAGGGTGTTCCGCTCGTGGGCCGCGTAGCCGCGGACGGTCTCGACCAGGTTGGGGATCAGCTCGTAGCGACGGTTCAACTCCACGTCGATCTGCCGCCAGGACTCCTGGATGAGGTTACGGCTGCGCACGAAGCCGTTGTAGGTGGCGACGCCCCAGCCGACCACCGCGAGAGCGATGACGAGCAGGACGATGATCACAATCAGCCATGGGGGCATGGAAGTCTCCTATCGGTCGAGACTCACGGTAGCGCAGCGACGATCGAACAAGCCTGTTCGCCGCCACATATTTCCTGCTCGGCGGGCATCTCCTACGATCTGCCGACGGGCGGGCACGAGAGGGTCGTTGGACCCCCGCGTCTACAACCCCAGGTCAGCCAATCCGACGGCGTAGCGGTACTCGAGCCCTGCCTCAGCAATACGCTCGGCCGCGCCGGTGCCTCGATCCACCACCACAGCGACCGCGACCACCTCTCCCCCGGCTTCGCGCACCGCCTCGACGGCGGTCAGGGCGGACCCGCCCGTCGTGGACGTATCCTCGACCACCAGCACGCGACGGCCCGACACCTCGGTGCCTTCGATCTGGCGCTGCAGCCCGTGTGCCTTGCTCTGCTTGCGCACGACGAAAGCGTCCAGCCGGCCGCCCGCCGCGGCACGTGCGTGCAGCATCGCGGTCGCCACCGGGTCTGCGCCCAGGGTGAGCCCCCCGACGGCGTCGAACTCCAGGTCGGAGACCAGGTCGTTCATCACCCGTCCGACGAGCGGTGACGCCGCGCCGTCGAGGGTGACGCGGCGCATGTCCACGTAGTAATCCGCCTCCTTGCCCGAGGCCAGGGTCACCCTGCCGTGGACGACGGCGAGGTGCTTGATGTGCTCGATGAGCTCGGTGCGATCTGTCATTTCGTCTCCGTCATGGTCAGCGTGCCGAACCCGACGGAGATGTCGTCGGACGGCGCAAGGTCTTCTTCGGTGGTCAAGGTGATGAGCGCCCGGGTGGGCACGACGTCAGTGTGGCCTGGCACGGGGTCGAGCACCCAGCTCTCGGAGCGGGCGACGGTCAACGCGGCGGGGGCGGCTGTGATCGTGTAGGTGAATACCGCGGCCCTGGTCTCGACGATCACCTCGTCCCCTTCGCCGAGCGTCAGCAGATCGCGGAAGGGCGCGCCCTCGGTCGTGCGCCGCCCGGCCAGGGCGAAGTTGCCAGCCTGCCCCGGCAGCGCCGTCGACGGGTACCAGCCGACGCCGTTGCGCAGGTCCGCCTCGTCGACGCCCGCGACGATCGGCCACTCAAGATTCAACCGAGGGATCCGCAGCACCCACGCCGGCTCGCCCATCGCCGGTTGGCTGACCGCGGGGGGCGCCTCGGGGTCGGCGTCCGGGTCGGGCACGGCCGGAGAGGCCGACCAGCCGTCGCGCAACGACACCACGCTCTCGGCCGCGTCGTCAGCCGCGACCAGGTTGGCCCCCCAGAACTGCCAGGCCGCCCAGCCACCGGCGATCAGCAGCACCACCAGCACGACAGCGCCCAGGACCGCCAGCGGGGAGATGCCCTCTGTCTGTGCGGCGCGTCTGGCTTTCACGGGCCCTATTGTGTCGCACACCCGGCAGCTCTACTGCGAGGCGACCGTCCAGTAGGGTCGGATCGCACGTTCAGTCCCCCAGCCGAAGGCGTCATGAGCTCACCACAGCGCAGATGGAGCGTCGCGAACGCTGCACTTCTGGTCACCGCGCTCACGCTCGTCTCCACGCTCCTGGGGTTCGTCCGCGACGTCGTCATCGCGGCGGTCTTCGGCGCCAGCCCGGAGCTCGACTCGTACCTGGCCGCTCAGGGGCTCCTCAACATCATCATCGCGCTGGTCGCCGGTGCCATGGCCCGCTCATCCGTGCCGGTCACGTCGCGCGAGGCCGCCGGCGAAACCGACCGCTGCGCAGGGCACCGCGGGTTCGACACGGCCTTTACCATCACCGTCCTTGTGCTGGGCGTGCTCGGCATCCTCATGGCCATCTTCGCCGGACCGGTCACGACGGCGATCGCTCCGGGATTCGACGGGCCGCAGGCGGAGCTGACGGCTCAGCTCACCCGGATTCTGCTGGTCGCGACGGTCTTGGTCGCCGGGACCAACCTCTTCGCGAGCCTGGCCCAGGTCCATGGACGCTTCGGCTGGTCTGCGCTGGAGGGGGTCCCGTTCAACATCGTGATGATCGCCACGGCGGGACTGTTCGGCCCCCGGTACGGCATCTCCGCCCTCGCGGTCGGGTTCGTCGTCGGGTCGGCCGCGCGGTTGCTGCTGCAACTGATCCCCCTGCGCGCCGCCCGGGTCAGGCTGCGGCCCCGCCTCGAGGTCTCCGACCCGGGGTTCCGGGAGATCGCCCGGCTGATGCCGGCGATGCTGGTGGGCAGCGCGCTCGGCAACGTCAACACGATGGTCGACCGCGCCGTCGGGTCGACGTTGGCCGACGGCACCATCACCGCCCTGTCCTACGCGTGGCGGCTGATCGACCTGCCGCAGACCCTCCTGGTCGCCTCCCTGCTGGTCCCCCTCTACCCCGCGCTCGGGGCGGCGGCCAAGGACCGCGCCGAGGTCCGGCGCCTGGTCGGGCGGGGGCTCGCGCTGATCATCACGGTGCTGACGCCGATCAGCGTCGTGCTGATCATCGCCGCCAAGCCTGCCGTCGCCATCGTCTTCGGGTACGGAGCGTTCGACAGCGACGCCGTGGCCCAGACCGCGGACGCGATGGTCTGGTACGTGCCCGCCCTCCTGGCCCTGAGCATCCGGCTGTTGATGGTCCGCGCGTCGTACGCCGTCGGCGACTCCCGCACCCCGGTGACCATCGGGGTCTTCGCGATGGTGCTCAATCTGGCGGGAGACCTGCTGCTCGCCCCTGTGATGGGGGCCGCGGGGATCGCGCTCGCCACGTCGATCTCGGTCGGCGCGGCCGCGGTGCTCAACACCTGGTTGCTCCGTCGACGGCACGACGGCGTGGCGCTCCGCCCCGCCGCCGGGCTTCTCGGTCGGGCGACAGGCCTGGCGGTGGCGTCGAGCGGGGCCGGGTGGGCAGCACGGCACGTGACCGACGACCTGCCGGCGCTCGTCAGTGCCCTTGCCATCGGCCTTGCGGTGGTGGGGGTCTACGCGGCCGGTCTGGTTATGTTGCGCAGCCCGGAGCTAGCCGTGTTCCGTGACGCACTTCGGCAGGTGCGCCGGGGTCGACGGCGTCCTCGCGGGTGAACCGGTCGGTCACCAGCTGCAACGCCGGTGGCAGGTCACGGACGCTGAGGACGCTGTCCGTCGCGGAAGAGGCCCACCGCAGGGTGCCGAGAAGGTCCCTGGCCAGGCCACCCCTGCGTTCGACCCTGGCGCGGCGGAGGTCACCCGCCAGCCATGTGTAGCGATGCCCGGGCGGGGCATCCGACAGAGGATCGACCGGTCCACCGAGGGTCCAGCGCCCCCAGAGGTCGGGCACGCCCGGCCGCGCGGCGTTGGTCAGCGACATGGACCCGAAGAAGCGCCCGTTGAGGTCGATGAGCCTGGGCAGACCGTCTGCGCCGGTGAGGAACTGGAGTTCGACGAGCCCTGACCAGCCGAGCCGCTCGAGGAGCGCCTCGCTGCGTCGAGCCAGGTCTGCGTCGACGGGGACCGTCACGGCCCGGGTCGACACTCCACTGGGGATCGGCCACACAGCTGAGGCTTCCTGCTGAACGCGCGCGTCCAGGCGTCCGTCGCGGTAGACACCGATGAGCGCGCTGAGCCGCCCGTCGATCGCCTCCTGCACGATGGCCTCCTCGCCGGCGGCGCGGATGTGTTCGATGCGCGGCCAGGCGGAGTCCATGTCTGGATACAGCTTGGTCTCGATCCGGTGCGCCTTGGTGCGCCCCGGGGTCCAGTGCGACCGGCACTTGACGACGACGGCGCCACGCCACGATCGACGCAGGTCGTCGGTGGCCGCGTGGGTCCGCGGTGCCGAGAGTCCAACCTCGCCAGCCAGCCGGGTGAGTTCGAGTTTGTCCAGCGCGCTCCGGACCGCCGGATAGTCGGGGTGGGCCACCGCCGCGTCGAGGTCGCCGCGGTAGGCGGACAGTGCGGCCATGAAGTCGTCGGTGCCGCCGAACAAGACGTCGTAGCCACCAGCCGCGATGGCCTGGTTGGTGGCGGCGACGAAATCGCGGGCCTGGCCGCGGGGCTTCGGCACGAGGTGGGCCGCCGATACCGCTCGGGAGGCCGAGAGCATGCCGTGCGCCGTCGGGGTACCGACGCCGACAGTCCAGCCGGATTGCCTGAGCGACCGGACGGCCGAGAGCGCGCCCCTGCTGCGCTCTGTGCTGAGCACCAGCGCGCGGAGCCTCTTCATGAGGTCAGGCTACAGCGGGTGGCGGGCACTTCCGCTGCCCGACGCGCTGACCTATGCATGCGGTTGACAAGCGCATGCGCGATCGCAGAGGCTCCCTGAGTCGCGACGCGCGGGTGGGGCGCACCGCCCCACTACCGACGCCGGGGACGCTTGGCGCCCCGCGTCTTGGAGGCTGGCCCTCCCGGAGCGGGGTTCTTCCGCGGCCGCTGCGGGCTCTCGACCCCGCCACGGGCCTGCGTCGTGCGGGTGCTGTTGACCGTGCGCCCCCGCACCACTCCGATGAACTCCTCGATCAGCGGGTTGGGGTTGTCCGTCAGCCACGCCAGCCCGATCGTGGTGGGCTCGGCGTCGACGACCGGGAGATACAGCATGTCCCTGCGGCTACCAGTGCGGGCGATCGACATCGGCACTCGAAGGACGGCCGCCGAGTAGGCGGCCAACTCGATGCTCTCGGGCTGGGAGTCGTGGATGACGCGGACGTCGGCGAGGTCGTCGGCGGTCACTTCGTCGAGCGCGGCCAGCAGGTGGTCCTTGCTCAGCCAGAGCACCGGCTGCTCGTCATAGAGGGGGATGACGTGCAGACCCTCCCTATCGACGGGGAGGCGCACGAAGCACATGTCGACGTCGTCGCTCAGCAGGGCCCGACGCTGGTTGTCCTGCTCCACCTCGACCACCTCGAGCGGCTGGCGGAACCTTTCGGCCCAGATACGGCGCCATTTGGTGAGGGTGACCCCGGGCACGAAGCCGACGCGGAGCACGTTTGGTGCTGGTGGCTGGCGATCGGTCACGACGCCGAGGCTACTCCACGCCTACGCGTGGGGAGCGTCACGAGTCGCCTCGATGGGCCGGCACCTAAGCCTGGATCCACGCTAAGGATTCGCGCTCTATGCTCGGGGCATGAGCCAAACCCTGAAGCCGGCCACGGCCGCCGCCAAGCTGGGCATCTACCTGCCCGCCGCGCCCGAGGAGTTCCGCACCGCCTCGCTCACCCGAGACGAGTTGGACGAGCTCCGCGACAATCCCCCGGCCTGGCTGATCGAGCTTCGCCGCAACGGGCCCTTCCCCCGCGACGTCGTCGCCCAGAAGCTCGGAGTCTCGAGGTCGGGGCTCGCCCGGGCTGGCGTCACGGAGGCGCTCACCGCCGACGAGATCGGCGAACTGCTCGCCGACCCCCCGGACTGGCTGGTGCGCGAGCGCGAGACCCATCAGAAGGTGCTGAAGGAGGAGGCGCGGCTGCGCCAGGAGCGTTGAGCCAGGCTGAGCGGAGACGCTGCCGAGCGGTCGCGGCGCCGCTAGCGTGGCCCCATGCCGCACTTGATACCTGAGGACCCGCTGTTCACGACGGAGTCCGAGCGCGTCGTGTGGAGCGCACTGCGGGAGACTCTTCGACCCGACGACACGCTGATCGCCAACTACCGACTGACCGACGAGAAGAAGGATCACGAGGCCGACCTCATCGTCGTCATGCCCGGCACAGGCGTCGCCGTCCTCGAGGTGAAGGGCTCGGGGGTGGGGCTCACCGACGGCCGTTGGACGATGCAACGAGACGGTGGGACCGTCGCCATCGATCCGGTGGCCCAGGCCCGCGACACCCGCTACGCCTTGTGGTCCTACCTCAGCTCCGATCTGCGCTGGACCACGCGGTCCTTCGGCCGGGCGCGCTTCCTGCACGGGGTCGTCACCCCGTTCACGAAACTGGGCCCCGACCTGTCCCTCCCGGATTGCCCGCGCTGGATGATCCACGACAAGATCGACCTCCCCTGCCTGGCCGAGCGGCTGCGGACCGTACCGCCGGGGTACGAGACGCACTGCACTCCCCCTTCGGAGGAGGCGTGCGACGTACTGATCGACATCCTGACGGCCCGCGGCACCGACGCCGCGCCAGACGTCGAGGCGGCCTCCGACGAGCGGCAGGCGCGCGCCGACCGGCTCACCCAGGAACAGGGCCTCATCATCGACGCCATCCGCATGCTCCGGAGGGTCGAGGTCCGAGGCGGTGCGGGCAGCGGCAAGACGGCGCTGGCACTGATCAAGGCCCGGCATCTCGCCGGCGGACGGGCAGGTGAGCGTGAGCGGGTCGCGCTCGTGTGTTACTCGATCGGTCTGGCGAGCCACTTCCGCCGCGTCGTCGCCACCTGGCACTACAAGGACAGGCCCGCGTTCGTCGGCACGTTCGAGGACCTCGCCAACCAGTGGGGCATCGCGTCGGGTTCGCGGGATGATCACGCCTTCTGGGAGGAGCGGCTTCCCCACCTGATGACTGAGCGGGCGGCCGTCCTGCCTCCCAAGCAGCGGTTCGATTCGTTCGTCGTCGACGAGGCGCAGGACTTCGCGGACACCTGGTGGGATCCGCTCATCACCTCCCTGCGGGACGAGGAGGACGGGGGGCTGTTCGTCTTCTCCGACGAGGGCCAGCGTCTGTTCAAACGCTTCGGCCGCCCTCCCGTGCCCCTGGTTTCCCTCGTGCTGGATCACAACCTGCGCAACACCCGGCAGATCGCGAAGGTGTTTCAGCCGTTGGCCCTGATGCGCATGCGGCTCGACGGCGGCGACGGTCCGGAGGTGTCGCACATCCAGACCTCACCCGAGGACGCCGTCAGCGTCGCCGACGACATGGTGGAGGCGCTGCTGGACGAGGGTTGGCACGAGGGCCATGTCGCGCTGTTGACCACCGGCCGGCGACACCCGGAGCAGGTGAGCCGTCAGGAGCTCCAGGGCCAGAAGGGTTACTGGGACACCTTCTGGGACGAGGAGTTGGTCTTCTACGGGCACGTCCTCGGCTTCAAGGGCCTCGAGCGGCGGGCCGTGGTGCTGTGCGTCAACGAGGACGGCACCGGCGAACGGTTCAAGGAACGCATGTACGTCGGCCTCTCCCGTGCCACCGACCGGCTCATCGTGGTCGGCGACCTGGACGTCATCGCTCAGGCGGGCGACGACGTGGCCCGCGCCCTGTCGTCGGCGCCGAGCTGACGCACCCGGACCGGCCCCGGGTGGGGGAAGGTCTGGAGCGCGACGGTGACGAGGCCGTCGAGGAGGAAGAGCTCGATGAGGCCGTGGTCCTCGATGAGGACCCCCGAGACGGGCCCCGCGGGAAGCGGGATGGGTGACGTGGCAGGGAATCCGGTGTGGACCGCGTGCGGATCGGCGTCGCTGCGGTCGACGACCAGTGCCCCGTCCGCGCCACGGTGCACCACGCAGCGGCTTGAGAACTCCCCGAAACCCGACTCGAGGATCAGCGCGTCGCCCTCGGACAGCTCGACGTCCACCCGCATCACCCCGGCGGGGATGACCTCGGGGAGGACCGGCCTCTGCCGAAGGACCGGCCCGAGCTCCGTCTCGACGAGCGTGACCCGGCGGGCGAGCGTCATCGCCGACTGCCACGGATGGGTGGGGGTGTCGTTGGCGTAGGACCAGTTGCTCATCCACCCGAGGATCAACGGGTCCCTCAGGCCGTGGAACGAGACGGCCGCATAGAAGTCGGGTCCATAGTCCAGCCACCGCCACCCTGCCTCATCCGGGGCGAAGCTGGCGCCGTCGAAGTCGCCGACGAGGTAGCGCATCCCGGATCCGCCGGAGAACCCGCCCGGGTTGGTGCTGAGCAGGAGAACCCAGCGCGAGGTCGCAGTGCCCTCGACCGGCACCTCGACAAGGTCGGGGCACTCCCACAGGAGCCCCTCCTCCCCAAGCGGCCCGACGCTGCTCTCGTGGGTCCAGGTGAGAAGGTCGGCCGACGAATGGATGAGGACCTGCCGGTCGACGGCCTCCACCGTGACCATCACCCATCGCCCGCTGGGCTCATGCCACGACACCTTCGGGTCGCGGAAGTCCGACGATCCACGCTCGAGCACGGGGTTGCGGTCATAGCGGGTCCAGGTCAGGCCGTCGTCGACGCTGTAGGCGATCGACTGGGCCTGCTGCCCGGGCCGGCTCGGGTCGAGGGCGGTGTAGGAGCTGGTGAACAGGGCCACCAGCGGACCCTCCGGTCCGTCGCCCAGGCCCGACGTGTTCAGTCGGTCCCAGACGACGGAGCCGGAGAAGGCCATCTCCTCGGCAGTGGCGGGGATGGCCACCGGCAGTTCCTCCCAGGTGAGGAGGTCGGTCGAGACGGCGTGCCCCCAACTGATGTTTCCCCAGGTGCGCCCGGTCGGGTTGTTCTGGAAGAACAGGTGGTAGCGCCCCTTGTGGAAGAGCAACCCGTTCGGGTCGTTCATCCAGGTGCCTTCGGGGGTGAAGTGCAACTCGGGGCGGTAGTGGGGGGTGTCGTGCATCGATCAGACCTTTTCTGACTGGTGGGTGATCAGGCGCTCTTGTAGCGGTCGTAGGCGGCCTGGTAGACCTCCATGACCTTGGACAGGCCCATCTGCTCGAGCTGGGCGACGTAGGCGTCCCATTCGGCGTCGATGGTTCCCTCGACGATCCAGGTAGCGAACTTGCGGCCGACGAGAGTGTTGATCTCCGTCTGCGGATCGTTGATCTGCTGAAGTTCCTCGTTGCTCAGCATGACCGGCGGGTAGGCGTCGTTGGCGCGGTAGGGCTCGTAGAACTCGGCCACCATCTCCTGGCGCTCCTTGGCGCGGGGCTCGGGGGCCACAACGGTCTCGAAGTGCTCGCGCGTGGTGATGCAGGGGCCGCCCGGCGCCACCTTCTGGCGACGCTCGCCCTCGGACTCGCCCGCCTTGGCGGGGATCTGGACGAGGATGCCGTCGGCGTTCTCCTCCAGCGTCACGCCGATCGGGCCCCAGCGGGTCTCCGCCGACATGACCGGGTCGTACAGGCGGTCGGCCCAGCGCATGGTGGCGGCCGGGTACTTGTTGGCGCTGGTGATCGCGAACGCGCCCCTGTTGATCTCGGCGTAGTTCGACACCGAGGCCCGCTGCTTGCCGTCGAAGCCCTTGAGCACGCCGACGTGCGCGTAGTCGGCCACGCGGTCCTCGCCCACAGCCTCCTTCATCTCCCACCAGATGAACGAACCGAGGCTCATCGGGTCGGCCTTGCCCTTGGCGAGGTAGGTGGGATCGTCCTGCGAGAAGCTCTCAGGGTCGATGAGGCCCTCTTGGTACCACTCACCGAGCTTCTTGACGGCGGTGCGCCATTCGTCGCGCACAGCAGTGAAGATGACCTTGCCGTCCTGGACGATGCGGTGGTCGTTGTTGTCGGGCAGGCCACCGATGGCCGCGATGAGGTCTGCCACGTTGGCGGCGAAGGAATCCACCCGGAACGACAGCGGGATGGTGCCCTGGCCGCGCTCCTTGAAGGCGCGGAGGGCCGCCTCGTACTCATCAATGGTGGTGGGCACCGGGAGGCCGGCTTCGTCGAGCCAGGTCTTGTTCACGAACAGGAAGTTCGGGAAGGCGAGGATGCCGAGTTCCTCCACTGCGGGCAACGTGTAGATGTGGCCGTCAGAGGCGGTGATGGCCCCGCGGATGTCGGGGCGCTTGTCGAGGATGCCCTTGAGGATAGGTGCGTGCTCGTCGATCAGTCCCTCAAGCGGGATGAGGGTGCCGTTGGAGCCGTTGGTGACGACCTCAGCGTCACTCAGGCCCGTGTTGAACAGCGCGTCGGGCAGGTCACCCGAGGCGAGCATGAGGTTCTTGCGTTCTGCGTACACGTTGTCTGGGAGGTTGTCCCAGGTGATGTCGATGTTGGTGTCGTTCTTCCAGCGCTGGACCAGTTCCATCGTCTCGTAGTCGGGCGCGAGGGCGGATTTGGTGCCGGAGAACGTGAGCGGCAGGGTCTTCTCGACGATGGGGAGGCCTTCGGCCTTGAAGCCGAACGCGTCGGATTCGTCGGCGGGGAGGTTGCCGTCGGAGGAACCGTTGGAGCAGCCGGCGACGATGCCGGACACAGCGAGAGCGGCGAATCCAGCCAGGAGGCTGCGGCGCTTGATCATGATGGTTGTTTCCTTTCGGGGGTGGATTGGGTCACTTGAGCGCGCCGAGGGTGGCGCCCTTGACGAAGTACTTCTGGAGGAAGGGGAAGATGATGAGCAGGGGCACCGTGGAGACGACGATCATTCCGTATTTGATCAGTTCGCCCAGACGCTGGGCGGCGGCGTAGGAGTCGATGGAGCCGGTGTCCAGGGAGGCGGAGGCCTGTGACTGGATGAGCACGTTGCGCAGCACCAGTTGCAGCGGGTACATCGATTCGTCGTTGAGGTAGATCATCGCGTCGAAGTAGGAGTTCCAGTACGCCACGATGTGGGTCATGGCCATCAGCGCGATCAGGGGCTTGGTCAGGGGTAGCGCCACTTTGAAGAAGAAGCGGAAGTCGTTGGCGCCGTCGATCTGGGCGGCTTCGCGGAGTTCCGCCGGGACGTTGGTCTCGAAGAAGGTGCGGGCGATGATCAGATTCCAGACGCCGACGGCGCCGGGCAGGATCACTGCCCACATGGTGTTGAGCAGGCCGAGGTCGCGGACGACGAGGTAGCGGGCGATCAGGCCGCCGTCGAAGAACATCGTGATGATGAACAGGATCATGAAGAAGTTGCGTCCGGGCATGTCGCGGCGGGACAGGGCGTAGCCGGTGCACAGGATGATCGAGACGCTGACCAGCGTGCCGACTCCGGTGTAGAGCAGCGAGTTGCCGAAGCCGCGCACCAGGGCGTCGTTCTTGAAGAGCGTCTCGTAGCCCTCCAGCGTGAAGCCCTGCGGGAAGAGCCAGACCTTGCCCTGTGCGATGAGGTTGGGGTCGCTCACCGACGCGATGACGATGAAGTAGAGCGGGTAGATGATCGCCGCCGCGGCGAGCAGAAGCAGCCCGACCGTGACGATGTTGAAGGTGGGGTCGGCGATGCGGCTGAGGAAGCCGTCGCGCTTCTCGAAGGAGGACGAGGCGGCCAGGGGCGCTGATGTCGTAGTCATGGAGCTCACCAGAGGGACGATTGGTTGGCCTTCTTGGCGACATAGTTGAACGTCACGAGAAGGATGAGGTTGAGGACGGAGTTGAACAGCCCGATCGCAGCGGAGTAGCTGAACTGCGCCTGCTGGAGGCCCGCCTTGTACACGTAGGTGTTGATGATCTCGGAGGTTTCGAGGTTGAGCGGGGTCTGCATCAGGTAGACCTTCTCGAAGCCGAGGTTGAAGATGTTGCCGATGGCCAGCACGAAGAGGATCGTGACGACGGGCAGGATGCCTGGGATGTCGATGTGCCAGATTCGGCGGAACTTGTTCGCCCCGTCCATCTTGGCGGCCTCGTGGAGCGACGGGTCGATGGCCGTGAGCGCCGCGAGGTAGATGATCATCGAGAAGCCGGCGTTCTGCCAGACGTCCGAGCCGATGTAGAGGGGCCGGAACCACTCTGGGTCGCCCATGAAGAAGACGGGCTCAGCGCCGGACAGGGTGAGGACGTTGTTGACGATGCCGGAGCTGGGGCTGAACAGCAGGAAGATCATGCCGACGACGACAACGACGGAGATGAACGACGGCGAGTACAGCACCGTCTGGATGAACTTCTTGAACCGCTCCGAGGGCAGCTGGTTGACGATGAGCGCCAGGATGATCGGTACCGGGAACGCCACGAGGAGCCCGACGGTGTTGATCGTCAGGGTGTTGACCAGCAGGTCGCGGAACTGGAACGAGTTGATGAAGCGCTCGAAGTGCTGCAGACCGACCCAGGGGCTGCCGGTGAACCCGTCGGCCGGGTTGTAGTTGCGAAACGCGATCTGCGCTCCGTACATCGGCCAGTACTTGAAGATGAGGAGGTAGATGATGCCCGGCAGCAGTAATACGTATAACTGCCACGATCGGAGGATCGACCTCCGCCGTGAGACGCGGCGTCGCGTCGGGCCTGGATCGAGCGCCGAGGTGGGCTCGGGCGCGGTGGTTGTGGTGGAGATGGACGTCATGAGTAGACCTTCACGGACGCGACGGATTGGCGGAGTTGAGGGGAACATTCGACGGCGAGACGCTTGGTCTCCGAACCACGGTTCAGGACTTCGGCGACCGCGAGGCGCCCCATCTCCGCGAGCGGGAGCTGGAACGTCGTGAGGGCGGGTTGGAACATGGGGGTCAGCAAAGCCTGGTTGTCGAACCCGACGACGCTGACGTCGTCGGGGACCGAGAGCCCCAGCCGCTCCGCGGCGTAGTAGAGACCGAGCGCGGTCCGGTCGTTGGCACAGAAGATCGCCCGGGGGCGCTGCTCCAGGGTCAGGAGTTCAAGACCTCCTCGGAGCCCGTCCTCGTAGCCACCGGTGCCGAAGCGCAGCCACTCGGCGCGAAACGGCACCCCCTCGGCGTCGAGCGTCTCGATGAAACCCTTGAGGCGACCGCTGGCGGCGGGGAGGGTCGAGCCTTCGGGGCCGATATTGATCATGCCGATGTCGCGGTGCCCCGCCTCCAGCAGCACGCGGGCCGCTGCCCGGCCGCCCGCCTCCTCGTCAGGGAAGACGCTGGTCACGCTCCCTGCGGGATCCTGCGCGTTGAGGCAGACCGTGGGGATCCCCGACAGCCCCGTCGGCACGTCGAGGCGGCGGTGATACATGGCGGCGTAGATGACGCCCGCGACCCGGTAGCTCTGCATCATGGAGATGGCGGCCTGCTCAAGGCGCGAGTCGCCCGCCGTGTCGACGGTGAGCAGCACGTGCCCCCGTCGCCACGCCTCCTGCTGCGCGCCGAGGATCATCTCCCCGGCGAACGGCGTGGTGGCGACCTCGTCACCGATCAGCCCGATCATGCGCGACTTGCCCTCGCGGAGCACCTTGGCATGGACGTTGGTGCGGAACCCCAGCTTCTTCGCCGCATCGAGCACCCGCTGCGACGTCTCGGCGGACACGCGTCCGGCCTGTGACTGGTTGAGAACCATGGACACAGTCGCCTGTGAGACGCCGGCCTCAGCTGCGACGTCGTTCATGGTTGGCCGATTCTTCATCGAATCCCTCCGCCTTGGTTATGCGTATAACGAAGGCTAAACGTATCACTCCGCGAATGTCAACAGCACCCGGAAACTTTTTTTTCTGGCGCTCACACGCGGCCGTCGCCGGCCGCACCACCCGGGCTAGCCGAGCTTCTCCAGATCCTCCACCGCGGGCCCCTCGAGCCTGGTGCCGTCGGCTGCGAAGCGCGAACCGTGGAGCGGGCAGTCCCAGGAGCGCTCGGCGTCGTTCCAGCGCAGCACCCCGCCCATGTGGGTACACACTCCTGAGACCTTGCAGGTCTCGCCGTCCACCGTCGACATGCCAACGGGCTGCACGCCGTCGCGGCCGACGACGCCGTCGCCCTCCTCCGGAGGCTCGTCCGGGAGCGCCTTGAGCTCCGCCGTCGCCCACTCCTTGACCAGTTCTCCGGCCACTCCTGCGGTCTCCTTGATCCCCGTCATCATCGTGCGGGGCTGCACCGGGCGGTTGTTCAGCGTGTCGGCCCATTCCATGGACCCGCCGAGGATCTGCTGGCTGAGGTTCAACGCCGCTGCGATGGCGTTGGCCATCCCCCACTTGTTGAAGCCGGTGGCAGCGTAGATGGCGCCCCCGCCCCGCGGAAGGGGGCCGGCGAACGGGAGCCGGTCATGCGGCTGGTAGTCCTGCGCCGACCACGAGTGGGTCAACTCGGCGCCCGGGAAGTAGCGGGTCGTCCACGCGACGAGGTCCTCGACGGCGAGCGACTCGTAGTCCGCCCGCCCGGTGATGTGCCCGTTCCCGCCGACCATCAGCAGCTCGCCGTCCGGCGTCGGGACGGTGCGGAGCGAGCGCGTCGGCTCGTCGACGCTCAGGTACATCCCCTGAGGGATGGCACCCGGCACCCGGTAGGTGGTCACGTAGGAGCGTTGCGGCACGAGCTTCGCAAAGTGGCCGCCCCGGTCGAGGATCGGGGAGCCGGTGGCCAGGACCAGGCGGCCGGCCGTGACGGTCCCGCGGGTGGTCGTCACCTCCACCGGCGACGACGAGGTGGCGTCGGTCACCCTGACGCCTTCGAACAGCCTGCCGCCGTGCTCGACGAACTCAGTCCTGAGGGACTCCAGCACGGCCACCGGGTCGATCTGGACCTGATCCGGCAGCCGGAGCGCCCCCTCCACAGGGAAGGGAAGTTCGGTCTCCGCAGGCTGCTGGAGGTCCAGTCCGACGGCGTGGCAGGCGTCGAACTCGGCGCCGAGATCCTTCAGGCCGTCCTGCGTCATCGCGAAGGTCCAGGCGTCCCTGCGCTGATACGCGATTCCCCGGTCGTCCATGTACCGGGTCAGCCACGCCTGCCCCTCCCGGTTGCCCTCGAGGTACGCGGCCAAGACCTCCTCGGAGTTCCGCTTGAGGATCTCGGAGTAGACGCTCCCCTGGAGCAGCGAGAGCTTCGCGGTGGTGTGCCCGGTGGTGACCGCCCCCACGCGCCGGTCCTCGAGGAGAATGACCTCTTGCCCCGACCGTGCCAGCAGCACGGCGGTGGCGAGCCCGGTGAGGCCGGCCCCGGCGACGACGACCTGGGCTTTCAGCCCGTCGAGCCTGGCGCCCGAGGGCCGGGCGGAGTCGGAATGAAGATCAAACCAGATGGATCGCATGGGCCCATCTTCACCCACGCCTGGGCGCCGCGCTGACAAGCGGCGATATTCGACGCCGTTCAGGGCCCGCCAGTTATCGCCGGCACGCTGACCGTCAGGGCTCGGCCACCCGCCCGAGTCTCCGCGAGCGGCTCGATGAACGCGCCGGCACCCCGACCCAGATCGCCGAGGCCCGCCACGGCGCCGGGGGCGAGCGTCACGATGATGCGGGCCGCCGGACTCGCGGGGACGGCCCCCTCCCCGACCACCACCTGGAACTCATCGGCTGGGAGCGCCAGGGGCGATCCCTCGACCGTCTGCTTCAGCAGCGGCTCCGCGGGCGTCGGCGCCAACGCCTCGAACAGCGCCTCCCGGTCGATGTGCTTGGGAGTCAGCCCCGCGCGGATGACATTGTCCGAGGCGGCCATCACCTCCACTCCGAACCCGGAGATGTGGGCGTGGATCTGGCCGGTGGGCACGAACAGAGCCTCACCCGGCCCGTAGTGGACGACGTTCAGCATCAACGGAGCCGCAGCACCGCTGTCGCCCGGAAAGTGCCGGTCCAACTCTCCAACCAGTGCGTAGGCGCGATCCTCCTCCCCCAGTTCAGCGCAGCGGGCCAGGACCGCAGAGCGATGTGCGGCCCACGCGTCCCCGGAGAGGAGTGCCTTCAGGGCTGGGCGGAGATCGTCCTCGTCGAGGAGGCCAGACACGCGCCGCGCCCACGGCCCGCCGATCCGCTCGAGGAGCGCCCCGCTCGCGTCCGTCCGGCGCAGTCCTGCCAATGTCTCGGTGTGCGCCAGGGCGATCATCACCTCGGGCTTGTGGTGCTCGTCCTTGAAGGTCCGTTCGGAGGCCTCCAGCGGAAGGCCGGCGGCCTCCTCCCGGGCGAAGCCCTCAGCGGCGAGATCGGCGGCGGGATGGACCTGCAGCGAGAGCGGCTTCCCGGCCGCCAGCAGCTTGACCAGAAAGGGCAGCCGTGGGCCGAACCTGGTGAGAACATCGGCCCCCAGCAGTTCCTCGGGGTGGTCACGAATGGCCACGTCGAGCGGCACGTCGGCGCCGTGGAAGTCCACCAGGCTCGACGGCGCCTTCGGGTGCGCGCCCATCCAGACCTCCGCGACGGGACGGCCTGTCGGTTCCTCGCCGAGGAACTCGGGGATCGCAGCCGCCGACCCCCAGGCGTAGTCCATCCGGGGGTTTCGCATCCGCCACATCAGCTGGCCGACTCCTCCTCGCGGCGTCGCACCCCGTCCGCATCGGCGTCGTAGGTCACCCCGGCGATGCGGAGCCCGATCAGCCGCGCCTCCGGATCGAAATGCTCGAGCACCGGCCGGGCGGTCACGGAACCGTCCGGGCCCAGCGCAACACCGAAGATCGACTCGATCACGAGCTCGCACCACGCCCCGGCCGACGAGCACGCCCAGTCGGTGAGGTAGGGGAAGTGGGGAGGTGCCTTCCTCGATCCACCATCGACGAGGTCGACGACCTCCTCGACCATGTGTGCCTGCCCGGGTGGCCCCTGGCGCGTGCTCCGGGCGAGCCCGGGGAGCCACTCGGCGACGGTCTCGGGGCTGCCGAGCTGGATCGCCGCCCGAGCTGAATCCGCGGGCCAGGCCGGATAGGCCCCGTTCCACTGGTGATCGGGGCGAACGGAGAACCCCGCGTTGCTGTCCGAGGCGGACAGCGCACGCATCCACGACGGCGTGCGGAGATGCTCGACGAAGAAGCGGACCATCTGCTTCCGAGCGGAGTCCGGAAGATCGTGCGCGATGGTGGTGCCGACCGTCGAGAAGTCGTAGCAGTGCATGACCGGAACGAGGGTGCCGTCGGGATGGCGGGCGTTGAAGAACCCCTCGCCCCGACGGTAGAGGTTGATGATCTCGGGGATGAGCTGGTCGGCTGACTTCTCCAGAGCGTCGGCCTCCTTCGCCAGAGCGGTATCGGCGGACCCGCTCAGCCCCGCCTGACGGCGGGTGAGGGCGGCGGCGGTACGCATGCACCAGACGTTCGCGGCGTTGAGGGAGGCGACCTCGTGCACGTACGTCGAGACGCACTCCAGCAGGTTGTCGATCTCGCCGTAGTCGGCCAGGGGTGAGCCCACCCGCTTGTTGCGCCATTCGACGGCCCACTCCCGCACGTGGTCGCCCACCGTCTGGCCGCCGTCGACCCGATGGTCGAGGAAGCCGACGTCACCGGTGGCGTTGACGTAGTCGTTGACGAGCCGGACCATCGCGTACTGGTTGACCGAGTACCAGTTGCCGGCCGGCCCGCCGGTCAGCCATTCGGTGCCGAAATGTTCGTTGATGTCCAGGCCGATCCAGTGCAGGATCTGCTCGCGCATCTCCTCCGGGTCGTTCAGCGCATGCACGAGCGAGGACAGCGAGTAATCCCAGATGAACGTGGTGGTCTGCCAGTACTTCGGCATCAGCGTGTCATAGTGGCGCCTCCGCACACCGGCCGGGTTCTCCCGCCGGAACCACAGCACCCCCATGGCTCCCCACCAGTAAAGCTGGCGCAGCGCGTCGTTGCTGGTCTCGAGGACCGGTAGCGAGCCGGAGGTGAGGTCTCCGTCGGTGCTGAACAGGTCCTCCAGCTCGCGGTTCCACTCGGCCTCCGCGGAGGCGACAGCGCCGTCGACATCGGCGGCGATCGCGTCGAAGGAGGCGTCGACGTCGGCGCCCTCGTCTCCGATCACCAGCACGAACGCCCCGCGCCAGTGTTCCCCCGGCGCGACGCTCGATCGGACGCGGATCATCCGATCCACAGTGGAGGTGTCCTCCACGTCCGCACCGTCGACGTCGATGAGTCCCTGCAGGCAGGAGACGTCCGCCGTCGGCTCCAGCGCCCCGAAGAAGGCCATGCCCTTCGGCGGCGACGCGGGCCGCCCTCTGCGCCTGGCCCCCTCGCGGGACTGCTTGTTGTGCCCTCGGGGCGGTTCAGCGCGACGCCACGGCACGGCCTTGACCACCTCGGAGTCGATCCACACACCCAGATCGAGGTCCCGCTCCTGGGGATCTGTGTTGGTGACGGAGATCTGCACCGCCACCCCGGGGTGACCGGGCGGCACCACCGTCACCGTCTCGATCCGCCATCCATTGATCTCGGTGGCCCGGGTCACGCGGTCGGGACGCCAGGCGTGCTCAACCGGCTCCCCATAGCTCTGCGCGAGCCGTCCGTCGAGGTAGAGGCGGCCCGTGACGCAGTCGCCCTGGGAGACGGGGGGCATGTTGACCGAGCGCACGGCAAGGACGTCGTGGTCGACCTGCGCCACCACGACGTGGTTCGTGAGACCTGACGGGTTGATCATGTCGTCGTAGCGGTCACCGACGGTGGCGCTGGTGAAGCTCTCAACTGTGGGGATGGACATGTATCTCCTAGTACTGACCGAGCGCGAGGCCCTGCGTGAAATAGCGCTGGGTGAAGAGGAACAAGACGATGGTGGGCAGCGAGACCAGCAGGCCGCCGGCCAGAACGACGGGCATGGTGGAGCCGCCGTAGGTGGTCTGCATCGCAGCCAGCGTCGTCATGACGGGACGGACGTCCTGGTCCTGCGACAGGGACAGGCCCAGGAGCAGGTCGTTCCAGATGAACGTGGCCTGGAGGATGAACACTGCGAACAGCGCCGACTTGGACATCGGCAGGTAGATCCGGAAGAAGGTCTGGAACGCGCTGGCACCGTCCAGGGCGGCGGCCTCGTAGACCTGGTGGGCGATGCCGGAGAAGAAGTTTCGCAGAACGAACGCGGAGAACGGCACTGAGATCACGGTGTAGATGAGGATCATGCCAAGGCGAGAGTCGAAGATGCCGACCTCCACGTAGCCGATGAACAGCGGCATGAGCACCATCTGGATCGGGAACACGGTCGCGCTGAAGATGAGGACGAACCACATGAAGGCGCGCTTGACCTTGAGCGCGACGATCGCGAAGCCCGCCATCGCGCCCACGATCACGGCGATGAGCGGTGAGACGATCGAGTAGATGAAGGTCGAGGTGAGGCCGCGGGCGATGCGTCCCCGGTCCAGCGCATCCGCGAAGTTCTGCAGCAGCCCGCTGAGATCCGTCGGGATCCAGACCGTGGCGTTGCCGTAATCGGACGACAGCTTGGCGGCGTTGATCACCATCAGATAGATGGGGATGAGCCAGATGATGCCGAGGACGATCAGGATGAGTTTGCGTGCCAGTTGCATGTCAGAACTCCCTCGCCGGCGCGAGCTGGCGCCTCAGGTAGAGCAACGACGCCGACACGGTCACGATCGTGAGCAGCAGCGCGACGGCCGCGCCCAGACCGTAGTCGTTCAGCATGAAGCTCGACTTGTACATGGTGATGGCCAGCGTCTCGGACGCCCGGCCGGGACCGCCCTTGGTCATGCCCCAGACGATGTCGAACGTCTTGAGCGATCCCACGATGCTGAGCCCGACGACCACGGTGGTCATCGGGGCGAGCATTGGCCACGTGATGTTCTTGAACAGGCTCCAGCCCGTGGCGCCGTCGACCCTCGCGGCCTCGAGGGGCTCCTTGGGGATCGACTGCAGTCCCACGCCGAAGAGGAGCGCATTGACGCCGGCCCCCTGCCACGTGGCGGCGAGAATCATGACGAAAGTGTTGAGCGGCCAATCGAGCAGCCACCGTGAGTCCGCGAACGGGAGGTTGAACAGCTCGAGCGCCTGGGTGAGTGCCCCGTTGGTCTGCAGGATGAAGGCGAAGATGACGCCGACGGCGATGCCGGAGATGGCGTAGGGAAGCAGGAACGGCAGCCGGAACCAGAACGACCCCTTGAGTCCGTGCGCGAGCACCGCGATGACGAGCCCCAACCCGACCGGCATGACCAGCGTGCCCACCACCCACATGAAGGTGTTCAGCATGGAGGTGAGGATGTTCGGGTCCTGGAAGAGCTGCTCGAACTTGTCCAGACCCACGAACTCGGGGTCACCCAGCCCGTTGTACTCGGTCAACGACAGATACGACGTGTAGAGAAACGGGGCGTAGAGGAGGAGTCCGCAGAGGATGAGCGCAGGAGCCAGGAAGGCCGTGGCCGTGGCGCGCTCCTGGCGTCTGCGTTTGCTTCCGTAGCCCTTGGGCCGCGCGGTGTCTGGTGTGGTGCTCATGTGTCTTCCTACCTCGGTTCCTCAGTCCTCAAACGCCGCCGGTCGGTCGTCTCAGCGTGGTCTGAAGCGGTGAGCATCGCCACGGGCGGTGTGGCGATCCTCAGGGCCGGGGATTCTCGCGATGTTGTCCGGTGCGCCGCGGTCCCCGTCGATGCCGAGGATCCGGTGGCGCACAGAGAGCGGGCGGTGCGGCCGATCCCCCCGTCGGCCGCACCGCCCACCGCTTTCTTACTGCTGGGCCCAGTAATCGTCGGCAGCGGCTTGCAGACGCTCCTGCATGCCTCGCGGATCACTCGGGCTGGTCACGAACGCGCCGAAGAGCTCAGTGGAGAGCTGGTAGACGGGCTGCGGGCTGCCCTCGAGGTAGCGGGGCAGGATGCGCGTACCGTCGTTGACGGCCTCCACCAGGGCGCTCAGCTCGGGATCCTCGATCTCGACGTTCGGGTTGAAGCTCACGTCTCCACGGCTCTGCGACCATGCGGTCTGGGCGTCGGTGGTCAGCCACCACTTCGAGTACGCCAGGGCGGTGTCCTCATTCTCCGAGCCCGCGCCCACACACAGCGGCCCGGTCTCGAGGATCATCGGCTGCTCCTCGGTGTCGGGGTTGAGGTTCGGGAACATGAAGATCCCGTAGTCCTCACCCGACACGGCGTCGATCGCCGTCAGCTGGCCCGTGAAGAACGTGCCGAAGTAGGCCATCGCCACATCGCCGTTCATGAGGAGCGCCTGCGGATCGCCGGTGACGCCCGGGTCGATGAAGTCGCCCCGGTTGATCATCTCTTCCCACTTGTCGACGGCGACGTTGACGTCCTCGTCGGTGTAGCTCGCGCTGCCGTCAAGGATCCCGAGGTACGTGTCCGGGTCCTGTCCCGCCAGGAGTGCCTGGAAGTAGACGAACTCGAAGATGATGTTCATCTGGTGGAAGGGGGTCACGCCCGCGTCGCGGAGCGTCTGCATGACAGTCTCCATCTCTTCCCACGTGGTGGGGGGCGTGAGGCCGTTGTCGTCGAAGATCTGCTTGTTGTAGTAGACCGCCCAGTAGGCCACGTTCAACGGCACGCAGTACTGCTTGCCGTCGTAGGTGTACTGGTCCTTGAGGCCCTCGGGCACGAGGCCCTCGCTCTCGGCTTCTGCCCAGATGTCGGTGGTCTCCGCGACGAGACCCTGCTCTGCGAGCTCTTGGAGCTTGCCGCCGGTGTGCCACGTGAAGAGGTCCGGCTTGTCATCGGTGCGGAAGGCCTGGCGGATGTACGTGTCGTACGCAACCGGGTCGGAGTAGCCCGTGAACTCCAGGTCGATGTCGCCGCTGGCGGCATTCATCTCTTCGAAGGACGGCTCCCAGGCCGCCTTGTCGGTGAAGAAGTTGATCGTGCCGGATGCCGCAGGCGCTTCGCCGGCGCCCGTGGTCTCGCCACCGGTGGTCTCGCCGGAGGTGGCTGCCGGGGTGGTCATCGCAGGGTCGGTGGCGCCGGGCGCGGGGTCATCGCCGTCGCCCCCACAGGCAGTCAGAAGCAGGGCACTGGCCAGCGCCGTCGCCGTCAGAGCTTTCTTGAATGTGATCATGGTTTCCCTCCTAAGGGGGGTCAGTTGGTGGTCTCGGAGTCCGCCACGGTGACGGTCCAGAATCGGGGGCGGTAGATCGTCACGTCGTCGAAGATGTGCTCGTTGTCGAACGTGTTGACGTTGTAGCTCACCAGCAACGTGTCGTCGTCGCTGAACTGCGGATGGACGTGCGAGTTGTACGTGAAGACGTTCGGATCGCCGTACGACCCCCAGAGCCCGGTCTCAGGGGTGGAGAACAGGTGGGTCTTGTTGACGAACGGCCCGGTCGGATCGCAGGAGGTGTAGGCCACGACCTTGCTCGAGAAGAGCTCGGAGGTGTCGTGGGTCACCAGCAGGTAGCCGTCGCGGAACTCGGTGACCGAGAACTCGTTGGCGACGTGGTCGAGGATCGGCGCAGAGTCCGCCGCGTCTCGGCTCCACTCGGAGCCCGTCCAGTACTCCCACTTGTCGACGCGGGAGATGTCGTGCCCGGCCACGCGGGCGACGTGCGCCTGCTTCAGTGCCCCCTGATCATCGACGCCGTAGATGTAGGTCTTGCCCTGGGTTCGCTCGTACCAGGAGGTCCACTGCACGTTGGAGTCGACGTCGACCGTCGTCACGTCCGTGACTTCCCATGTCTTGGGATCGACGGTGCCGATGGCGGTGTGGTCCCAGGCCCAGTCCCACTGTCCAGGGCCGAACTTGTCGTAGCGGTTGATGCCGATCTGCAGGTCACCGTTGGGTGCCGCGTAGCCGGCACCCAGCCAGTACCAGGAGTCCGCCGCCGGAGGCCCGAAGATCGCCTGCGGGTCGGCCTCGGTGCCGCCGGTCACGGTGGGCCCCAGCTCCCCGCCGCGCTCCAGGACGATCGAGTTGTTGATGAAGCCGAGCGTGTCCATGTCCAGGGCGCCGTCGACGACGGTGCCGAGGACCGTGTCGGAGAAGAGCCAGGCCGTTGATCCGTCCTTGAGTTGCACCGAGTAGGTGGAGTCGGCACCCACCCAGCGGCCCGACGTGTCGCCGTAGTTGGCGAACTGCTCGGTCCTGTCGTTGGGCTCAGCGGACGTCACGACAAGCTCCTCCTGGACGAGGGAACATTCGCGTTGGGTCGTCGCCGGGGCCGCCGTGGCCGTCTGGCCGAACACCATGACGCCGGTGCTGGTCAGCGCCAGCGCAGCCAGGCCGGCAGCTGCCTTGGTGGTGAGTGGTCGGTACTTCATCGTGCATCACCTCGATGTGAATAGGGGCAGTCATGCCCGTCGATTTGGTAACGATACCACGCGGATTCGGGCTTGCCTAGGCTAGATTTGAGGCCGAGGAAAGGCGGCGGCCTAGGATGAACCACATGGATCGGCCCCGGGGCTCAACGACCAAGAAGCCCACGCTCAAGAACGTCGCCGAACTCGCGGGCGTCTCCCCTATGACAGCCTCCCGGGTGGTCGCCGGCGGCGACGGGGTCTCCCCCGCGATGGTGCGTCGGGTCCAGGCTGCGGTCAAGACGCTGGGCTACTCGCGCAACGAGGCCGCCCGGCTGATGCGCCCGGGCCAGCGCTCCGGGCTACTCGGGGTGATCATCACGAACATCGACAATCCCTACTACGCCCAGGTGCTCCTCGGGATCGAGTCGGCTGCGCAGGAGGCCGGCCGGCTCATCATCACCGGCATCTCCCACAACGACCCCCGCCTCGAGGCCCAGCTGGTGAAGGACCTTGTCGCCCGGCAGATCGAGGGGCTCATCGTCGTGCCTGCCAGCACCGACGCCCCCCACCTCAGCCGCGCGGCCGCGGCAGGCATGCCCATCGTCCTGGCGTCCCGGTCCATCGACCAGGGCGGCGTCGACACGGTGCTCGTGGACGACATCGACGGCGTGCGGGCGGTCCTGTCCGACAAACTTCGCCAGGGCGAACACCCGATGGCCTTCATCGGCGGACCGGATTCGATCGCCACAGCCGCACGGAGGTACCGCGGCTTTGCGCTCGCCCACGCCGACGCCGGGCTCGACATCCGTCCAGATCTGGTGGAGCGGCTCCCCGCCGAGAGAGAACCGGTGATGGCGGCCACCCGGAGGCTCCTCGACCTCGACCAACCGCCACGCGCATTCTTCACCACCAACAACCGCTACACCGTCCACGTGCTCCGCGTCCTGCTCCAGGAGCGCAACCGCTGGGCGACATGGGAGGACAGGCCACCGCTCGTGGGCTTCGACTCCTTCGAGCTGGCGGACCTCGTGCCCTACCCGCTGACGCTCATCGAGCACGACGCCCGCGCCATGGGGAGAATCGCCGGCGAACTCGCACTTCGACGGATCGACCATCGCGACAGCACGCCCCCCATGACCACGACGCTCCCCTCCGTCGGCGTCGTGGTCGGGCAACGCGAATAGGCAGGCTCGCGTCTAGCCCGGCGGATGGAATCTTGGTATCGTTACCAAACCTGAGGAGTAACGAAGGAGTTCCCGATGCAAGCCGCTCAGCCGAATTACGACACTGACCCGCGTCTCCCCCAGCCGACCGGCACCCCGGTCTTCGTCGGCGACGACGTCTGGGCTGAGCTGGCCGCGGCCGCATCGCGGACGGATCGCGCCGTCGTCGTCGTCGACTGCTACCCCGGGGTGGACGAGGAGGCCGTGCACCGGGCACTGGAGGGCGTCTTCGAGCACGTGATCAACGTCCCCGACCAGGCGGCGAAGCCGATCGACGACATCGACGCTCTGATAGCGAGCAACCTCGGCGACGACCGCGTCTTCGGCTTCATGACCCACCACAACCTGGCTGATCTGTACGACGCCGAGCGCCTCGAAGCGTTGCGGCATCGGGTTGCGGAGAGAGAGGGACCCGTGGTGCTGGTCGGTTGGGGGGCCGCCCTGGCGGCTCCGGAGCCGGACCTCATGGTGCTCGCCGACATGCCCCGCTGGGAGATCCAGCTGCGCATGCGGGCGGGCTTGCCCAATTGGCGCTCGGCCAACCACGACGAGGACATCCTGCGCAAGTACAAGCGCGGCTTCTTCGTGGAGTGGCGCATGGCCGATCGCCACAAGAAGCAGCTGTACGACAGCCTGGACTACCTCCTGGACACGACCACGGACGAGCCCAAACTGATCACCGGCGACACCTTCCGCTCGGCCCTCGATCAGGCGGTCACGCGCCCCTTCCGCGTGGTGCCGTACTTCGACCCCGGAGTCTGGGGTGGCCACTGGATGCAGGAGGTCCTCGGTCTGGACGGCGACGTGCCCAACTACGCATGGGCGTTCGACTGCGTGCCGGAGGAGAACTCTCTGGCGCTGGACATCGACGGCGTCCGTGTAGAGATGCCGTCGATGAACCTGGTGCTGCGCAAGCCGATCGAGTTGTTGGGGCCGGGCACCTTCGCCCGGTTCGGGGCCGACTTCCCCATCCGGTTCGACTTCCTCGACACCATGGGTGGCGGCAACCTCTCCCTCCAGGTGCATCCGTTGACCGGATACATCCAGGAGAAGTTCGGGATGAAGTACACCCAGGATGAGAGCTACTACCTGCTCGACGTCGGTGAGGACGGAGGGGTCTACCTCGGCCGCAAGCCCGGCGCGGACTTCGACGAGATGTTCGACGCGTTGGAGAGGGCCCAGCGCGGCGAAAGCACGTTTCCCGACGAGAAGTTCGTCAACAGGTTCCCCTCGAAGAAGCACGACCACGTGTTGATCCCCGCGGGGACCATCCACTGCTCGACGCGCAACACGATGGTGCTGGAGATCTCCGCCACCTCCTACATCTTCACCTTCAAGATGTGGGACTGGGACCGGGTCGGACTCGACGGCAGGCCCCGCCCCGTCCACCTGCATCATGCCCGCCCGAACGTCCAGTGGGATCGCGACAAGGAGTGGGTCGAGAGGAATCTCATCAACCGAATCGAGCTGCTGGACGAGGGAGACGGCTACCGGATCGAACGCACCGGCCTGCACGAACTCGAGTTCATCAACACGGTGCGCCACTGGTTCAGCGTTCCGACCCTGCGGGACACGAGGTCGACGGTGCACGTCATCAACCTGGTCGAGGGGCGCGCGGCCATCGTGGAGAGCCCGACCGGGGCGTTCGAGCCGTACGAGGTGCACTACGCCGAAACCTTCATCGTGCCTGCCGCCGTCGGCGAGTACACGATCAGGCCCGCGGACGGCGTCGGCGAATGTGCGACGCTTACCGCGTTCGTCAGGGGCACCGACTTTCCGCGATCCGTCACCGGCGAGGATCTGCGCTTCACCGGCCGCACCGACTGAGCCCTCACCGATGTACCCCGTGCTGGAGGTCGGTGGCACGCATGTCACCGCCGCCCTCGTCGACCTTGCCCCGCCCCACGTCGCGCACGCCGAACGGGTCGAGATCGACAGTTCCGCTGACGCGGAGACGCTCCTCAAGTCGTTCACCGCGGCCGTCGCCGGGCTGGGCGACGAGGCGCGCGCAAAGCCTCTCGTCGTCGCGATACCCGGCCCCTTCGACTACGACCGGGGCATCGGCGACTTCGAGGGAGTGGCGAAGTTCGGGTCTCTGCGCGGCGTACGGGTCGGTGACGAGTTGGCCCGACGACTGGGGAGCGGGTCGGTGACGTTCCTCAACGATGTGACGGCATACGGGATTGGCCAGTACGAGTTGCTCGGTCGACCGCGACGCATGGTGGCGCTGACCCTGGGCACCGGCGTCGGGTCGGTCTTCCTCCAGGACGGTAGCCCCGTGACGGCCGGGCCCGGCGTCCCACCCAACGGTTGGGTCTATCTTCTGGAACACGACGGCCGGCCTATTGAGGAGACTTTTTCGCGTCGCGCGATCATCGCAGCCCACGCAGCCGCGAGCGGGCAGGAGCTGGACGTGCACGAGATCGCTGATCAGGCGCGCTCCGGCGATCCGACTGCCGTCCACACCCTCTCTGCTGCCTACGCCTCGCTCGCGGAGACCCTCGCGCCCTACCTGATCGCTTTCGAGACCGACCTTCTCGTGGTCGGGGGTTCCATCGCCAGATCGTGGGACCTGATCCTGCGGTGGTTCGAGCCGTCGGTCATGTCCCACTTCCACCATCTGGATGTCCAGGCACCCCGGATCCTCCCAGGCGCGGTCGGCGAGACAGCGGCGCTCATCGGGGCCGCACGCTACGGCGCGGGAGCGGCAACGCGGCGGTGATTAAGGGGGCACAATTGGGTCAGGACGGAAGGGCTACCCATGGCGAAACGACCTAAGCGACACCAGCTCAAGGAGGCGGGCGCAGTCCAAGCCCCCGTCGACGATGCGGTTTTCGGCGTCGACGAGGACGACGAGATCGACCTGGCTTTCGACGCCGAAGACCCTCTCCTCGAAGAGTTCATCCGTGACATGAGCCTGCAGACCTGCGACTACTGCGCGTCACCGGTGCAGTGGATCGAACCAGAGGAACTGATCGAGACGTATCCGGCTGAGGTCGACGACGTCCTGTTCGATCTGGATCTCGACGTTGGCGACATCCTGATGTCCTGGGTGTGCACCGAGTGTCCGAACTTCTCCATCATCGGAGAGGACTTCGAATCCCAATACCTCGACATCCAGGGGGACGTCCCCTGTCTCGAGTGCGAAGCCACGACCCAGGCGATCGATCCCGCTCAGGCCAGCCACCTCGATCGCGAGGGGTACCTCAAGGCCAAACGGGAATTCGGCGCTCAGGCTGTTCTCGACGGCTACGCCCAGAGGTGTCCCGGCTGCGGCAACGTCGACTACTACCCGGCCGGGGTCTGAGGCGCACCGGGGACTCCCGAGACGAGCTTGACCGTCACCACCTCGTCGCCCGACTTGACGTCGTGGGTGCGGAACGCCTCCACCACGCTCTGGATGACCGCATCCTGGGCCGTTCGAGTCTCAAGCTGTCGCGCGCCCGACCAGAAGCGCAGCTCCATCCGCACCGTCGCGGTGCCGATCTCGCGCAGCAACGCATCTGGCGCCGGATCCTCGAGCACGGAGGGGATGCACTTCATCGCTTCCAGCGCCACCTCCCTCGCCTTCCCGAGGTCGACGGCGTCGTCGAGGTCGACGTTGACGGTGGAGCGAACGCGCTCATACCCGGTCTGGACCGTCACGAGTTCGGAATGCAGGGCCGAGTTCGGGATCACCACCAGACGCCCGTCGAAGGTCCGCAGCGAGGTGTGGGAGAGCCCCATCTCGCTGACTGTCCCGGCGTGATCGAAGATGCGGATCTGGTCGCCCACCCGGAAGCGGTCGCGGGCGAGGATCACCATCCCGGCGAACATGTTCCCTAGCACAGTCTGGAACGCGATACCGGCGGCCAGAGAGATGATCGTGATACCACCGAGCACGTCAACCGGTTTGACGCTGGGGAAGACCACCGTCATAGCGGCCGCGACGGTCAGGATGATGATGACTACCTGAATGACCTGCGAGAACACGCGCACAGAACTCGGGCTCCGGTCACGCAGCGACAACAGACGTGCTGCGAGGAACCGGGCCACATAGCTGACCAGGATGCCGGCCAGCACCACAGCCAACCCTGTGAGCACCATCTGCCAGGTGATGGGCGGAAGATCGATCATCGGTCCAGTCCTTCCGTAACCGTCAGGTCACGACTCTAGTCTCCCCGCCGGGCGTCCTCCGGGGCCCAACCCTCTGGAAGTACGCTCGACGACACCTCTGAGCGGGGTTCCACGCTGAGACCCTGCGTCGAGCGCAAGTACAGCGGGTTCGTCCGATCGTGATCGCACCTAGGCCCGCCGAAGGAGTTGAGTTGTGGGGTGTCGCTCCCCTTCGGGCGTAGCACCGCACACCGGTATCGGCCACAATAAGCCTCATGAGACCGCTCCAGAAGCTCATCGTCCAAGAGTTCGGCGTCAAGCCGGAGATTGACCCCGCAGAGGAGGTTGAGGCCCGCATCCAGTTCCTCGCGGACTACCTCACGGCGACGGGAACCGCCGGATACGTGCTGGGGATCTCCGGCGGGCTGGACTCGACCCTGGCGGGTCGCCTCGCCCAATCCGCCGTCGAACGGGTACGGCAGGAGGGGCGCGAGGCCACCTTCGTCGCCATACGTCTGCCCTATCGCATCCAGCACGACGAGGCGGACGCCGTAGAGGCGATGGACTTCGTTGCCGCCGACCGTGAGGTGACGTTCAACATCGGCGACGCCGTCGACGCGTTCGAGTCGGAGTATTCGGCCTCGGTCGGACGTGAGATCAGCGACTTCAACAAGGGCAACGTCAAGGCGCGCCTCCGCATGGTGGCGCAGTACGCGGTGGCCGGAGACAACCGGATGCTGGTGATCGGGACCGATCACGGTGCCGAGTCAGTGATGGGATTCTTCACCAAGTTCGGCGACGGCGGCGCCGACATCCTGCCGTTGTTCGGACTCAACAAGAGGCAGAACCGCCACCTGCTGCGCCACCTCGGCGCCCCGGAGAGGATATGGGCCAAAGTCCCGACCGCCGACCTCCTGGACGATAAGGCGGGGCAGCCCGACGAGGTGGAGCTCGGCATCTCGTACGACCACATCGACGACTATCTCGAGGGCCGGGAGGTGCCGGACGCGGCGGCCGAGCGGATCGAGCAGGTCTGGTGGCGCAGTCGGCACAAGCGGACCGTCCCCGTGACGATCACCGACGGTTGGTGGCGCGAGCAGTATCCGGGAGGCGACCGTGGGTGAACGTGCGCTCGTCGTCATCGACACGCAGAACAGCAGCGAGCTCTACGAGCAGCCCGCCGTCCCCACCGCTCCCTGAGCAGGGCCAGCGAGCTCTACGAGCAGCCCGCCGTCCCCACCGCTCCCTGAGCAGGGCCAGCGAGCTCTGCGAGCAGCCCGCCGTCCCCACCGCTCCCTGAGCAGGGCCAGCGAGCTCTGCGAGCAGCCCGCCCGTCGAAGGGTCGTAGCCTCCAACCCTTCGACAAGCTCAGGGACCTTGCGTCGACAAGCTCAGGTGTCATGGGACAGGTTCTGCCAGCCTGCCGTCGTCGCGTTACGGGACTGGCCCCGTCGGAGTCCCCCGGCGCTTATGCTCGAACGCGTGATTGAGTTCGACAGCGTCTCCAAGGTCTATCCGGACGGCACCGTCGCGGTCGACAACTTCTCGCTGACCATCCCCTCCCACACGACGATGGTGCTGCTGGGCTCCTCCGGGTGCGGCAAGACCACCCTCATGCGGATGGTCAACCGGATGGTGGACCCCACGTCCGGTCAGGTCCGCATCGACGGCGATGACGTGCTCTCCCGCGACCCCGTGCAGCTGCGTCGGTCGATCGGCTACGTGCTCCAGAGCGCCGGGCTGCTCCCCCACCGCACCGTCGGCGACAACGTCGCCACCGTTCCGCGTTTGCGGGGCGTTCCCCGACGCCAGGCCCTCGCCGACGCAGCGCAGCTGCTCGAGCGGGTCGGGCTCGATCCTGCCCTCGCAGCGCGATACCCAGGGCAACTGTCCGGAGGCCAGCAGCAACGGGTGGGCGTGGCCCGCGCCCTGGCCACCGACCCGAACATCCTCCTGATGGACGAACCGTTCGGCGCGGTGGACCCCATCGTCCGCCGCGAGCTTCAGGACGAGCTGCTCCGGCTCCAGGCTGAGCTCGGCAAGACGATCGTGTTCGTCACCCACGACGTCGACGAGGCCTTCCGGCTGGGCGATCAGGTGGCGGTGCTCAGGCCGGGCGCCGACATCGCTCAGCTCGGCACGCCCGCCGAGATCCTCGCCGAACCCGCCGATCAGTTCGTCCGCACCTTCATCGGCGCCGATCGCGCCGAGCGTCAGCTGAGCGTGGTCACCGCGCACGGGCGAACACTCGTCGTCGACGGCGACGGCAAGGCCCTGGGCGTGGTCACGTGACCTGGCTCACCTACAACTGGGGGTGGGCCCTCGAACTGCTGTGGGCACATCTCCTGCTCGCGGTGCCGGCGATCGTCGCGAGCGTGCTCATCTCCGTGCCGCTCGGCCGGCTCGCGCACCGCCGCCCGCGAGCGGGCGGGACCGTCCTCGGGTTCGCGAGCCTCCTGTACGCCATCCCCGCGCTGCCGCTGCTCATCGTGATCCCGGCCCTGACCGGCACGTCGATCCGTTCGTCCGCCACCATGATCATCGCGCTGACCATCTACGGAGTCGCCCTGCTCGTCCGCTCGGCTGCAGACGCCTTCTCCTCGGTCGACACGACGGTGAGCGACGCAGCCGTCGCCATCGGGCACTCTCCGCGCAGCGTGTTCTGGCGCGTCGAGCTGCCGCTTGCCGTGCCCGTGATCGTTGCGGGGACGCGCGTGGTGACCGTGTCGACGGTCGGGCTCGTCACCATCGGCGCGCTGGTCGGGGTGCCGAACCTCGGCACGCTGCTCACCGACGGCTTCCAGCGCGGCATCACCGCAGAGGTGGTCACGGGGGTCGTGCTCACCGTCGTGCTGGCCCTGGTGCTGGATGCGCTGCTGCTGGCGGTCGGGCGTGCGCTGACCCCCTGGCGACGGACACCTGCCCGCGTGAAGCCCACGGCGGTGACGGCGTGAACCTCTTCGCCGACGCCGCGGCGTGGCTCGCCGACCCCGCGAACTGGACCGGCCCATCCGGGCTGCCCACGCGCCTCCTGGAGCACCTGCTCATCACGGCCGCTGCGGTCTGCATCGCAGCCGCCGTGGCGATCCCCGCGGGGCTGCTGGTGGGCCACACCGGGCGCGGGGCCGGCGTCGTCGGAGCGGTGGCAGGCGGCGCGCGGGCCATCCCCTCACTCGGGCTGCTGACCTTGTTCGGGCTGTGGCTCGGCATCGGGTTGGAGGCTCCGCTGCTGACTCTCGTGGTGCTCGCGCTGCCATCGTTGTTGGCCGGCACCTATTCGGGGGTCCAGGCGATCGACTCGAGCATCCCGGCGGCGGCGCGCGCCGTCGGCCACTCACCCGCGCAGGTGCTGCTCACCGTGGAGGTGCCGCTTGCGCTGCCCGTCATCCTCGGCGGCCTCCGCGCTGCGACGCTCCAGGTGGTGGCCACGGCGACGCTGGCTGCCTACACGGCCGATTTCGGCCTCGGGCGCTACCTCTTCGCGGGGCTCAAGAGCCGCGACTACCCGCAGATGCTCGGAGGCAGCCTCGTCGTCATCGTCTTGGCGCTCGCGCTCGAGATCCTCTTCGCAGTCTTCCAGCGGATCGCCTCCCGCAAAGCCTGGCCTGGTCGGACGCAGACAAGGGCGCTAGCCACCGGGTAGATTCGCTCCATGAGCAGACGCTTCACCCTCCCCGTTGCCCTTGTCTCCGTCCTGGCCCTGGCCAGCTGCGGCGGCGGCGATCCGCTGTCCACCAGTGAGCCCGACGGTAGTCAGCCGAGCCAGACGATCGTCGTCGGCTCCCAGGACTACTACTCCAACGAGATCATCGCCGAGGCCTACGCGCAGGCATTGGAGGCCGAGGGGTACACCGTCGACCGCCAGTTCCGGATCGGGCAGCGCGAGGCATACCTCCCCGAGATCGAGTCGGGCGCGATCGACCTCTTCCCCGAGTACACCGGGCCGCTGCTCCAGTACTGGTCGCCGGAGCCGGAGGAGCGCCTGTCCGACGAGGTCTACGAGGCGCTCGAGGGGGTCGTCCCGGACGGACTGCGTGTGCTGGACCAGTCCGAGGCGACCGACCAAGACTCCTACACCGTGACCCGCGCCTTCGCCGACGAGTGGGATCTGGAGCAGGTCAGCGACCTCGCCAACGTCGACACCCCGCTGACCCTGGGCGCGAACTCCGAGGCGGAGTCGCGGCCCAACGGCCCGCAGGGCCTGAAGGATGTCTACGGCGTCGACGCAGCGTTCACCCCGATCGAAGACGGCGGCGGCCCGCTGACCGTCAAGGCACTGAACGACGGCGACATCCAACTGGCCATCATCTACACCGCCGACCCCACCATCCAGGAGAACGACCTGGTTTCCCTCGAGGACGACAAGGGGCTGTTCCTCGCCTCCCACGTCGTGCCACTCGCCAGCGACGACGTCGACGACGCCGCCGCTTCCGTCATCAACGAGGTGAGCGACGCGATGAGCGCCGAGGATCTCGTCTCGCTCAACGCCCGCAGCGTGCAGGAGCAGCTACCCGCGGCCGACATCGCCCGTGACTGGCTGGCCGACGAGGGCCTCGTCGACTGACGCCGCGGAGACCGAAACGCCAACAAGCAGCCGGATGAGCCGGCGACACTGAGCGACGCCCGCGATATCTCGCGGGCGTCGCTGATTCCCGCCGGCCTTCGCTCGGCCCGATTGGCGTCGGCACCACCCTGAGCCAGGCTGAGGCCAGCCGACGCGGGGCGCGCGATCACCCCCGCCGTCGGGCCTCTTCCCGCGCCCGGCGCCCCTTCCTGAGAGATTCTTAGCGAATTATTAGACCTCCGCCGTGGTCGCAGCGCTGACTACCACGGCCCGAGGACTCCTTTCCTGAGAAAGTGGCCGCAAATCGTCGGCTCAAGCGCCTTCAGTTTGACTCACCCTCCGCTTCTCGGGACGGTGGTATACCCCGACCTTGCGGCGCGCCCTGCGCAGATGAGTGCTCCCAGCACCCGGATTTCGCCGCGTTCTCGGTCGGGGTCGTCCGCTGGGATCGCATGATCTCGGCCGGGCACGTCAACCCGTTTCCGGCACCAAGGAGTGATGTGAGCGCGATCCAGGCCTCTCACGTCTACAAGATCTTCGGCCGACGCCCCGAATCCGGCGTCACCAGACTCAACGAGGGCGCCACCCGCGACGACCTGCGCAAGCAGGGTCTCACCGCCGCCGTCATCGACGCGAGCTTCGAGGTGGAACCCGGCGAGATCTTCGTCGTCATGGGGCTGTCGGGCTCCGGCAAGTCAACCCTCATCCGCATGGTCAACGGGCTCCTTCCCATGACTGCGGGCGAGATGATCATCCACGGCAACGACCTGGGGAAGCTCAGCAAGCCGGCGCTCCGCAAGGTGCGCCGCGAGAACATCTCGATGGTCTTCCAGCACTTCGCGCTGCTCCCCCACCGCACAGTCGGTGAGAACGTCGCCTATGGCCTGAAGATCCAGGGCCTCAACCGGATCGACCGCGAGGCCAAGGCCGACGAGGCGCTCAAGATGGCGGACCTCGACGGCTGGGGCGGCTACAAGCCCGGGGAGCTCTCCGGCGGAATGCAGCAGCGCGTCGGCCTGGCCCGCGCTCTGGCGAGCGAGACCGACATCCTGCTCATGGACGAGGCCTTCTCGGCCCTCGATCCGCTGATCCGGCGCGGCATGCAGGACCAGCTCATCGAGCTGCAGCGCAAGCTGGACAAGACCATCTTGTTCATCACGCACGACCTCAACGAGGCCATGCGGCTCGGCGACCGCATCGCGATGATGCGCGACGGCCGGATCGAACAGATCGGCACCGCCGAGGACATCCTCAACGATCCCGCCTCCAACTACGTCGCGCGCTTCGTCGCCGACGTCGACCGGACGCGGGTCCTCACCGCCGGCAGCATCGCGGAGCCCCCGTACGCCGTCCTCGGCAGCGACCAGGGCCCGCAGGCCGCCCACAAGCTGCTTCGTGAGCATCAGCCATCCTGGCTGCTCGTCGTCGGCCGTGACCGCACGCCGAAGGGCTTCGTCTGGGAAGAGGACGTCGCTCGGGCTGTCCGCACGGGCCAGCGAGAGCTGCCGTTCTCCGACGTCCACGAGATGCACACCGTCCAAGAGGACACCGCCATCAACGAGCTTTTCGAGCTCTCCGCCCAGCACCGGGCCCCCCTGGTGGTCCTCGACGGGCATGAGCGCGTCGTCGGCGTCATCCCCCGCGTCACGCTGCTGGCCGCCGCGGGGCAGGCCGCGACCAGCGACGTCGAGGACGATCCCGTCCTCAACGACCAGGCTGACCTGGAAGGAATCGGCGCATGACCCTCCTCGACACCGGCCTTGTGCCACGCATCCCCGTCGGCCAGTGGATCGACTCAGGCATCGACTGGATCACCACCAACCTCGACGCGCTCCTCGACGTCATCAGCGACGCCGGCACCTCGGTCACCGAGGGGCTGGCCTGGCTGCTCCTGCTGCCGCACCCGCTGATCATGGTGGCCATCTTCGGGCTGCTGAGCTGGCTCGTGCGCTCCTGGAAACTTGCCGTGGGCGTGGCCATCTCGTTCCTGCTGATCATCTCGATGAACCAGTGGGAGCAGGCCATGCAGACGCTGGCGCTCGTCCTGATCGCGACGCTCACGGCGGTGATCATCGCCGTGCCGCTGGGGATCTGGGCTGCCAGGAGCGACACGGTCAGCGCCATCCTGCGTCCGGTCCTCGACCTGATGCAGACCATGCCGGCCTTCGTCTACCTCATCCCGGCCGTGACGTTCTTCTCCATCGGCGTCGTGCCCGGCCTCTTCTCCACCATCATCTTCGCCCTGCCCCCCGGGGTCCGGCTCACCGAACTCGGGATCCGCCAGGTCGACTCCGAGACGGTGGAGGCTGGGCAGAGCTTCGGCGCCACGGACTGGGAGATCCTGACCGGGATCCAGTTGCCCCTGGCCGTTAGAAGCATCATGGCCGGCGTCAACCAGGTCATCATGCTGGCCCTCTCCATGGCTGTCATCGCCGGCATGGTCGGGGCCGACGGCCTCGGCAAGGAGGTCGTCTCCGCGCTCGCCACCATCAACATCGCCAAGGGTGCCGAGGCAGGTCTCGCGATCGTGTTCCTCGCGATCTTCCTTGACCGCTTCACCTCGGCGCTCGGGGCCCCTGCAGACCACAGCTCTTCGCTGCTCGCGACTTGGAAGAAGAAGCGCACAGCAAAGAGCATCCACGCAGCCACCGCTGCGTGATACCGAAAGGAACCACATGTTCACCACTGGAATTCGAAAGTTCGGCATCGCTGCTCTCGGCGTCGCCATGACCGCGACCATGGCCGCCTGCGGCACCGACGACACGACGGAGACCGGCACCACCGGCACCGAGGACAAGGGCACCATCACGCTCGGCTTCATCCCGTCCTGGACCGACGGCCGCTCGACCGCCTACCTGCTCGAGAACAAGCTCGAGGAGATGGGCTACGAAGTCGAGATGGAGGAGCTCAGCGAGCCCGGACCGCTCTACGCGGGCCTCGCTCAGGGCGACATCGACATGTACCCGTCCGCCTGGCCCGAGGTCACCCACGCCTCGTTCATGGAGGAGTACTCCGACAGCATCGAGGACCTCGGCTCCTACTACGACAACGCCAAGCTGACCTGGGCCGTACCCGAGTACAGCGAGATCACCTCGATCGAGGACATCCCGGACTACGCGGACGCCCTCGACAGCCGGATCATCGGTATCGAGCCCGGCGCCGGTCTCACCAAGGCCTCGCAGGAGCAGGTCATCCCCCAGTACGGGCTGGATGACTGGGAGCTCGTCACCTCGTCGACCACCGCCATGCTCGCTGAGCTGAGCAAGGCCGTCGACAACGAGGAAGAGATCGTCGTCACGCTGTGGCGTCCCTTCTGGGCCAACAGCGAGTTCGGGATGCGCGACCTCGAAGACCCCGAGGGCGCACTCGGCGAGGCCGAAGGCCTCCACTTCCTCGCCCGCTCCGGCTTCTCCGAGGATCACCCGGAGGCCGCTGAGTGGATCAGCGAGCTTCAGCTGAATGACGAACAGTACGGCGCCCTCGAGGACACCGTCGTCAACCAGTACGAAGAAGGCCAGGAGGCCGAGGCCATCGAGGCGTGGCTCGAAGGCAACGCGGACGTCCTTCCCGCGTCCTGACCCACAGACCCTCACAGGGGGAGCATCGCGAAGCGTTGCTCCCCCTGTCTGCATCCAGCGCCAGCTGGCAACGCGCGGCGACCGTCGCGTGACGCAACCGAAAGGAATCACCACCATGACCACCAACGCAGTCCGCAGAATCGGCGGCGCTCTGTTGGCCGGAACGATGGCCCTCGGGTTGGCCGCCTGCGCGGAGACCGAGGCCGGAGACAAGGAGATCTCGATCGGCTACATCCCGCCGTGGTCGGATACGAGAGTGGCGGCCGCCCTCATGACCTACAAGGCCGAGGAACTCGGCTACGAGGTCGAGTGGGAGGACGTCGGTGAGCCCCCGCTGCTGTTCGCCGGCGTCGCCGAGGGTGATATCGACGTCTACGCCTCGGCATGGGCCGAGCGCAACCACGCCGCCTTCATGAACGAGTTCGGCGACCAGCTCGAGGACCTCGGCCCCTACTACGAGGGCGCCGGGAACTTCCTCGCGGTCCCCGAGTACAGCGCGATCACGTCCATCGACGAGATCCCCGACCACGCCGAGGCGCTCGACGGCCGCATCATCGGGATCGAGGCCGGAGCCGGTCTGACGAAGCAGGTCCAGGAGGATGTGCTGCCCGCGTACGGGCTGGATCAGTCCATGGAGTTCGTCACGTCGTCGACCACCGCGATGCTCGCCGAGCTGAAGGGCGCGATCGATTCCCAGGAAGAGATCGTGGTCACGCTCTGGGCGCCGTACTGGGCGGCCACCGAGTTCAACGTGCGGCCGCTCGAGGATCCTCAGGGCGCCTTCGGTGAGACCGAGGGAATGCACTACGTGGCGACGGTGGGCTTCTCCGAGGAGCACCCCGAGATCGCGCAGTGGGTGAGCGACTTCCTGGTGGACGAAGAGGAGTTCGCCTCGCTGGAGAACATGATCCTCAACGAGTACGAGGAGGGCGAGGAGCTCGAGGCCGTCGAGGCCTGGCTCGAGGATCACCCCGACGTCTTCGACGAGTAACCCGTAGGGACGCAGTAAGGGTCGGTGGACGTTGGTCCGCCGCCCCTTCCGCGTCGTCAGTGAGGCGCGAAACCCAGCTCAGGTCAGGCCGTCACGGCCGCCCGACGAGGGCGCCACATCCCGCGGGTGTTGCGCACCGCCTCGCCGATGGCCTCGCGGGCCGTCTCGGCAACCTCACGCCACTGGCTGACCCCGTCGCGCTTGTTCGGCAGGGAGTACCTGAACACCTTGCGCCAGGCCGAGGCCACCTGCACGGGCAGCGGCCCCGTGACGTAGCGCAGGCCGTGGCGTTCCATGAGGTCGCGGATGCGAGGGGCGATCTGGGAGTACCGGTTGCTGGGCAGGTCCGGGAAGAGGTGGTGCTCGATCTGGTGGGACAGGTTGCCCGTCATGATGTGCATGAGCTTCGAGCCGGAGATGTTTGCCGAGCCCAGCATCTGGCGGACGTACCACTCGCCGCGGGTCTCCCCCTCGATGGACTCGGTTTCGAAGGTCTCCACCCCCTCGGGGAAGTGGCCGCAGAAGATCACGGAGTGCGTCCAGACGTTGCGCAGCGTGTTGGCGATCGCGTTCGCGGCCAGGGTCGACAGGGCCGAGGTGCCCGAGAGCAATGGGTGGACGAGATAATCCTTCGTCATCTGCTTGCGCATCTTCGCCAGCACCACCTTGAGGTCGGCCATGAACTCCTCGTGCGGGTGGCTGCCGTCCTTCCACTCCTTGAGCTTCAGGTCGTACGCGGCGATGCCGTACTCGAAGAACAACGCGGTGAAGAAGTTCGTGACCGGCTGGAACACGTGCTTGAACTCCCACTCCTGGTCGGGGTCGACGCGCAGGATGTTGTAGCCCAGGTCGTTGTCCATGCCGACGACGTTGGTGTAGGTATGGTGCTCGACGTTGTGCGAGCGCTTCCACTGCTCCGCAGGCGAGGCGAAGTCCCACTCCCAGGTGCTGGAGTGGATCTTGTCGTCGCGCATCCAGTCCCACTGCCCGTGGAGGATGTTGTGGCCGATCTCGGTGTTCTCGATGATCTTGGCCACGGTCAGCCCGGCGGTGCCCCCGAAGAAGGCGGGCGGGAACTTCGAGAACAGCAGCACGATCCGGCTGCCAGCCTCGAGGATGCGCTGAGTGCGGATGACCTTGCGGATGTAGGCGGCGTCGGACGCGCCGCGGCTGGCCAGCACCTCATCGCGCAGCTCGTCGAGTTCACGTCCGATCGCCTCGATGTCGGCCGGGCTCAGGTGGGCGATGGGGTTCGCCTTGCCGCTCGACGAGACGTCGGCGCGAGCCTGCGGGGTCGTGGTGGTGATGCGGTTGGGACGGGTCGCCGTTGTGGTCATGGTGATTCCTAGATGGTGATCCGGCACGGGCCTGCGGCGGCCGAGATGCAGGTCTGAATACGGACAGGGTCTTGATCGATGGCTGTGGTGACCTCTCCTGAGCGGAGGTCGCGGACGCTGCCGTCGGTCAGCGGCAGGACGCAGTTGAAGCAGATCCCCATTCGGCAGCCCGACGGCATGAGCACGCCGGCTTCCTCGCCGGCGTCGAGCAGCGTGGTGGCGGCGTCCGCCTCGACGACCACCCCCGACGTCGTGAACGTGACCTCACCTCCGTCGCCCACCGCAACGATCGTCGGGCGGAACCGTTCAGTGTGCAGGAGGCGGCTCAGGCCGTTGAGGGCCCAGTGGGCCTCCGCGTCGTCCAGCAGGGCGGCGGGTCCGCACGCCCAGGTGTGTCGGTCGCGCCAATCGGCGACCACGTCGTCGAGTTGGTCGGGCGTGAGGATGCCGTCGGTCGCCGTGAAGCGGGTGACGAGCCGGATGCGGCCGGCCGCCTCGAGGGCGCGCAGTTCGGCCAGGAACATGGCGTCTCGAACGGTTGGTGCCGAGTGGACGACGACGACGTCGGCCGGGAGCGGAGAGTTGCGGAGGATGCCGATGATCGGCGTGATGCCGGAGCCCGCCGTGAGGAACAGGGCTGCCGGGGGCGGCGGCTGCGGGAGGACGAAGTCGCCCGTGGCCTGGTCGAGGTGGACGACGGTGCCGGGGCCGAGCGAGCGCACCGCATTGCTCACCTTGCCGTCTGGAATCGCGCGGACGGTGACGCTGATCGTGTCTCCGCCGAGCCGGCTCGTGATGGAGTAGGCGCGCCAGAGCCGCACTCCGTTGATGTCGAAGCCGATCCGGGTGTACTGGCCCGGGGTGTGGGTGCGCCAGCCGCGGCCCGGGCGAATGACGATCGTGGTGGCGCCGGGGCCCTCAGGGGTGACGGAGACGATGCGGCCGCGCAGGTCCGCCCCGGAGCGGAGCGGGTCGATGAGGTCGAGGAAATCCTCCGGCACCAGCGGAGTTGCGATGGCCTCAGCCACCCGGCGGGCGCCCTTGCCCAGGCCAGTCAGCGCGCGCTTCGCGAGGCTGCTGGTGCCCTTGGGCTGGGCGACAAGCCCGGATGCGGTCATGCACCCACCTTACGCGACCGTAGGTTACGGGAGCGTAAGTGACCATGATCCGGTGGTCATGAGGGCTGAAAGGCAATGGGGGTGTGCCCCGATGGCGGCGACCACAGCCGCGGCCGTCACCCTTCGACAAGCTCAGGGTCCGGAGCTCACCAGCCGCGCCCCAGGGGTCCAGGTGACGGCTCGGCGGTGGCGTCGGTCAACGGAAGCGCGCCACCGGGCCAGGCGCGCGCGTCTCGTCCCGTCAGCCACCGGTAGCCGATCGTCAGCTTCAGCGACTCGCGTTCGACGCCTTTGGCGTCCGGACGCGCCACGCTCGCGGCCATCACGACGTTGCCGAATCGCTTGCCCTTGGCGACCACTGGTTCCATCCCGATCATCAGGTGCGGCCACCGTTCCGCCAGGCCTCCTGCCAGGCGCTTTCCCCAGTCGAACGGCGCGCGGTCGGTGACGTTGTAGATCACCACCGCCTCATCGCGCACCACGCGACGGAGATGGTCGAGGGCCTCGGCAGTCGCTAGTTCGCCCGGCACCTGGGCCCCGTCGAAGGCGTCGACGATGACGACGTCTGCCCACTCGTCGGGCATGGCCGCCAGCCCCGCCCGGCCGTCGACGTCGCGAACCTTGATCCCCGACCGGGGAGGCAGCGGCAGCTTCCGCCGCACCTCCTCCGTGAGTTCGGCATCCGGCTCGCACACCACCTGGGCCGTGTGCGGTCGGCGCCAGGCGATCCACCGAGGCAGGCTCATCCCCGCGCCGCCGATGTGGACCACCCGGAGCCTCCGCTCCGGCGGGGCGTCGAGCACCGTGTGGTCGAGCAGCATCGCGATGTGCTGCACGTATTCGAACGCGAGGAAGTCGGGGCGGGCAGGGTCGACCCAGCTCTGCCCCGTCGGCCCGAACCGGACCCAGAAGGCTCCGGGATGCTCGGGGTCGGGGTGGAGACGGTCCATCCGATGAGGTTAGCCTGCCCGCCCTCCCACCGGTGCCTCCGGTGAGCCCGTCGGCACTGTTCCCCCAGCCTCCGTACCCGCGAGTGACCGGGTGTAGGCCCGCTCGACGAAGGCCCTCGGCGTGGTGCCACGCTCAGAGGGTGCGTCGAGCGTCCTCTCACCCGGTTCTGTCGGTCAAGAGGGGCTGTGGGCCGGAGAGTTGCACCGTGCCGCGCCCGGCATAGACTCTCGTGCGCCATGAGTCTGAGCCGCCGCGTCCTTGCTTTGGCGGTGCCCGCGTTCGCCGCCCTCCTCGCGCATCCCCTCATGCTGCTGGCCGACACCTGGATCGTCGGGCGCCTCGGCACCCTGCCGCTCGCCGGTCTCGGCATCGGCAGCGGGCTTCTGCTCACCGTCGTCGGGCTCTCGGTCTTCCTGGCCTACGGGTCGACGTCGGTCGTTGCCCGACAGGTGGGGGCCGGCCGGCGCCAGCGCGGCATCGAACTAGGGGTCCAGGCCATGTGGCTGGGAGCGGCCATGGGTGCCGTGCTGGCGGTGGTCATGTGGGTGGCCGCGCCCTGGTTGTCCTCCGCCCTGGGCGCGACCCCCGACGTGCTGCCCCATGCAGTCACCTACCTGCGCTGGTCGCTGCCCGGGCTGCCGCTCATGCTCGTCATGCTGGCCGCCACAGGCACCTTCCGCGGCCTGGCCGACGCCCGGACCCCGCTCGTCCTCTCCGTCTCAGTGGCGGTGCTCAACCTGGCGCTCAATGTCACGTTCGTCTACGGCTTCGGCATGGGAATCGCGGGGGCCGCGCTCGGCACCGCCCTGGCCGAGACCCTGCTGGGGGTGACCGCGGCGGTTCTGGTGGCACGCCGCGCCACGGGACTGCGGCTGGCACCCTCGCTCACGCAGATGCGGCAGAGCCTCGCCGTGGGATTCCCACTCTGGCTGCGCACCGTGACGCTGCGGGCCGCACTGCTGCTGACCACCTACGTGGCCGCCGTCCAAGGCGCTGCGGGGCTGGCCGCCCACCACATCGCCATGAACGTCTGGAACCTCCTCGCCTACGCCCTGGACGCCATCGCGATCGCGGGGCAGACGATCATTGCGACGGCGTTGGGGGCCGGAGACCGGGACGACGCCCGGGCCTCGACGAGGCTCATGATGCGGTGGTCGGTAATCGGCGGTCTCGTCCTCGGGGTAGCCGCCATCGCAACCCGCGAACCGATCGCCGCGTTCTTCTCCACGGACCCGGAGGTGCGCCGCCTCGTCGCTCAGCTGTTGTTCGTCGTCGGCCTGACGCTCGGGCTCGCGGGCTACGTGTACCTCCTCGACGGCGTACTGATCGGGGCCGGCGACGGCCCCTACCTCGCCAAGGCAGGCCTCATCACGCTGGTGGTGTATGCGCCTCTGGCACTGATCGCGCTCAGGCTGGAGACAGGGCTTCCCGCGCTGCTGTGGCTGTGGGGCTCTTTCACCCTGGGCTTCATGGGAGCCCGAGCTGTAACCCTCGGGTTACGGGCCCGAGGAGAGACCTGGATGCGCCTCGGAGACAGCTAGCTTGACAGATCCGGGTAGCGTCGATGCATGAGAAAGCTGGCTCCCGTTGCTCTGGCCACCCTCGCACTCGTCGCCTGCTCGGGCACCCCCGAGCCCGCCACCGCTCCGCCGTCGACGGTGGGCCCCACCACGTCTGCCCCCGCGGCGAGCCCGTCGGCCACCACTTCAGCGACCACCGCGCAGTCGCCCTCGCCGGCCACCAGCGCCGCCTCGGCCGTCCCCGAGACCCACGAGCTCGAGGTCACGGTGCATGACACCTTCGACGAGCCGTGGGCCATGGCCTGGCTACCCGGCACAGACGCCCTCGTCATCACGGAACGCGGCGGCACCATGAAACTGCGTGACGCCTCCGGCGTCAGGGAGGTCTCGGGCGTACCTGAGGTCGTCGTCGCGGGGCAGGGCGGTCTCGGCGACGTCATCCCCGGGCCCACGTTCACCACCGACGGCACCGTGTATCTCAGCTGGGTCGAGGCCGGTGACGGCGGCACCGGCGCCGTGGTCGGCACCGCGAAGCTCGACGTTTCCGCCGCCGCCCTCAGCGACGTCGCGGTCATCTGGGAGCAGCGACCGAAGGTCGATGGCGACGGCCACTTCGCCCACCGCCTGGCCATCCAGGACGACCACCTGTTCGTCTCCTCCGGAGACCGCCAGAAGATGGATCCGGCCCAGGAGCTCGACTCGACGCTGGGCAAGATCCTGCGGCTCACTCTCGACGGCCAGCCCGCCGCCGACAACCCGTTCTCCGGCGAGGACGCCCCTGTGGCCCAGCAGTTCTACTCGATGGGGCACCGCAATCCGCTGGGCTTGGCCTTCGACGCCGACGGTCGCCTCTGGTCGACGGAAATGGGGCCCAAGGGGGGCGACGAGCTCAACCTCATCCAGCCCGGTGCCAACTACGGCTGGCCGGTGGCGTCCAACGGCTCCCACTATGGCGGCGGGGAGATTCCCGACCACACCGACGGGGACGGCTTCGAACCCCCCAAGGTCTTCTGGACCCCGTCGATCTCCCCGGGCTCGCTCATGATTTATCAGGGCACCCTGTTTCCGGCCTGGACCGGGGACGCCTTCATCGGCGGCCTCTCCGGCGAGGTCCTGATCCGCGTCGACCTCGACGGCGAGACCGCCACCGAGGCTGAGAACTGGCCGATGGGCTCCCGTATCCGTGCGCTGTCCGAGGGCCCCGACGGTGCCATCTGGGTCCTCGAAGACGGGCCCGGCGCTCGTCTGCTCGAACTTCGTCCCAGCTGACCGGGTCTAGTTGGTCCGACCACCCGCCGCTCGAGCCCGGAGGGTAGCGTGGGTGCAGCGAGAGGAGACCACACCATGGCGGAGTCCGTGTTCCTACCCCACAACCGGCGCGAGGCTCGCGGGATGGCGCTGGCGTTGGGCCGCGCGGCGGCCTGGGGAGGTCTGACGCTGGTAGATCCGGCCAAGCTCGAAGGCTCCCGGCACACGGCCTTCTGGGCCGCGTGCGCCGGGCTCGGCGCCGTCGAGATGCTCGCCAGCCCGGGTGATGGAACGCTCAGCCTGCGCGCCCGGCTGATGCTCGCGGCCACGACAGCAGGGACGGTCTTCGTCACGCGGGACTGGGCCACCAGGACCGACGCCCGGCTGGTGCGCGCCCTACGCCACGTCCGCGTCAGGCACCCCCGGCGTTGGATGGCCGCATTCACCGCCGCCGGGGCCTTCGCGGCGTACCTGACAGAACTGCAGCCCAGCCCGCACGACGACGTCAGCGTCCCTCTGGTCGAGGCACCCCTCCCCGGAGGGATCCGAGATCTCATCGCCTCCATGCTGCAGGCGGTCGACGGCTATCAGCGTGAGGTGCTGGAGGCTCAACTCGCCTCCGCCACCGTCCTCGTGGAGGATCCGGAATGGCCGCTGACGATCCTCGTCGACGAGTCGCTGCCGGGCACGCTGCTGGGCGAGTTCACCTGGCCGGTGTCGGCGGAGTTCACCCGCGATGGCCGGACGCACCGCCTGTACCTGGACATCGTCGAGGGCCGGCTGGCCGTGTTGGGCCAGTACCTCGCCGACGACCTAGACAGTGCTGTCGACGTCGACTGGTCCTGGCCCGCTGTGAGCGAAGTCACGATCCGTCCCGGCGCGCCCGCCTGACCTGATTATCGGCGTTGGGGGCCCTCATGGCTGCAGGCGAGTGCAGGACCACCCGTCGCTGTCCACCGTGCACCGGACCCGGTCGTTCAGGCGGCTCGGCTGGCCCTGCCAGAACTCGATCTCGTCCGCGACGATGCGATAGCCACCCCAGTTGGGCGGGCAGGGCACCGGGCCGCCCGAAAATCGGGACTCCGCTTCAGCCACAGCCTTCTTCAGGTCCTCCCGGCTGGCCAGCGGCGCAGACTGGTGCGAGGCCCAGGCACCCACCTGGCTGGGTCGGGGCCGCGAGGCGAAATACGCCTCGTCGTCCTCGCGGGTGAGGCGCTCGACGGCGCCGACCACGCGGACCTGCCGCATGAGCGTCGGCCACCAGAACACTGCCGACGCCCCGGGGGCAGCCGCGATCTCGCGACCCTTGGGCGAATCGAGATGAGTGAAGAACACGATCCCCGACGGTGTCACCTCTTTGGCGAGCACCACGCGGGACCGGGGACGCCCGTCCGCGCCCGACGTCGAGAGGACCATCGCCGTTGGCTCCGCCTCGTCGGCCTCGAGCGCGTCATCGACCCAGCCCTGGAGAAAGAGCCAGGGGTCGAACCCCGCGAGATCGTCGGGGAGCGCCTCACCCGAGTAGTCGCGCCGCACATCGTGGAGAGTCATGCCCACCATCCAACCACGGCAGACCGGGTGCCACGCCGAGGGGTCAGGGGCGGCGGTTGACGACGAGGTCGTGACCCTTCGACGGACGCTCCTCGCGCAAAGCGCTCGTCTCTGCTCAGGGAGCGCGCGAGACCCGGCCCGGTCAGTAGCCGATCTGGCGGCGTTCCCACTCGTCGACGGTGTCCTTCGCCTCCTTGAGGCCCGCGCCGGTGAGTTCCCGGTAGAGCTTGATGGCCTGGATCTTGCGGCCGACCCGGACCTCCGCCATCACCCGCTGCTGCTCCTCCACCGTCAGGGGACGTCGCGGCATCTGCACCTGCTGGTAACGGTTCCGCTTCTGCATCGAGGGGTAGATCACCCACAGCCAGATCGCCATCATCGGGATGATGAACCCGAAACTGCCGTCGAAGACCACGGTGAAGCCGACGGCGACGAGGATCATCCACCACTGCGCGTACCAGGGCGTCGGGTCGGCGGTAGGGGGCTCCCCGTAATTCTCCATGGCGCCGTAGGCCTCCATGGCGGCGGGCGGGGGTGGCATCGGAGGCACTGCACCGGGGCGAGGGCCGGGCAGGTCGGAGAACAGACCCTGCAGCTCCGGCATGGTGCGCGCCTCCAGCGCCTTCGCCATCCGGTCGCTGAACTCATCGACGGTGAGGCGTCCAGCTGAGTGGTGATCGCTCAGCAACCGCACGGCGTCGTCGCGCTCGCGGTCGCCGATGCGGAATTCGTGCGGCCCACCAGTCATGGGCTCAGCCTACCCACCGGTCGGCCAGGCGACGTAGTCAGCCCGGACTGGGAACGGCGATGGGGGCGCCGGTCTCCCGGCGCCCCCATCGTCTCCCTGTCAGACCAGGCCGATCCCGTCGTCGACGCGATCGAAGCGGACCGTGCTGCCATCCGTGATCTCGCCCGACAGCAGGCCACGCGCCAGGGCGTCCTCGATCGTGGTCTGCACCAGCCGACGCAGCGGCCTGGCACCGTACACCGGGTCGAAGCCCACCTCGCCGAGCCAAGCCTTGGCGGCGTCGGTGACTTCGACGATGATCCGCCGGGACTGCAGGCGGCGGTTGAGCCGATCAAGCTGGATGTCGACGATCCGGGCCAGCTCATCGCTGGTCAGGGCGTCGAACAGCACAACGTCGTCGAGCCGGTTGAGGAACTCGGGCCTGAACGCCTGCCGCACGATCCCCATGACCGACTCGCGCTTCGACTCCACGTCCAGCAGCGGGTCGGCCATGAACTGGCTGCCCAGGTTGGAGGTAAGGATGAGCAGTGTGTTGCGGAAGTCCACGGTCCGTCCCTGGCCGTCGGTCAGGCGGCCGTCGTCGAGTACCTGCAGCAGGATGTTGAACAGATCGGGGTGCGCCTTCTCCACCTCGTCGAGCAGCACGACGGAGTACGGCCGCCGACGCACAGCCTCGGTGAGCTGGCCGCCCTCTTCGTACCCGATGTAGCCGGGAGGCGCCCCGACGAGGCGCGCCACGGAGTGCTTCTCCGAATACTCGCTCATGTCGATGCGCACCAGCGCCGTCTCGTCGTCGAACAGGAAGTCGGCGAGCGACTTGGCGAGCTCCGTCTTCCCCACGCCCGTCGGGCCGAGGAAGAGGAACGATCCGGTCGGTCGATTCGGGTCCGAGATGCCCGCCCGGGAGCGCCGCACCGCGTCGGAGACCGCCGTGACAGCGGCGCGCTGGCCGATCAGGCGCGCGCCGATCCGCTCCTCCATGTGCAGGAGCTTCTCCGACTCGCCCTGCAGCATCCGACCCACCGGGATGCCGGTCCAGGCCGACACCACCTCGGCGACGTCGGTCGCGCTGACCTCCTCGGAAACCATCGACGGCGTGGCGTCGTTCTGCTCCGCCGCGGCCAGCTCGCGTTCGAGTGCAGGGATCTGGCCGTAGCTGATCTCCGACGCCTTCGCGAGGTCGCCCTCGCGCTGCGCCTTCTCCGCCTCGCCACGCAACTGGTCGATCTGCTCCTTGAGATCGCCGACCCGGTTGAGGCTGGACTTCTCGGACTCCCACAGCGTCTCCAGCCCACGCAGCCTCTCCTGCGCGTCGGCCAGCTCGCTGCGGAGGGCGGCGAGCCTCTCTGCCGAGGCTTCGTCGTCCTCCTTCTCGAGGTGGAAGGCCTGCATGGTCATCCGGTCGACGTCGCGGCGCAGCATGTCGATCTCCTCGGGTGAGGAGTCGATCTCCATGCGCAGCCGCGAGGCCGCCTCGTCGATCAGATCGATGGCCTTGTCGGGGAGCTGGCGCGACGTGATGTAGCGGTCCGACAGGGTGGCCGCGGCCACCAGTGCCGAGTCGGTGATGCGCACCTTGTGGTGCGCCTCATAGCGCTCGCGGAGTCCCCGCAGGATTGCGACGGTGTCGTCGACCGACGGCTCCCCCACGTAGACCTGCTGGAAGCGCCGCTCCAGCGCCGGATCCTTCTCGATCCGCTCGCGGTACTCGTCCAGCGTCGTCGCGCCGATCATGCGGAGCTCACCCCGGGCGAGCATGGGTTTGAGCATGTTGCCCGCGTCCATCGCACCCTCCCCGGAGGCGCCGGCCCCGACGACGGTGTGCAGCTCGTCGATGAAGGTGATCACCTGGCCCTCGGCGTCGCGGATCTCCGCGAGAACCGCCTTGAGGCGCTCCTCGAACTCGCCGCGATACTTCGCGCCGGCGACCATCGAGGCAAGGTCGAGCGAGACCAGCCGACGTCCCCGGAGCGAGTCAGGAACATCCCCCGCGACCAGGCGCTGGGCGAGCCCCTCGACGACGGCGGTCTTGCCGACGCCGGGCTCGCCGATCAGGACGGGGTTGTTCTTGGTGCGTCGCGCCAGCACCTGGACGACGCGGCGGATCTCCGAGTCACGGCCGATGACGGGGTCGAGCTTGCCGCTGCGGGCGCGCTCGGTGAGATCGATGGAGTACTTCTCCAGCACGGATTCGCCACCCTCGGACTCCGCCGAGGTGACGCGCTTACCCCCGCGGGAGGCCTCGAACTGGGCCTTCAGTCCGTCGGCGGTCACACCCGCCCGCTCAAGGATGGTCTTGGCGTCGGAGGCGACGGTCGCCAACCCGATGAGCAGGTGCTCGGTGGCGACGAAATCGTCGCCCAGGGTGTCGGCCAGCGTCTCTGCGGACGCGAGTACCCGGGCCAAGGGCCCCGAGATCGCAGGCTGGCTGACGGAACTGCCCGACGTGGACGGCAGCTTCCCGATCGCCTCGACGGCGCTGGCGTCGACGCGCTGCGCGTCTCCCCCGGCGGCGTCGATGAGCCCGCCGACCGTGTTGTCGGGCGTCAGCAGGAGTCCGTGCAGCAGGTGGACGGGTTCGGTGTTGGGGTTTCCGTTGGTCAGAGCTTGGCGGACCGCCGCAGTGACGGCGTCGCGCGACTTCGTCGTTAGACGTTCGGTGTTCACTCAGATCTCCTCGTGCATGGTTTTCAAAGTTGAGTCTATCTCACTCAACCCCAGAAGACCCTTCGGTATTCCCGCTGTTGCGGCCTCCCCCGGCCCCGGCTCTCTGCGGCTTAGGTCCGCACGCCTGATGGCCGCTGCAAACCCAGTAACCTTTCTGAAATGAACACCCGCAGCGAAGGAACCGAGCCCACCGTCGAGCTGACGGCGCAGGCACCCGAACAGCCCGGCGAGGTGACGGAACAACCAGAACCTGCGACGGACCCGGAATCAGCCGACGTCCTCCCCGAGCTCAGCTTCGACGAAGCCCGCTTCGCTGCGCGACCGGCGCGTCTGCGGCCCCACGCCCGCCGGAAGAAGCTGGACTCGAGCCCCATCGTGGCGCCGCTCGAACCGAGCAGCTCCAACCGCGCCTACGTCGAGTGGCTCGAGGAGCAGTCGATGCTGCACGACGCCAAGCGCGTCTCCCGCCAGCTGGCCGGCGATCACCGGATGTGGTCCAACCCCTACGCGCACCCCAACCCCCGCGCGGCCCTGCAGCGGGCGTCGGTCTGGTACACCGCCTACCCGTTGTCCCACATCACCGGCCCGGGAGAATCGTTCCTCGGCGCGCTCGGCTCCGCGGAGCTGTGGGCGGCGTTCTCGAAGATCGGCATCGACGCCGTCCACACCGGCCCAGTGAAGTTGGCGGGAGGACTGCACGGCTGGGAGCCCACGCCGAGCGTCGACGGCCACTTCGACCGGATGTCGATGGCGATCGACCCCCTCTTCGGCACCGAAGACCAGTACCGCGAGATGTGCGAGACCGCCGCCAAGCACAACGGCACCATCATCGACGACATCGTCCCCGGCCACACCGGCAAGGGAGCGGACTTCCGCCTAGCTGAGCTGAACTACCGCGACTACCCCGGCGTCTATCACATGATCGACATCCCCGAGTCGTCCTGGCACCTGCTGCCCGACGTCCCCGAGGGGCGAGACTCGATCAATCTGACGCCCGACGTCGAGCAGGCGCTGGCCGACGAGGGCCTGATCATCGGCGCCCTCCAGCGAGTCATCTTCTACGAGCCCGGCGTGAAGGAGACCAACTGGTCGGTCACCCCACCGATCCGCGACTTCCGCGGAGTGATGCGCCGCTGGGTCTACCTCCACTACTTCAAGGAGGGGCAGCCCACCATCAACTGGCTCGACCCCACGTGCGCCGGGATGCGGCTCGTCATGGGCGATGCGATGCATTCGTTGCTCGATCTCGGGTCGGGTGGGCTCCGCCTCGACGCGAACGGCTTCCTCGGCGTCGAGAAGACACTCAACCGCCAGCCCGCCTGGTCGGAGGGGCACCCCCTGTCCCAGGCGGCCAACCAGATGATCGGGTCGCTGGTGCGCAAGGTGGGCGGCTTCACGTTCCAGGAGCTGAACCTCGCCATCGACGACATCAAGCGAACCGGCGCCGTCGGCCCGGACCTCAGCTACGACTTCATCACGCGTCCCGCCGCGCAGGTAGCGCTGGCCACCGGCGACACGGAGTTCCTGCGCCTGGTGCTGCGTGAGGCCATGGAGATCGGCGTCGACCAGGCATCGCTGGTGCACGCGCTCCAAAACCACGACGAGCTCACCTACGAGCTCGTGCACTTCGCCGCGGCGCACCGCGACGACGTCTACACGCTGGGCGGGGAGGAGTACCGGGGCGCCGACCTCGCCGAGCACATCCGGCAGACCATGCGCGACACACTGACCGGCGACGCCGCCCCCTACAACGCGATCTTCACCCAGAACGGGATCGCGAGCACCACGGCGTCGATCATCACCGCGTCCCTCGGCATCACCGACCTGGACGAGATCACCGACGCCGACGTCCGTCGGATCACCAACGCGCACCTCCTGCTGTGCATGTACAACGCCTGGCAGCCCGGGGTCTTCGCGCTGTCGGGCTGGGATCTCGTCGGCGCGCTGCCGCTGGCCCGCGACGAGGTGAAGAGCCTCATCGCCTCGGGCGACACCCGCTGGATCGAGCGCGGCGCCTACGACCTCCTCGGCGTGGCGCCCGACGCGAAGCGCTCAGCGTCCGGCATGCCGCGGGCCCGCGCGCTCTACGGCTCGGTGACCGAGCAGCTGAAGAAGGACAACTCCTTCGCCAACCGGCTCGCGCAGGTGCTGCGGGTGCGCAAGCGCAACGGCATCGACTCGGCCAAGCTCGTCGACGTGCCGGAGGTCGGCCACAAGTCGCTGCTCGTGCTGGTCAACGAGCTGGAGATCGGCGCCATCCAAGTGACCGCGGTCAACTTCAGCGCGGAGAAGATCGACGCGCGCATCCAGTCGGAGCTGCTCCCCGAGGGGCGCGTCTTCGACCTCAGCACGCGCAGAAAGGTCGGCACCGTCGATGCGCTGCGCGGCTTCAACATCGAACTGCCCGCCTTCGGCGGTCTGGCGATGATCATCCGCGACTGACCTGGTGGTCTCTGAGCTTGTCACCTGGTCCCTGAGCTTGTCGAAGGGTAACGGCCCTGTGTCCTACCGCCGCCCGTTCCCTGAGCTTGTCACCTGGTCCCTGAGCTTGTCGAAGGGTAACGGCCCTGTGTCCTACCGCCGCCCGTTGCCGCAGGGGCGGCGGCCACCTGCACGGCCGTTACCCTTCGACAAGCTCAGGGAGCACGGGACTCGACAAGCTCAGGGAGCACGGGACTCGACAAGCTCAGGGAGCACGGGACTCGACAAGCTCAGGGGACACGGGGACTCGCTCAGCAGGACGGCTGGCGAACGCCGGTCCAACGCCTATGGATTTTTGACCGTGAACCTTGTCACACTTGGGCGATGGACCCCGGGGATCGCGATGTGGTGTGCGGCGTCGTCGCGGGGGCCGTAGACGCCGACGTCGTCTACCGAGATGACACCGTCATCGCGTTCCTCGACCATCGACCGGTCTTCAAGGGACACGTGCTGGTCTGCCCGATCACCCACGTCGACACTCTTCTGGACCTCCCGGCCGAACTCATTTCGCCCCTGTTCGGCGTCGTGCAGCGCGTCGCCAACGCGATGGAGGAGGCTCTCGGTGCGCAAGGGAGCTTCACGGCCATCAACACGGTGGTGAGCCAATCCGTCCCCCACCTCCACGTCCACGTGGTGCCCAGGACCAGGGGCGACGGTCTCCGCGGCTTCTTCTGGCCCAGGACCCGGTACGCGGAGACGGAGGCGGCCGAGTACGCGGCTCGTCTGCGCGCAGCACTGACTAGGTAGCCGTCGCCAACCCGAGACGCGGCGGCCCGCGCACCCCCGGCGTCGTGCCAAGATCAGGTATGGCTACCTCACGATCTCGCGGCTCCGTCAACGCCATCGAGCAGGCGACCCTCTGGGACCGGATGTGGCAACCGTTCTGGGTGCTGCCCGTCGCTATGACGCTGGGCGCGCTGGCGATGGCGTTGGTGCTGCCCGAGCTGGACAAGGAGCTACGGGGCTGGATGTTCTGGGTGTTCCCGGGAGGTGCGGACGCCGCACGGGGCGCGCTGACGACCATCGCGTCGGCCACCATCTCCACCGTCGGCGTCGTGTTCTCCATCACGATGGTCGTCCTGCAGCTGGCCTCCAGCAGCTTCACCCCGCGGATCCTGGGCTCGTTCCTCGAGAGCCGGGTGGTGCAGGCCACCTTCGGCATGTTCATCGCCACGTTCGTCTTCTCGCTCATCGCGTTGCGGGCGATCCTGAACGAGACCGACGACTCGTCCGGCTTCGTGCCGCGGGTGTCGGTGACCTTTGCGTTCCTCATGGCCATCGGCTGCGTCGGTCTCTTCCTCGCGTTCGTGCGCCACATCACCGAGTCCATCCAGGTCAGCAAGGTGATCTCAAGGATCGGCGACCGCACACTGCGGCTGATCGAGCGCGTACTCCCCGGACAGGACGAGAACGGCGGGGCCGGCCCCACCTGGTCGCCCACGGCGGGCACCCCCTCCACCAGGATCCAGGTCGGCGAACGCCACGGTCACCTGGACGAGATCGACCTGCCAGAGCTCGTCAGGCTGGCCGGGGAGCTTGAAGGGGTCATCGTGCTGGAGAGGTCGCTGGGCGCGTTCGTCACCCACGGCCAGCCTCTTGCGACCTTCTGGGGCGAAGGGTGGGACGAGGATGCCCAGTCGAGACTCGCCTCCGCGATGCGCCTGGCGACGGAGCGGACCACCCGGCAGGACGTCTCCTTCGGCTTCCGACAGCTCGTCGACATCGGCGACCGCGCCCTGTCCCCCGGCACCAACGACCCGACCACGGCGAACCAGGTCATCAACGAGCTTCACAGGCTGCTCCGCGTCATCGTGCAGCGGGTTGTGCCGAGCCCGTACATCGCCGACGACGACGGCGTGGTCCGCGTGGTCGCCCAGGGCTCCGACGTCGAGACGCTGCTCACCTTGAGCGTCCAGGAGCTCGCGCACTTCGCCCGCGACATTCCTCCGGTGCTGAGGCGGTTGCAGCTGATGCTCGACGACCTCGACTCCTGCGCCCTCCCCCGCTACCAGGGCAGCATCGACGCCCTCCGCGAGACCGTCGCCAGCTACGCCGACTGACCCCCGGCCCTGGCCGGCCCTCCGCCTCGAGGCGGGCCCGGCTCAGCGCAGCAGCGCCACGACGTCGCTGCGGGGGCCCTCGTCGTCGGTCCAGGCCACGGTCAGCGTGCCGACGGCGTCGATGGGTACGTCGGCGGCCCGGTCGAGGACCCGGACGAAGTCCAATATCTCACCGGCTGGCTCACCAACCACCCCGCTCCCCGATGCCGTTGAGTCGAGCGGGAGCGCGTTGCCGGCCTGGTCGTGGATCTCGGAGTGCGAGTCGGCCTCCCTGATCACCCGCTCGACCTCGGTACGGAACACAGGGTCGGTCGTGGCGTCGTACCCGTACCTGGTGCCGAGCTCGGAGTGCTCGAGGGTGCCGACCAGCGTGGCCCCCTCCAGCGGGGCGTCGCGCCAGGTGAGCGGAACGAAATAGGCGGCCTCCCCTGCCGCCGCGATGATCGCGTCCAGGCCCACCGCCCCGTCGGGGTCGACGAGCCTGAATCGCGTCGCTTGCCGCACCCGTTCGGCGTCGCCCCGGAACCAGTCCTGGGTCGGCAGCCAGCGCTGCAGAAGTTCGATCTTGGTGGGGGTCAGCGTTGCGTTGGGATGCACTTCGGCGGCGCCGCTCATCGTTCCTCCTCGGGTCACCCACCACGCTAGTGGCTCCGTGGGAGATGAGCTGTACTTCGACGACTATTCCGCCGAAGGCCTAGCCAAATGCGATTCGCAGTGCGAAGCTGGCCAGGTGCGTCTGGACGGGCGCACCGAGAAGGGAGCACATAATGCCCAACTTCACCCGTCGTCAACTCATCGGCATGGGCGCCGGAGCCCTCGCCGCCAGCGCGGTCGCGGGGGTCGTCCCCGCGCGCGCCAACGTGACGGGATTCGTTCGCTCAACGGTTGCGCGAATGATCCTGGAAGAGAAGGTCGGCCAACTGCAGGTCCAACCGGTCTACGGCACCGACCCCAACGCGGACGACGCGAGGAACGCAGAGAGATTCGGCATCGCGAAGGCGGCCGACGTCATCCGCGAGCTGCACCTCGGCGGCGTCATCTACTTCGCCTGGACCAACAGCTACGCCAACGGCCCAGAGGGCGTCTGCGAGCTGACCAACGGACTCCAGCGGGCCGCGATGGAGACCCGCACCACCCGCGGTAAGGGCAAGCCGGTTGGCACCAAGACCGGAGTGCCGCTCATCATCGCGACCGACCAGGAGCAGGGAATCGTCACCCGCTTCGGCCCGCCCGCCACCCAGTTCCCGGGCTCCATGGCGCTCGGCGCCGGCCGCTCCGTGGACGACGCCCGCACCGCGGCGGCCATCACCGGTGAGGAGCTGCGCGCCGTCGGCATCAATACCAACTTCGCCCCCGTCGCCGACGTCAACGTCAACCCCGACAACCCGGTGATCGGTGTCCGGTCCTTCAGCTCCGACCCCCACCTGGCCGCCGAGATGGTGGCCACCCAGGTGCGCGGCTACCAGGAGGACGGCAACGTCTCGGCCTCGGCCAAGCACTTCCCCGGCCACGGCGACACCGCCGTCGACTCCCACTACGGACTACCGCTCATCACCCACAGCCGTGACGAGTGGGAGCAGCTCGACGCACCGCCGTTCAAGGCAGCGATCGACGCCGGGGTCGACATGATCATGACCGCGCACCTGCTGATGCCGGCGCTGGACGACTCGGGTGACCCCGCCTCGCTCTCCAAGCCCATCCTGACGGGCGTGCTCCGCGAGGAGCTCGGCTTTGACGGCGTCATCATCACCGACGCCCTCGATATGGCCGGCGTCCGGGAGAAGTACGGCGACGAGGAAGTGGCCGTCCGCGCCCTCGAGGCCGGGGTCGACATCCTGCTGATGTCCCCGGCGCCTCTCCTGGCCCGCGACGCGATCCTCGAGGCCGTCAGGAGCGGCCGTCTGAGCGAGAAGTTCATCGACGAGAAGGTCGAGCGCATCCTGCGGATGAAGCACCGCCGCGGTATCATCTCCGCGCCGCTGTGCGACCAGGCGGCCGTCGACGACATCGTCGGCGCGCCCGAGCATCTCGCCATTGCCGATGCCATCACCGACCGCACAGTCACGCTGATCAACAACGACGGCACGCTGCCGATGTCCGTCGACGGCAAGAGCGTGCTCGTCACCGGCTGGGGTGTGTCGACGACGGCCAACGTCAAGGCTGCGCTCGACGCCGCCGGCGCGACCACCACGCGGCTCAACTACACGAGTCCCACCGCCGCCCAGATCGCCACAGCCGTCGCGGCTGCCGAGACCTCCGACCTGGTCGTGGTGCTCACCCATCAGGTTTCCAGCCGACAGGCGACCCTGGCCCGACTCGTCCACGCCCTCGTCGCCACGGGCAAGCCCGTCGTCGCGGTGGCCGTGCGTAACCCGTACGACGTCGCGTACTACGAGGCCTCCGCCGAGATCGCCACCTACTCCTACTCCCCGGTAACGACGGGCGCCCTGGTGCGCGTCATCACCGGCGAGGTGAACCCGACAGGCAAGCTGCCGGTGGACATCCCGGATCCCGACGGCGGCGTCCTCCACCCCTTCGGCTACGGCCTCAGCTACTAGGAGACGCTGATCCCTGAGCAGCTTGCGAGGAACGAGCGAGCGCCCGTCGAATCGGTCCCTGAGCAGCTCGCGAGGAACGAGTGAGCGTCCGTCGAAGGGCGGTCCCTGAGCAGCTCGCGAGGAACGAGCGAGCGTCCGTCGAAGGGTTACGGCCCGCGGCCTACCGCCGCCCCCGACCACCAGGGCGGCGACCACAGCCCAGGCCGCAACCCTTCGACAAGCTCAGGGAACACGGAGGGACAAGCTCAGGGACCTGGGTTGATCCCTGAGCAGGGCCGGCGAGCGCAGCGAGCAGCCCGTCCGTCGAAGGGTGGCGGCCCCGCTCCCTACCGCCGCCCCCGACCACCAGGGCGGCGACCACAGTCACGGCCGTAACCCTTCGACAAGCTCAGGGAACACGGAGGGACAAGCTCAGGGAACACGGAGGGACATGCTCAGGGACCTTGGTTGATCCCTGAGCAGGGCCAGCGAGCGCAGCGAGCAGCCCGTCCGTCGAAGGGTGGTCCCTGAGCAGTGACGAGCGCCTGCGCGAGGAACGTCCGTCGAAGGGTAACGACCTCGCTCCCTACCACCGCCCCCGACCACAAGGGCGGCGACCACAGCCCAGGCCGCAACCCTTCGACAAGCTCAGGGAACACGGAGGGACAAGCTCAGGGAACACGGAGGGACAAGCTCAGGGACCTGGGTTGATCCCTGAGCAGGGCCAGCGAGCGCAGCGAGCAGCCCGTCCGTCGAAGGGTCACGGCCCCGCTCCCTACCGCCGCCCCCGACCACCAGGGCGGCGACCACAGTCACGGCCGCAACCCTTCGACAAGCTCAGGGAACGAGGACGACAAGCTCACGGACCGCCCTCTGCGAAGACCGGCGACGCCCGGCGACCTCGGGTAGCGTCGAAGCCATGAAGATCACCATCATCGGCGGACACGGCAAGATCGCACTGCTCACTGCAGCCATGCTCAGCGAATCGGGGCACCAGGTGAGGTCGGTGGTGCGCAACGAGGACCACCGGAGCGATGTCGAGGAGACGGGCGCCCACTGCGTCGTCGCCGATGTCGAGACCCTGGATACCGACGCCCTCGGCGAGGTGCTGGACGGCAGCGAGGCCGTCGTCTGGTCCGCCGGTGCCGGCGGAGGCAACCCTGAGCGCACGTATGCCGTCGACCGCGACGCCGCGATCCGCAGCATCGATGCCGCCGCAGCCCGCGGCATCCCGCGCTTCATCATGGTGTCCTACGTCGGCTCTGGGCGCGACGAGGTGCCGCAGGACAATCCCTTCCATCACTACGCTGTCGCGAAGGCGGCCGCCGACGACCACCTCCGCTCGTCACCGCTGCAGTGGACCATCCTCGCGCCCGGACAGCTGACCGAGGAGGAGGCCACCCGCAAGTTCGACGTCGGCGACCACGTGACCCACGGCGCCACCTCCCGGGCCAACGTCGCGCACCTGATCGCCGCGGTGCTGCCCCGGATGAGCACAGCCGGGCTCACGTTGCGGTTCCGGGACGGCGCCGTCGCTCTGGAGGACGTCCTCGTCAGCCTCGAGCGCGTCGCGGCCGGTTCGCCGGTCGCTCCGCTTCGGGAAGGGCGTACGGACCTGGTGACCTGACTGGCGGTCGCTCACGACGGCCCTGCTAGTCTTCGTGGAGCCGGGGTGCCCTGACGGAGGGGCTGAGAACACACCCGCAGTACCTGATCTAGGTTGTGCTAGCGAAGGGAGCCATCATGACCGTTTCCCCCATCCTCACCGCCGTGCGGAGCCGCACGCCGCTCGTCCACTGCATGACGAACACCGTGGTGCCGCAGATCACCGCCAACGTCCTGCTGGCCGTGGGCGCCGCCCCCGCGATGATCGACCTGCCGGAGGAGGCAGAGATCTTCGCCGGGGTGGCGTCGGCGCTCCTCATCAACGTCGGCAACGGATCGGCGGAGCAGCACCGGGCCATGCGCCTCGCGGCCGCCGCCGCCGAGCGCGAGGGGACTCCGTGGGTGCTCGATCCGGTGGCCGTGGGCGCCCTGCCGGTCCGCACCCAACTGGCCCGCGATCTGCTCGCTCACCGCCCCGCCGCCATTCGCGCCAACGCGTCAGAGATCCTCGGCCTCGCAGGGGCTTCTGCGGGTGGGCGCGGGGTAGATGCCACCGACACTGCCGACGACGCCCTGGCCGCGGGACGTGAGCTGAGCGAGCAGACCGGCGCCGTCATCGCGATCTCCGGACCCGTCGACGTGGTGATCAGCGGCGGCCGCGTCACGCGGATCAGCGGCGGCAGCCCGCTGATGCCGCTCGTGATCGGAACCGGCTGCGCCCTTGGCGCGACCGTGGCCGCTGCGCTCGGCGCAGTGTCCGGCTCGGGGCACTCCGCCCACGAGGCCGTCGTCGCCGCCCACGCCCTCTTCGGGGCGGCGGGGTCGCGCGCAGCCCAGCAGACCAACGCCCCCGGGTCGTTCCAGGTGGCGTGGATCGACGCGCTCCACACGCTGACCCCCGACGAGGTCGCGACGCTGGTCAGCGTCGAGGAGGCCTGATGCAGGCACGGCCCGGGCTCGCGGACGCAGTCGATTGGCGTCTCTACTACGTCACGGACACCGCGCTCTCCGGCGGACCCGATGAGGTCCCGGGATTCGTGGAGGCTGCCGTCGCCGGCGGCGCCGGCGTGGTGCAGATCCGCGACAAGGAGCTCCCCGACGATGCCTACCGCGAGCTCGTCGTGCGGTGCGTCGCGGCCAACGAACGCGCCCACGACGCGACGGGAAGGCGCGCGGCCATCGTGGTCAACGACCGCCTCTCCGTCGCAGCCGATCTCGGACTCCACTTTCATCAGGGCCAGGACGACGGCGACGTCCGGCGCGCGCGCCGCGTCCTCGGCGAGGGGCTCCTCATCGGGCTCAGCATCTCCGACGACGAGCAACTGGCCGCCGAACTCGCGGACCCCACCGCCGACGCGCTGGGTCTGTCCCCGGTCTGGGCCACGCCCACGAAGGAAGACACGGCACCGGCCCTCGGCCTTGACGGGGTCGCGCGCCTGACCCTCGCCGCACGGGGCGCGGCCAAGACGCTGGCCATCGGCGGCATCAACCTGGTCAACGCGGGCTCGGTGATCGAAACTGGCGTCGACGGCCTGTGCGTCGTGTCCGCCATCACGTCCTCCCCCGATCCCCGCCACGCCGCGGAGCAGCTACTCGCCCTCTGGAGCCACCGATGAACCCCACCGTCACCCTCAGCATCGCCGGATCCGATCCCAGCGGCGGCGCGGGCATCCAGGCCGACCTCAAGACGTTCGCAGCGCTCGGGGTCTACGGCACCGCCGCGCTGGCCGGCCTCACCGTGCAGAACACGCAGGGGGTCCTCGACGCCCGGCCGGTGGAGCCGGAGTTTGTCCGCGCCCAGGTCACAGCGGTCCTCGACGACCTGCCGGTGGCCGCCACCAAGCTGGGGATGCTGTCCAACGCCGCGGTGGCCTCCGCGGTCGCCGACCTGCTCGAGGAGCGACGCGAGGATTTCGGCGTCGTCGTGCTCGATCCGGTGATGGTCGCGACATCGGGCGACCGGCTGCTCGACGACGATGCCACCTCCGTGGTCCGCGGCCGACTCATGCGCCTGGCCGACATCATCACCCCGAACGTCCCGGAGGCCGCGGTGCTCCTGGGCGGCGCACCCGCCACGGACGAAAAGGGGATCATCGCGCAGGCCAGGGGTCTGGTCGCCGCCGGCGCCCGCGCCGCGCTGGTCAAGGGCGGTCACCTCACGGACACCACCCTCACCGACGCCTTCGCTCACGGCGATCAGATCGCGATCCTCACCGGACCCCGCATTGCCACACGCAACACCCACGGGACGGGGTGCACGCTCAGCTCGGCGATCGCTGCCTTCGCGGCGCTGCGCGGCGACACCACCGCGAGCGGGGTGAGCCTCGAGGCCGTCGAGCAGGCCCGCGACTACCTCATGCGCGCGCTGGAGTCGGGCTCGAGCTGGCAACTCAGCCGCACCCCTGGCTCCGGCCACGGACCCGTGGACCACGCCGTCGATCAGCGGGAGGGCTGAGATGGACTGGCCGACGGGCACTTTCTCCGAGCGGGCCTGGGCCGCCACCGCGCAGATCCGTGAGCGGATCGACCGGCTGCCCCTTCTCCTGGAGCTGGCCGACGGCACGCTGGAGCCGGCGCGCTTCGTCGAGTATCTGGCGCAGGACGACGTCTACTTGCGCGGCTACACCCGCGCGGTGGCAATGCTCGCGGCGCGCGCCCCGCATTCGGCTGCAGCTCAGTTCTGGGCCACCAGCGCCAGCGGCGCAGTGGCGGCCGAGGTGGCCATGCACGCCTCGCTGCTCAGCGACGAACGGTTGCGGGACCTGCCGCGGTCGACGACGGCGTCGGGCACCACCCGCGCCTACGTCAACTCGCTCCTCGCGGCGACGGCCTTCGAGCCCTACGCCGTCGGGGTGGCAGCGGTGTTGCCGTGCTTCTGGGTGTACGCCGACGTCGGTCATCGCCTAGCGTCCAGCGCCGCACATGTGGCCGACCACCCCTACGGCGCATGGGTGGCCGCGTACAACGACCCCGCCTTCCAGGCGGACACGAGGAGAGCAATCTCGCTGCTCGACGAGGCGGCTGACTCCGCCGATGACGCGACCCGCGAAGCGATGCTCACCGCCTTCATCAACGCGACGCACTATGAGGAGCTCTTCTGGGGGCGCTCCTACGCGGGCGAGCGGTGGTCACCGGTTCCACGCTGATCGCGGGGACCGATCGACCATCCCGCGGGCCCGCGGCGCACGATCGGGCTCAGGCCGCAGCGAAGAGCACGAGGCTGGTCGCCACCGTCGCCATGCCGGCGAGCATTCCGTAGATCGTCTGGTGCTTGGCCGTCTGGTAGCGCCATGACGCCTGCAGCATCTCGTCGAGTGCGAGAAAGACCATCATCCCGGCGACCATCCCATAGAACATCCCGAGGACGGACTCGGGGACCAGCCAGCTCACCAACGCCGCGGCCAGCAGCGCACCCAGCGGCTCGGTCAACCCCGACACGGTGGCCCACCAGAACGCCCTGGACCGAGATCCCGTGGCCGCGTAGACGGGAGCGGCAACGGCGATCCCTTCCGGGACGTTGTGAATGGCCACGGCGATGGCCAGGGCGACGCCCACGGCGGGGTCGTGATAGCTCGTGAAGAACGTGGCCATGCCCTCGGGGAAGTTGTGGAGGCCAAGCACGAGTGCGACCAGGAGACCACTGCGGAGCAGCCGTTTGTTACGGGTGGCGTCGTGGAAGTCCATCGCGCCCTCGCGGCCCTCGATCTCGCTTGGGTTCAAGGAGGCCGGCAGCAGCCGGTCGATGACCAGCACCAGAGCGATCCCCGCGAAGAAGGCCGCGAACACCAGGGCCTCGGCAGTCGCCAAGGTGTGGCTTTCGGCCATCCAGTCGATGCCCAGCGGCAACACCTGCATGAAGGAGATCAGCAGCATCGCCCCCGCGGCGAAGGCCAGCGCGACTGCCAGGAACTCGCGCCCCAGTTCGCGACGCTGGACCACGAGCAGGCCGCCGACCGAGGTGGCGAGGCCTGCAAGAAGCGAGACGATGAGGGCGGTGAGCATCGGGGACAGCGTAGCTGCGTGCGTCGCTCACTCCTCGCGGCGCGGCAGCTCCCGGACAGGGACGATCACCAGATCATCGAGCTTCCAGTCCAGCGACGACGCAACCTTCTGCGCCGACTCCAGCAGCTCGAGCGTCGGCTCAGCGTGCGGCACGACGAACACCTCCGTGTGGAACACGTGGCCCTCGTCGCGCATCCGCACCTGCGCCTCCGCCACCCATGCCAGGCCGTCCACCACCCCGCGCACTTCGCTGACGAGGGGATGCTCGTCCTTGTCGTCGTGAGTCCGCGCCTGGCGGTCCATCAGGTCCCCGGTGGCGCCACGGAGGTTGCTGAAGCCGTCCTTGACGATGTCGGCGCCGATGAGGATGGCAACCGCCGAGTCCAACCACCACAGCCCTAGCCCGATGCCCGTGACGCCGACGACGGCGGCGAACGCGGTCATCCAGTCCGCCTTGTTCATGTCCGCATCGGCGAACAGAACCTTGTCGTGGAGCGGCTCGGCGAGCTTCATCTTGGCCCTGCCCAGCAGGACGTTGGGGATGCCGGTGGCGATGAGCGCGCCGATCATGAGCCAGCCCTGCCACACCGTGTACCCGAAGATGTTGAGCGTGCCGATCGTGGGGTGCTCCGCCGTGAACAGCGTCATCGCCGAGTCCGCCACGAGGAAGAGACCCATGGCGAGCAGCGCCACGGCTGCGGCCAGGTGTGCCGCCCCGACGGCGCGGTGCTTGCCGTACGGGTTGTCGTGGTCAGGGTCGTGGCGCGCCGCCCGCGCGGCGATGAGGAAAGCGATCGGAGGCAGGAAGGCCAACATGTCCTCGATCCAGGCCGCCTTCATGGCCTGCGAACTGCCCATGACCGCATAGATCAGCGCGACGGCGACGACGGTGTAGGCGATCGAGATCCACTCCAGCCGCTTGGCCTTGTGCAGCGCCTCGCGCTGTTCGTCCGGCAGGGTGGTGGCGCCGAATGTCTTCATCGCTGCCGCCTCGCATCGAAGAACCGCTCCACCTCGGAGATGAGGGCGTTCTCCCCCAGCGGGGCCGCCACGACCCGCTTGCTGGGCTTGCCGTAGTCGTCGACGTCCTCAGTCCAGGGGCGGGTCAGCCCGACCTTGTCGGACCACGGAGACTTGGCGGTCAGGCCGCCGACGATGAGGTCGACATCGCCGTGTTCGATCATCCCGACGAGCTTCTCCTCGCCGCCCGGGACCCACCGCACGGAGAGGCCCTGGCTCTCCGCGAACTGTTCGATGAGCTCGGCCTCTGGGCCACTGACGTCGTCGCCGTCCACCATCAGCACAGGTTCGGAGTGGGACGCCCCCACGATGAGGTGCCCGCGCTGCCGCGCCCGCTCAAGCGTGCCGTCGGGATCACGGGGGACCCCGCAACCGGTGAGCGCGAGCGCCACCGCCACGGCGAGAAACAGCAACCTGGCCATTCCGCGAGCCTAGCCCTGCGTCCCGGCTGCGTAGTCACCCTGAAGGGGGTGACCATGCGGTCAGACCGTCGCCACCGACTTTCGCGCGAGCCGTCCTTCGATCAGTTCGGCCCCGATGATCGCCATCGCCGCCCCGGCACCGATGGGCACCAGCCACAGTCCCACCTCGGCCTGGCCCAGGAACACGCTCACCAGGACGACCGCCACGAGGGCGGCCAATGCGCCGATCCGGACCCCGTCGACCCGCACCTGCCGACGCTCACCTCGCAGATCCACGATCGCGCGCTTGACAGGCCAGACGAGGAAGCCGGCCGCGGCCAGTGCCATCAGGATGCCGAGATCGAGCGGTCCGTACTGGTCACGGTCAAAGACCGCGGGGACGAATCGCCAGAGCTGGAACACCAGGAAGAACACGGCGATGCCGGCCACACCACCGACCACGAGGCCCAGCAGCGCGCCGAGCGCGTCGCGGATCTTGAGATGGTGTCCGTGCAGCACCCAAACGGCGAGCGGGGCGCCGATCACGGCGACGACGATGGCCGCCATGCCGATGAGCTCGGTCCACATCGAGAGGGTGGCCTCGCCGTCGAAGCCGAAGACCGCGAAGGTCTGAATCAGAATGCCAATCAGGAAGATCAGGCCGGCCAACAGGAATGCGTCAGCTGCCAGATCGTGACGTTCGACGAGATGCGGTCTCACCGTTTGTCCAGTCATCTCTGTGACCTCCGGGCGCGCCCCCCATGAGCATCCGCCCAAGCATCATTCTACTCCTCGAAGACCGTCTGCACAGGGGTGCAACCCCTAGACAAATGGCCTTCATTGTGCGCGCAATCGCGTTGCACAGGTGCGGCCCAGCCGCCAGCCCAGCGTTGCCGACGTGCTCCGCACCCGTCCGCCCCACTCGCGCTGGACCCCGCAGCCCCCGGAACCGACCCCGACTTTGAACGAGCAAATCAACATCGCCCCTAGTCAGCGAAAGAGCCAGACCCCGATGTGACTCACCGCCCTGACCGAACTAGTCTGAGTCCATGCCAGACCAAGCGCAACTCCGCGGATCGTTCCTCGCCGACGAATCCCCCAACACCGATGTGCGGACCTACGGGCCCGCCTCCACCCCGACGCACCCCCTCGCCACAGCGCCCGTGAGCTCCCCAGCTCACTCCGTCGACGGCTTCGTGCGGGAGTTCCTCCACGAGCTCAACACCAACCAGGGCGTCACGCTGTCGCTCTCCAGCGTCAACGACCAGTACCTCGCACTGGCCAGCACGGTTAAGAACTACCTGATGGCCCGCTGGCTGGAGACCAACCGCAAGACCCGCGACGCCAAGGTGAAGGCCGTCGGCTACCTGTCGGCGGAGTACCTGCTCGGACGCCAGCTCGGCAACGCCCTGCTGGCCACCGACCTGGGCGAGATCGCGCACAAGGGTCTGGAGCTCTGCGGGCTCGACCTCGCCACCCTGCGCTCCCAGGAGGTTGAGCCGGGGCTGGGCAACGGTGGCCTCGGACGGCTCGCCGCCTGCTTCATCGACTCGCTGGCCACCATGGATGTGCCGTGCATCGGCTACGGCATCCGTTACGAGTACGGCATCTTCCGCCAGACCTTCGTCGACGGCCGTCAGGTGGAGCAGCCCGACACGTGGCTGTCGCTCGGTTCCCCGTGGGAGTTCCCGCACCCCGAGGCCTCCGTCCAGGTCGACTTCGGCGGTCACACCGAGAAGTACACCGACGACGACGGCCGCGAGCGCACGCGCTGGGTGCCGGCCTGGAACGTGTTGGGGGTGCCCTACAACTACATGGTGCCCGGCTACCTCAACGGCCGCGTCAACACTCTGCGCCTCTGGAGCGCGCAGGCCACGAAGGCCTTCGATCTGGGCATCTTCAACGCCGGCGACTACGCCCAGGCCGTGCGCGCCCAGACCTTCGCAGAGAATATCTCCAAGGTGCTCTACCCCGAGGACTCGACGCCCCAGGGCAAGGAGCTGCGCCTGCAGCAGCAGTACTTCTTCGTGGCCTGCTCGCTGCGTGATTTCATCAACAACGAGCTCGAAGAGGGCTTCGACCTGCACAACCTCAGCGATCGCATCATCTTCCAGCTCAACGACACCCACCCCGTCATCGCGGTGCCCGAGCTCATGCGCATCCTCGTCGACGAGCAGGGCTTCGAGTGGGACGAGGCGTGGGAGGTCACGAAGAGCTGCTTCGCCTACACCTGCCACACCCTGCTCCCCGAAGCACTCGAAGTGTGGTCCACCGAGCTCCTGGGCCGCCTGCTCCCGCGCCACCTGGAGATCATCTTCCAGATCAACGACGAGTTCCTCGCCGAGGTGCGCGCAACCTACCCGGGCGACGAGATCCGCGCCCGTCGCATGTCGATGATCGCGGAGCACCCCGAGCGCGGCGTGCGGATGGCCTACCTCGCCACCGTCGCCGGCACCAAGGTCAACGGCGTTGCGGCGCTGCACTCGCAGCTTCTCCGCGACAAGGTGCTGCCCGACTTCTCGCAGCTGTGGCCCGAGAAGTTCACCAACGTCACCAACGGCGTCACCCCGCGGCGTTTCGTCAAGATGGCCAACCCGCACCTCTCCGACCTCATCTCCGACACCATCGGCAACGGCTGGGTGACCGACCTCGAGCGGCTCCGCGAACTGGAGCCGTACGCCGACGATCCGGAGTTCCAGGACAAGTTCCGCGAGATCAAGGCCTGGAACAAGCGTCGTCTCACCAGTCTGCTCGAGGCCCGCGACGGCATCGTGCTGCCCGACGGCCACCTGCTCGACGTCATGGTCAAGCGCCTGCACGAGTACAAGCGCCAGTCGCTGAAGCTCCTGCACATCATCTCGCTGTACGAACAGGTGGTCTCCGGCAAGATCGCCGCCTCCGACCTGACCCCGCGCACCGTCGTGTTCGGCGCGAAGGCCGCCCCCGGGTACAAGATGGCCAAGGACACCATCCACCTCATCAACAAGGTGGCCGAGAAGGTCAACAACGACCCCGTGCTCGAGGGTCGACTTAAGGTCGCCTTCCCCGCGAACTACAACGTCACCCTGGCCGAGAAGCTGATCCCTGCCGCCGACCTGTCGGAGCAGATCTCGCTCGCCGGCATGGAGGCGTCGGGCACCGGCAACATGAAGTTCGCGCTCAACGGGGCGCTGACCATCGGCACCGACGACGGCGCGAACGTCGAGATCCGCGAGCTGGTCGGGGACAAGCACTTCTTCCTCTTCGGCATGGACGAGCCCGCGGTGGCTGAACTCGGCGCCAAGGGTTACAACCCGATCACCTACTACGAGTCGCAGCCGCAGCTCCGCGCCGCCCTAGACATGGTCATGAACGGCGCCTTCAGCGACGGCGACCAGGACATGTTCGGCTCCGTGGTGCACAACCTGCTGCACCAGGACCGCTTCATGGCTCTGGCTGACTTCGAGTCGTACGTCGCGGCCCAGGCCAAGGTGGAGGAGAAGTACGCCGACCAGGCTGCGTGGACCCGCTCGTCGATCCTCAACGTCGCCCGCACCGGCTTCTTCAGCTCGGACCGCTCGATGCGTGACTACATCCAGCGCATCTGGCACACCCAGCCCATGATCTGAACTGGTCCCTGAGCCTGTCCGTCGTGCTCCCTGAGCTTGTCCGTCGTGCTCCCTGAGCTTGTCGAAGGGTAACGACCCTGCAGCCGATCGCCGCCCCCACATCAGGGGGCGGCGATCGTCGTCCTGTCGGTCGGACTGACTCAATTCATCGTGCATCACCGCTCAACCCTCCACAGTTGCGCTCGATGACACCTCTGAGCGGTAAGCCGCGCTCAGAGCCAGCGTCGAGCGCAACTGTGGAGTGTCGGCGCAGCAGCGTGTGCTTGCGCGACGGTCAGAGCGACCGCTTCCAGGCGTCGACAGAGTTGCGCAATGAGGCGAGAAGCCCATCGAACTCGTCCTTCTGGCCTGAAGCAATGAGCGCTTCGTCGACCGACGAGAGCGCGTCAGAGGCCGCCTGATCGTTGCCCTCACGCAGCGCCCGGGCCAGGTCGCGCAGCCCCGCATCAACGCTCTTGCGCGCGTCCTTGTCGAACTGTCCGCTGGTGGTCGCGTCCTGCACGGCCGAGCTCAGCCGGTCGGCGGCCGCCTGCACGCGGGACCCATCCACCTGCTGCGGCTGTTGGCTCTCCTCCACCGCCGGCGGCTCGGGCTCTGGTTCCGGCTCCGGCTCCGGCTCCGGCTCGGGTTCTGGCTCGGGCTCCGGCTCCGGTTCCGGCTCCGGCTCCGGCTCGGGCTCAGGCTCCGGCGCCGCCACCTGCGTTGCCGTCGGAGCGCTCGGGGATTCGACCGGCGGCTCGACCACCGCGACGGGGGCGGTCGTCGCTGCGGGCGGCGCTGCAGAGGCGGTTGATGGGAGGGATGTGGGGCTTGGACTCGCCGGCGCCGTGGAGGACGGAGGTCCTGCCGAGGAGGGACTCGCGCCGGGGATTGAGCTGAGGGTGGTGGCCACGGGCGTCGGTTCACCGAGAGGTTCGCCGACGGCCTCGCCCGGATCATCGCGGTTGAGGAGCAGCGCGGTACCGGCCACCGCCACCAGAAGCAGGGCGACGAGCGCCGGTAGGAGGCCCCGCCGCCGATCCCTGTCGTCGGACGGCTCGACGTCGTCATCGAACGGGCGGTAGACCCCCGTCTCCTCGGCCGCGGCACCCCATTGCTGGGGTGCCACCATCGAGAGTCCGCCGAGGGCGCGGATGGACGTCTCCTCCTCGTCCCCCGGTTGCCGCGACGGGACCACCGGCAGGATCGCGGTGACCTCGCGCTGTGACGAGGCTGCCAGCGCGGCCGCCACGTCAGCCGCGCTCTGCGGACGGTGGTCTGGGTTCTTGGCCAGCATCGCCGAGATGACGCGCGCCATAGTCGGAGGCGCATCAGGGCGCGCGGCAGCGACGTCGGGGATCGGGTCGGTGAGGTGGGCGAGCAGCGTCGCCACGAGAGTGGGGCCCTGGTAGGGCGGCACGCCCGTCAGGAGCGCGTACAGCACGCAACCGAACGCGTAGATGTCAGCGCGGTGATCCACCCGCTGCCCCTGGCCCTGCTCGGGGGCCAGGTACGTGGAGGTGCCGAGGACCGCACCGGTGACGGTCAGCGGGGCGTGGCCCGCCGCCAGCACGTCGTCGACGATCTGGGCGATCCCGAAGTCGAGCACCTTGACGTCACCGGTGTCGGCTCGCGCAATGTTGCCGGGCTTGATATCGCGATGGACCAGCCCCGCGTCGTGCGCCGCCCCGAGCGCGTCGCAGACCTGCAGGGCGATCGCCCGCACCTCGTCGATGGGGAGCGGCCCGCGGTCGCGCAGTTCTTCGGCCAGGGTGGCGCCAGGAAGCAGCTCCATGACGATGAACGGTCGGTCGTCGTCGACGCCGGAGTCGAAGACCGTGATGATGTTGGGGTGGTTGAGCGCCGCAGTCGCGCGGGCCTCCCTGCGGAATCGCTCCGCCGCGGTGTCGGCGTCCTCGCGCACGATCTCCAGCACCTTCACGGCCACCGCGCGGCCGAGGACCTGGTCCGTGGCACGGTAGACCGTCGCCATCCCGCCTCGCCCCAGGCGCTCGTGCAGAAGGTACCGGCCGGCCAAGAGGCCGGCCGATTCCCTGGGGCGCCTCGGCTCGGTCATGGGGCCACCCTACCTGCGCGTGCTCCCCCAGCCCCAGCCCGAGCGGCCGCGGCGGCAGGCCGGGCAGCAGTAAGGCCGCTAGTCAGACCGCGACTGGCAGGGCGGCGTTGATGGCCGAGACGCTCGTCTTGGCGTCGCCGAAGCACATCACCGTGTTGTCCTTGAAGAACAGCGGGTTCTGCACGCCGGCGTAGCCCGCGCTCATCGAGCGCTTGAACACGACGACGGTTTCGGCCTCCCACACCTTCAGCACCGGCATGCCGGAGATCGGCAGGCCGGGCTCCTCAGCGGCGGGGTTGACGGTGTCGTTGGCGCCGATGACGAGCACGACGTCGGTGGAGGAGAAGTCGTCGTTGATCTCGTCCATCTCCTCGACGATGTCGTAGGGCACGTGGGCCTCGGCCAGCAGCACGTTCATGTGCCCGGGCAGACGGCCGGCGACGGGGTGGATGCCGAAGCGCACCCGGCAGCCGCGCGCCTGCAGGGCCTCGGTCAGCTCGGCGACGGGGTACTGGGCCTGGGCGACCGCCATGCCGTAGCCGGGCACGATGATGACGCTCTTGGAGTCGGCCAGCATCTCGGCGACCTCCATCGTCGAGGCCTCGCGGTGCTCGCCGTCCTCGGCGCCCTGGGAGCCGGACGTGTCGTCGCCGAAGCCGCCGAGGATGACCGAGATGAACGAGCGGTTCATCGCGCGACACATGATGTAGCTCAGGATCGCGCCAGACGCGCCGACGAGCGCGCCGGTGATGACGAGGACGCTCATGTCGAGCATGAACCCGCTGAACGCTGCGGCCCAGCCGGAGTACGAGTTGAGCATCGAGACGACCACCGGCATGTCTGCGCCGCCGATGGCCGCGACCAGGTGGATGCCGAGCAGCAGCGAGAGAACTGTGGCGATGATCAGCGGGAGGATCGAATGGCTCGCCACGAACCACCAGCCCAGCAGAGCGAGGGCGACGACGATCCCGAGGTTCAGCCAGTGCCGGGCCGGCAGCGTGAGCGGCTTGGACGCGAAGCGCCCGTTGAGCTTGCCCCACGCCACGATCGAGCCGGTGAACGTGACCGCACCGATGAAGACGCCGAGGTAGACCTCGATCGAGTGGAACGCGTCCGAGTTCGGGTTGTCGAGGTACACGTTGTAGCCGACGAGCACCGCGGCCGCGCCGACGAAGCTGTGCAGCAGGGCGATGAGCTCCGGCATGCCGGTCATCTCGACCTTCCGGGCTCGCCAGATGCCGATGACCGCGCCGATGCCGATGGCCGCGTACAGCATGACCGCCGATTCGGGCTGCAGGTTGTGGTTGGCGTAGTCGGTGTAGGCGATGGCGAAGTTCGTCGCGATCAGGGCGAACGCCATGCCCATGATGCCCAAGGCGTTGCCCTTCTTGGCGGTCTCGTGCCGGCTCAGCCCGGCCAGAGCCAGGATGAACATCAGGCCGGCGGCGATGTAGGTGGCGTCGATGAAGTTGCTCAGCATGGCGTCAGGCCCTCCGGAACATGTTGAGCATCCGCGCCGTGACGGTGAAGCCACCGAACACGTTGATGCTTGCGATGAGAACGGCGATGAACGCGAGGATCTTGACGGTCCAGCTGTCGCTGGCCAGTTGCGTCATGGCGCCGACGATGATGATGCCCGAGATGGCGTTGGTGACGCTCATCAGCGGCGTGTGCAGGGCGTGGGTGACGTTCCAGACGACGTAGTAGCCGACGACCACCGCGACAACGAAGATGCCGAAGAGACCCACCAATCCGGGCGGCGCGAAGGTGAGCGCGCCGATCATGGCCAGCGAGCCGATCCCCACGGCCAGCACCTGGTGCCACCAGGGCCTGGGCGGCTTCGGTGGCGCGGCGGGCAGCGGCGCCACCTCCTTCGCGGCGGGCGCGGGAACAGCCGCCACCTGCACCGCGGGCGGCGGGAACGTCACTGCGCCCTCGTGCGCCACCGTCATGGTGCGGATCACCTCGTCGTCGAAGTCGACGACGGCGCGGCCGTCCTTCTCCGGCGTCATGAGGCCCAGCGCGTTGACGAGGTTGGTGCCGTACAGCTGGGACGACTGGCCCGGGAGCCGGCTCGCGAGGTCGGTCCAGCCGATGATCGTGACGCCGTTGGCGGTGGTGTAGGCCTCGCCGGGGCGGGTGAGCTCGCAGTTGCCACCGCCCAGCGCCGCGAGGTCGACGATCACGGAGCCGTTCTTCATCGAGTCCACCATGTCGGCGGTGATGAGCTTCGGCGACGGGCGGCCCGGGATGGCGGCGGTCGTGATGATGATGTCGGTGACCGGTGCCTGCTCGGCGTAGAGCTCGGCGGCGCGCGCGGCGTAGTCGGCTCCCACCTCCTTGGCGTAGCCGTCGGAGCTGACGCCCTGATCGGCCTGCGCGACGTGGAGGAAGGTGGCCCCCATCGATTCGACCTGCTCGGCCGTCTCGGGGCGCACATCCGTGGCGCTCACCACCGCGCCCATCGAGTTCGCGGCCCCGATCGCAGCCAGGCCCGCGACGCCCGTCCCGGCGACGAGGACCCGCGCAGGGGGCACCTTGCCGGCTGCGGTCACCTGCCCGGTGAAGAAGCGTCCGAAGGCGTGTGCCGCCTCGACGACGGCGCGGTAGCCCGAGATGTTGGCGAAGGCGCTCAGCGCGTCGAGTGACTGCGCGCGCGACGTGCGCGGGACCATGTCCATGCTGAGGGCGGTGATGCCCCGCGCTGCGTACTGGTCGGCGACGTCGGGGTTCTGCCGGGGGAAGAGGAACGAGAAGAGGATCGCACCGCGCCTGACCAGCGCGAGCTGGTCCGCCGTCGGGGCGTTGACCGTCAAGACGATGTCGGCACCCCAGGCCTCGGCGGTATCGACGACCCGCGCGCCGGCGTCGGCGTACTGCTGGTCGTCGAACGCAGCGAGCGCACCCGCACCCGCCTCCACCAGCACCTCGTAGCCGAGTTTGAGCAACCCCTCGATCGTCTTGGGGGTGGCTGCGACTCTCGTGTCGGCAGCCTCCTTGGGCACACCAATCTCCATGCTGAAACCGTATCGGTGACCCTCCCGAGGTATCCGCCGGGGTGGGCTTTCACGCTCATTGCCAACAGTCTCGACCAAACGCCAACGGCTTGGACTCAACGCCAACGGTTCCGACCCGACGCCAACGGCTTGGACCCAACGCCAACAGAGAAGAGCCACCGCTGCCGAAAACCAGCGACGCCCGCGAAATCTCGCGGGCGTCGCTGGGTCTGGTTGGCGTTGGCGTCGCTCGACAGGCGGCTAGGCGGGCGTCACTCCGGGTAGTTCGTGGCTTCGGGGTCGACCGAGGCGTCTGCCTCCGCGTGCTGGGATGGAACGTCCACCGGATCGCCCGACGGCGCACTGCCGTCGGCGGGTCGATCGGCCTTGGCGCGGCCACGGTCTGCCATGTCCTTGTAGCCCTTGGTCAGCTCGTCGACGAACTTGTCGATCTTCTCCCTCAACTGCGCGAGGAAGTCCTTCGCGCCGGGATCGTGGTCGGCGTCCGGGTGGGTCTCGGCGTACTGGCGCTTCTGGTCCTCGTAGAACTCCTTGGCCTTCTCGCCCACCAGACCAGCGAAGCCGACGGCCGCATAGGCGGCCTCGTTGGCCAGCTTCTTGAAGTTCTCACCCAGCTGATCGGGGTTGGGGCGGTGCGACTCGGACTTGTCGACGTCCTCGTGGCGCGGCTGCTCGTCGGGCTGGACGAATTCGGCGTCGTGGACGGCGTCCTCGTACATCCCCTCGCCCTGCGGCTTATCGGTGTTGTAGTCGGTCATGTGCAAGCTCCTTCCGGCTTTCTCCCTAGTCTGCCCCCTATCGGTGCCAGCCACAGGCGGAACTCCCCCCATTCGACCCTGATTCAGAACCCGAGGCGGCGCACCACGCTCCGGATCGAGTCTGCGCTGGCGCGCAGTTTGTCGAGCTCGTCGTCGGAGACGGGCAACCGGAGCGCCTGGCGGACGCCGCCGGCACCGAGGATGTGGGGCACGGACATGCAGACGTCGCTGATGCCGTGCCAATCGTCGAGCAGCGACGAGACGGACAGCACCGCGTTTTCGTCGCGGAGGATCGCCTGGATGATGCGGGTGCCGGCGAGGCCGATGGCGTAGTTGGTGGCACCCTTGCCGTCGATCACCTCGTAGGCGGCGCGCACCACGCGATCTGCGATCTCGTCACGCTTGGATTCGCCCAGTTGGCCCGTCTGATGCTCCCACTCGTTGAGAGGCACCCCGCCGATCGCCGCGGTGCTCCAGAGCGGCGTCTCGCTGTCGCCGTGCTCCCCACAGATGTAGCCGTGGACGTTGCCCACCGCCACCCCGCACTCCTTCGCCACGAGCCAGCGCAGGCGCGACGAATCGAGGACGGTCCCCGACCCGAACAACTGCCCTGCCGGTAGACCCGAGATCTTGAGCGCGGCCTGGGTGGTCACATCGACGGGGTTGGTCACCATCACGAAAACAGCCTCGGGCGACGCGTCGACGAGCGGCGGAATCATCTTCTTCATCAGATCCACGGTGTGCTCGGCGAGATCCATCCGAGTCTCGCCGTGCTTCTGCTTGGCTCCGGCGGCCACGACGACGACGTCGGACCCTGCGGTGACGGCGACGTCAGCCGACGCGTCGATGCTGACCGAGGGCAGGAACTGGCTGCCGTGCGCGAGATCGAGGGCTTCCGCTCGCACCTTCTTCTCGTTGATGTCATGCAGCACCACCTCGCTGGCCACGCCCCGGATCAGTGCGGCGTAGGCGAGCGAGGTGCCCACCGCGCCAGCCCCGACGACGGCCAACTTCGTACTCGCGCGCTTGCTCATGTCAAGAAGTCTGCCACACCCGTTGGGCGCGCCCCCGGTGAGCTATCCACAGGCGTGCGGGGGCGTGGGAAAAGTGTGGGGCCGCTGCAGATGATGCGGGCATGAGCATTGCGCCGCTGATCAGGCACTCCGACCTCGTTGCCCGCGGGCACGATCCGAACGAGATCCGTTCGCTCGTCAGAAGCGGTCGTCTGCACAGGGTCCGCCACGGGGTCTACTCGTACGACCGCCCCGCGGGGATGGACGCTCACCTCCAGCTGCTCCGGGCGACGGTGCCCATCGTCGACGCCGGCAATGTCATCAGTCACGCCTCGGCGGGGGTCCTGCACGGCCTCCCCGTCCCGGCCGAGTACCTGGACCGGGTCTGGATGACGAGGCGTTCGCCCGGCCACGGCGATCACGGCAAGCAGCTCGTCGTTCGGCACACGCCGATCCACGACGACGAAGTCCGCCTCAGCTCTTATGGTCCCGTTACCTCGTTATCGAGAACAGCGTCAGACCTCGCCCGCACACTCGAGCCCAGATGGGGCCTAGCGGCGGTGGACGCAGCGCTACGTCTGGGCACCTCGGAGGCGGACCTCTACTCGTCGCTCGCCCTTCATCCCAAGCTTCGCGGAACCCGGCGAGCGCGGCACATCATCCGGATCTGTGACGCCCGCGCCGAGTCGCCGGCTGAATCCATCAGCCGCTACCACATGCGCACAGCCGGTCTCCCACTTCCCGAGCTCCAGTACGACCACTTCGACGCCGACGGGGTGTTCGTCGCCCGCAGCGATTTCTTCTGGCCCGAGTACGGACTGGTCGGCGAGGTCGACGGTGCTGGGAAGTACGAGGAGCTACTTCGCCCCGGTCAGACCCCCACCCAGGCGATCATGGCGGAGAAGCGCCGCGACGAGGCGCTCCGGTCCCTCGGCCTCTGGGTGATTCACTGGGACTGGCAGACCGCCAACGACGAGGCTGCCCTGACCGTGCTGCTAGCCGGCGCCCTTCGTCGACAGGCCGGCCGGCTCGCGGGCTGAGCTGCGACCAGAGGCGCAGAAGCGCCCGACGTCGACAATCAAGTGGGGTAACGCCCACCTGTTGCGGCGAACGCCCACGGCAGGGTAGTGACGCCAACGGTTTGGCCGGAACGCCAACGGTTGGCCGTGACGCCAACCTCTAGAGGCGAACGCCAACGGGTTGGCCGGCACGCCAACGGATAGAGGCGAACGCCAACGGACAGACGCGAACGCCAACCGACAGACCCAAAAGCCAACCGACAAGGCATTACGCCGACTATACCCATCGACGCCCGCGAGATCTCGGGGGCGTCGATGGGTATGGTTGGCGTGTTGGACGGCGCACTGGCGTACCGGTCAAACCGTTGGCGTTCCGGTCAAGCCGTTGGCGTTCTCGAGAATCGTTGGCGTCTGCCTCGGGACCGCTGGCGTACCGGTGAAACAGTTGGCGTTCTCAGCAAACGATTGGCGTTATGGCAGCCGGGGGCGGGGCATCGCGTCAGCGGGACGACGGCGGAAGCGCCAGCCGCGGGGCCGGGCGGAAACGTCCGCGGTGGACGGCGCCGCTGCTCTCCGCGGTGAACAGTCGTGCGCCGGCCCCGTGGGCCTGGAGCCGCTGCACCATCTCGGTCAGCCGCTCCACCTGATCACGGAGACCGTCGACCTGCTCCTCGAGCGCCAAGATGCGGCGGATTCCCTCGAGGTTGATCCCCTCGTTCTGGCTGAGGTGCTGCACGTGCCGCAATTTCGCTATGTCGCGCAGCGAGTACCGACGACCGCGACCACGCGAGCGCTGCGGGACCACCAGGCCGAGCCTGTCGTAGCCCCGCAGCGTCTGCGCGTGCATGTCGGCGAGCGACGCGGCCACCGAGACGGTGAAGACCGCGGCGTCCGGATCGAACGGCTGTGGCAGAGAGGTCATGGCTCACCTACCCGAACAGGGCGTCGCGCGGATTCGTCTCGTGGGCCTTCTCCGCGTACTCCTGCAGCGCCGCTTTCGCTTCCTCGCTCAGATCGTCGGGCACCTGCACATCGATCGTGACGAGGAGGTCACCCATCGTTCCATCGGGCTTGCGGGCACCCTTTCCGCGCACCCGCATCGTGCGACCGTTGGGGGTCGACGGCGGGATGCGCAGCCTGATCTTGGTGCCGCTCAGCGTCGGGACCTGGATCTCCGCGCCCAGGGAGGCCTCGGTGAACGTCACCGGCACCTCGAGGGTGAGGTTCGAGCCGCTGCGGCCGAACAGCTTGTGCGGAGTCACCTTGACCCCGACGTAGAGGTCCCCGGGGGCGCCGCCGTTCTCACCAGCCGCGCCCTTGCCCTTGATTCGGATGCGCTGACCGTCGGACACACCGGCCGGGATCCGAACCTGCATGGTCTTGGTCGAGCGGCCCCGGCCGGACCCGTCACAGTCCGGGCACGGCTCGTCGACGATCAGTCCTCGCCCCAGGCAGTCAACGCAGGGCTCGCTCATCTGGAACACGCCGCCCGAGCGGGACGACTGCATGCCGGACCCCTCGCACGTCGGGCAGACTCGAGGCAGCGTACCCGCCTTGGCGCCAGTCCCCCGGCAGCCGGGGCAGGGCCGGTCGGAGACCGTCCGCATCGTCACCGTGGCGCCCTCGACGGCCTGCTCGAAGCTGATCGTGACGTCACCCTCGATGTCGGCCCCACGCCGCGGGCCACGCTGGGTGGCCCGACGCGTGGGTCCGTCGTGCGCGCCGAACAGCCCGCCGAACAGATCCCCGAAGCCCGGGTTCGTGGCCCCTCCCGCGTTGCGGAAGATGTCCTCGAACCCGGCGGCCCCGGGCTGTCCCGGCTTGTTGAAGCGGAAGCCACCGCCGAAGAGGCTGCGGGCCTCGTCGTATTCCTTGCGCTTGTCGGCGTCACTGAGCACCGAGTTGGCCTCAGACGCCTCCTTGAAGCGCGTCTCGGCCGCCTTGTTGCCAGGGTTCTGGTCGGGATGATTGTCCCGGGCGATCTTGCGGAACGCCTTCTTGATCTCGTCCGAGGTCGCGGTCTTGGAGACGCCAAGAATCTTGTAGTAGTCCTTTTCGAGCCAGTCCTTAGTACTCATCTGTGGTCATCTCCTTTCTGTGCGATCAGGGGTTGGCAACGGCGACGCGGGCGGGGCGGATGACCCGGCCCTTGAGCTGGTAGCCCTGCTGCATGACCTGGCTGACGGTGGTGACCGTCACCGGCTCGTCCAGCGGCACGGCCATCAGCGCGTCGTGCAGGTTGGGGTCGAATTCCTCGCCCACCTCGCCGAACGTCACCAGCCCGTGCTTGGTGGTCACCTTCTCCAGCTCGTCGATGACCATCTTGAAGCCGCCTGCAACATCATCGTGCTGCTTGGCGAGCGTGATGGCATCGAGCACCGGCATCAGGTCGCTGACGACGGCCTCGACGCCCGCCTGACGGGCGAGGTCGCGGTCGCGGTCGACGCGCTTCTTGTAGTTGACGTACTCAGCCTGGAGACGCTGCAGGTCCAGCGTGCGCTCGGCCACCAGAGCCTCCAGCTCGGCCGTCCGGTCGTCGCCGGAGGGCTGCTCCGTCGAATCGGAACGGTCGGTCGGGGTCTCGGCCGCAGCCTCGGACGAGGGCGCCTGGTCGACGCCCTCATCCACGGCCTCGCCGTCCGGAACGAACTGCGAATCGGTCACTGGTTGTCCTTGCCTTCCTGGCCGTCTTCTTCGACGATCTCCGCCTCGACGACATCATCCTCGCCCTCGGGGGCTGCGGACTCTCCGTCTGCCGGGGCCTCGGCCGCCTGGGCCTTGGCCTGCGCGGCCGCGTAGATCGACTGGCCCATGGCGGCGGCCTTGGTGTTGAGGTCGTCGATGGCGGCCTTGACCGCGTCGTTGTCCTCGCCCTTCAGGGCCTCCTTGAGAGCCTCGGTGGCCTCGACGACCGGGGCCTTGACGTCGTCGGTCAGGGTCTCGTCGTGCTCGGTCAGCAGCTTCTCGGTGCGGAACACCAGGGCGTCGCCCTCGTTGCGCATCTCGACGGCCTCGCGGCGCTGACGGTCCTCCTCGGCGTGAGCCTCGGCGTCCTTGACCATCCGATCGATGTCCTCCTTGCCGAGGGCCGAGCCGCCGGTGACAGTCATCGACTGCTCCTTGCCGGTGGCGAGGTCCTTGGCCGCGACGTGCACGATGCCGTTGGCGTCGATGTCGAAGGTCACCTCGATCTGCGGCACCGAACGCGGCGCCGGGAGGATCCCGGTGAGCTCGAAGTTGCCGAGGCTCTTGTTGTCGCGGGCGAAGTCGCGCTCGCCCTGGTAGACCTGGATCATCACGGCGGGCTGGTTGTCCTCGGCCGTGGTGAACACCTCGGAACGCTTGGTCGGGATGGTGGTGTTGCGCTCGATGATCTTGGTCATCACGCCACCCTTGGTCTCGATGCCCAGCGACAGCGGGGTGACGTCGAGGAGCAGCACGTCCTTGACCTCGCCCTTCAGCACGCCGGCCTGCAGGGATGCGCCCAGAGCGACAACCTCGTCGGGGTTGACGCCCTTGTTGGGCTCCTTGCCACCGGTCAGCTCCTTCACCAGGTCCACGACGGCCGGCATGCGCGTCGAGCCGCCGACGAGCAGGACCGTGTCGATCTTGTCGACGGAGGTCTTGGCGTCGGAGATGACGGCGTTGAACGGCGCGCGGCAGCGGTCGAGCAGCGTCTGGGTCATGCGCTGGAACTCGGAGCGGGTCAGCTTCTCGTCCAAGTGCAGCGGGCCCTCGGACGACGCGGTGATGTAGGGCAGGTTGATCGAGGTCTCAGAGGCGGAGCTCAGCTCGATCTTGGCGCGCTCAGCGGCCTCCTGGAGGCGCTGGCGGGCCATCTTGTCCTTGGACAGGTCCACGCCGTGCTTGTTCTTGAACTGCGTCACGAGCCAGTCGACCACGACGGCGTCCCAGTCGTCGCCGCCGAGGCGGTTGTCACCCTTGGTGGCCTTGACCTCGAACACGCCGTCGGCGATGTCGAGCAGCGAGACGTCGAACGTGCCGCCACCGAGGTCGAACACGAGCACGGTCTGCTCCATGTCGGCCTTGTCGAGCCCGTAGGCCAGCGCGGCGGCGGTGGGCTCGTTGATGATGCGGTCGACGGTGAGGCCCGCGATCTCGCCGGCCTCCTTCGTGGCCTGACGCTCGGCGTCGGAGAAGTACGCCGGGACGGTGATGACGGCGTTGGTGACCGACTCGCCGAGGTACGCCTCGGCGTCGCGCTTCAGCTTCTGCAGCACAAACGCGCTGATCTGCTGCGGACGGTAGTCCTTGCTGTCGATGGAGACCTTCCAGTCGGTGCCCATGTGGCGCTTGACGGAACGGACGGTGCGGTCGACGTTGGTGACCGCCTGACGCTTCGCGACCTCGCCGACGAGCACCTCGCCGGAGTTCGAGAACGCGACGACCGACGGGGTGGTGCGGGCGCCTTCGGCGTTCGGGATGACGGTGGGCTCGCCGCCCTCGAGGACGGCGACGACAGAGTTGGTGGTGCCGAGGTCGATGCCTACTGCACGAGCCATGTGGGTTCCTCCTGTTGGAATGTGTTGTTCACACGTTGAATGTCTAAGTTGTGGTTTCCCTTGAGCGGGCTGCACTCAAGCCTAGCGCCTTGAGCCCGCCCGGCTCAAGTTTGAAGTTGAGTACACCAGACTCAACCCTTGCGCCGGATAGATTATTCCCACATTCGGGAGCGGGGTGAACCCTCGCTGACGTCTCCCTGAGTAGCGGCCGCGAGGGACGAGCGACACGTCCCGAAAGGTGCCATTCAGCGACACGCACGACCACTATGGCCGCGCGTGTCACCAAATTGACCCCTTCAGAGTGGGTAAGGAGAAGCCCCACTTCCAGGTGAGGGGACGATGAAGACGGCCGCTACTCAAGGAAACGGAGTTGGGGTCAGCGGAGGTCCTCGAGGCCGGGCTCGCCGAGGCGCGGATTGCGTTCGTAGCGGCGGAGCCGAGCGCGCGGGGTGACCGTGTCCCGGCCGGAGTAGTCGACGTCATCGGCGTCGACGCCACCCCGTGGAAGGTCAGCGTCGGGGGCGAAGTCCTCCGTGCGCGTGTCGTCGGTGAGCACACCGTCCCTACGCGGTTCGTCCCCATAGGGGTCCGACCGGGTGTGGTCGCCCGGTCCCGGGAGGTGGCCAGCCGTGGAGTCTCCCCCATCATCGCTCAGCACCTCGCGGCGGACGTCGTCGGCGTAGGCGTCGCTGGGAGGGAAGTCCTCGGCGCGCACATCGTCGGGGTACACCTCACCGCGATACTGCTCACGCTCTCGGTCGGGGTCGATGTGTTCGCTCAGAATCTCGTCGTGCTCCGCCCGCTCCTCCTTCAGCGTCTCCACCTCCTCGGTCAGCGTGGTGTCGCTCGGCTGCCCTGAGTCGGCTAGCAGGGTCCCGGCAGAGGCGGACGGCTCCGCAAGGCGGTGCGCGTCGTCACTGTCGGTGCCCACCGTGTCGCGGTCCATGCCGTCGTAGTCGGTGTAGTGGCGGTCGTAGTAGCGGTACAACTCTTCCTCCTGGGAGGGGTCGAGGTGACCGTCGGCGTCAATCCGGGGAGCGTCCTTGATGTGGGTCTTGTCGTAGGGCACGTCGATGCGCTCCTCGTGGGCCGTGAGCGTCTCGTCCACCGGCACGAAACTCTCCGACAAGCCGAAAAAGCCCGTGTTGACCGTCACCCAGCTCGGCTTTCCCGTCCGGTCATCGACGTAGAGGTGCCCGACCTTCCCCACCTTCTCGCCGTTGCGGTCGAAGACCGTCGCGTTGATGATCGCTTCCAGGGCACTTTCGTTGAGCATGTCCGCTCTCCTCTCTCGTGGTCGGCGGCGCCCACCTGCGGCCGCGATCCCGACATTACGCCGCCCCGCCCGCGCTGCCTGCCCAGTGGGAAATCCCACCCTTTCGGGGGAACCCATGTCCACTGCCGACGACAGAAAAGGCCGGGGCCCCGCCGCTCATCAAGCGACGGGGCCCCGGCCCCTATTCCCCCCGAATCAGGGTTTGATCACCACGGCCGGAACATGACCATGTTGTTGAACACCCACTTGTTCTCCTGAGTGAAGTCGTAATCTCCACTCTTCTCGGACCTGACCGCGTTGTACACAGTGGTCCAGCGGAACGTGCGGCACCCGTTGGCCCCGGTCAGCGCAGTGTCACACTCAGTGCGCCACTTCGAGCCGTCATCCGCAGTCCACTCCCCCGTGTGTCCCAGCGGGTTGTTGGCCCACTGCTGACGGGTCATGAACGGCAGGTAGGTCAGGTTGTTGAAGGCCCAACCCCGCTCGATCGTGAACGTGTTGCCGGTCCGGTTCACCACCGACGCCCAGATGAGGGTGCGGCAGCGGACGGTCTGCGAGTACGGCTCACAGGTGGTCATCCACTGGCGACCGTTCACGAAGTGCGTTCCCGGCTTCGTGTAGGGCGCGGACGGGACGAACACGTACGGCGCCCGGGCCACGTTGAAGCGGACCGTCGTGGACGAGGCGTTGCCCGCCTGATCCGTCACGGTGACCGTCGCGTGGAATGTGCCGTACCCGGTCGGGATGCCGGAGATGACGCCGGTGGCCGAATCGATCGCCAGCCCCGCGGGGAGGCCGGTGGCCGAGTAGACCAGCGGGAGCGAGTCGTCGGTGGCCTTGACCTCGACGGTGACGCTCTTGCCCTGCGTCGCGTGGACCGGGGCGATCGGGGTGATCACCGGGCCGGTCGTGTCGTCGACGGGGACGTCGGCCGACTTCGCGACGAGCAGCGCCGCCGTGCGGGCGGGGATGCTCAGGGTGCCGTCGGCGAACGCGGTGGCCTTGACCACCTCGTCCGAGCCGTCCGCCTGGATGTCGCTCAGGACGAGATCCCAGTCGGCCAGGTCGGGCACTGCCACGTCGATGGCGTCCGGCGTGCCGTTGATGGCCACCAGCACCCCGTCGAGGGCCGGGTCGACGTCGGTTTCGAAGCCGTGGTCGGCCACCGCCATCAGGATGAGGCCGGGAATGGCCTCGTCGCCGGCGTTGGGGAAGGTCACCCGCTCGTGCACCAGATCGGCGGAGCCGAGGGTGAGCAGCGGGGTCGACTTCCGCAGCCGCAGGAGGTCCAGGGCCTGGGCCTTGGCTTCCGTCATCGCCTCGGTGTCGGGCTTGAGGTCGGGGTTCTCGAGCAGCGGCTTCATGATCGGCCACTTGTCGCTGTTCTTCTCCGCGCTCGGCAGGCCCGAGCCGAAGGTGTTCTCCGCCAGGCTCCAGTCCACCTCGTTGAAGTGGTCGCCGGAGTTGTAGGAGTCGCGATCGAGCGACTTCGAGCGCAGGATCTCGGTGCCCGCGTGCCAGAACGACGGAGACTGTCCGAGCGTCACTGTGGCGAGCGAGACCGTGTTCATGCGCACGCGGTCAGCCATCGACGTGTCGACCGGCAGCTTCATGATGCCGAGGTCGTACAGCGTCTCGTTGTCATGCGCGTCGACGTAGTTGACCGACTCCTGCGGCATCGTCGCGTAGGCGGCGGGCGAGCCGTTGTAGTCGAGCTGATCGCCGCGCTTGACGGTGCCGTCGGCAGCCTCGAAGGTGTAGTCCTCGAGGTTGCCGGCCATGCCGATGCGGATGAGGTCCGCCGCGTGCATGAGCGAGGCGCGCTGCTCGTCCGACGTCGCGGGGTTGAGCCCGTTCGGATCGGTGTACAGCCCGGTGCCGAAGCCCTGCAGGACACGGTGATCCTCGTCGAACGGGCCGCCGCCGTGGACGGCGTCACGCAGCCGGTCGTTGAACGCGCCGATGCCGGTGCCGTCGAGCTGGCCCTGCGTCGCCTGGTAGAACCTGGCGTTGTCGGCCACCTCGCCGAAGTTCCAGCCTTCGCCGTAGATGTAGATCGACGACCCGTCGACGCCGTCCTCGGCGAGCGTCAGCTCGTCCAGCGCGGCGCGCACGGCCTCCATGTTGGCGCGGGAGTGGTGACCCATGAGGTCGAAGCGGAACCCGTCGACCTTGTAGTCCTTCGCCCACGTCACCACGGAGTCGACCATCAGCTTCTCGGCCGCAGCATGCTCGGTCGCGATGTTCTGGCAGCAGGTCGAGGTCTCGACGGTGCCGCTCAGGCTGAGGCGGTGGTAGTAGCCCGGCACAACCTTGTCCAGCACCGACTTCTCGGACTGGCCGCTCTGCGCGGTGTGGTTGTACACCTTGTCGAGCACCACCTGCAGGCCGGTCGCGTGGAGCGCCCCGACCATCTGGCGGAACTCGTAGGTCCGGTCGCCGCCCACCTGGTTGGCGTCGGTGGCGTAGGAGCCCTCCGGCGTCGTGTAGTGGAACGGGTCGTAGCCCCAGTTGAACGCGTCCTGATCGGCCACCGCGGCCACGGCCGCCTGCTGCTCCTCGGAAGCCGGTCCGGCGTCGGACGGGATGTCCGGGGTCAGCTGCTTGCTCCGGTCCTCCTCGATCGTGGCGATGTCGAAGGTCGGCAGCAGGTGCACCGTGTCGATGCCGGCGTCGGCCAGCTCGGCTAGGTGGGTCATGCCGTCGGACTCGGCGTGGGTGAACGCCTTGTAGGTGCCGCGGTCTTCGGCCGGGACGGTCTCGTCGCGGATCGAGAAGTCACGGACGTGAACCTCCCAGATCGCGCGCGAGGCGTCGTTGAGGACGGTCGGCGACTCGGTGCTGGCCCACTGCTCGGGGGCGAGCTCGGGGTTGTCGAGGTCGACGACGACGGACCGCGTGGAGTTCAGCGTCAGCGCCAGCGAGTAGGGGTCGGTCACCTCGTTGGTGACAACCTCGTCGAGGCTGGGCACGTAGACGTCGATCGCCCACAGGTACTGGGCGTCCTCCCAGGTGCGGTCGCCCGAGACGGACCAGGAGCCGTCGTCGGCGCGGGTGGCCTCGACGCGGACGGGATCGCCCGTGCCGTCGGCCGGCCAGCGCAGCAGCGCCACGTCCTGGGCGGTTGGCGCCCAGACGCTCAGCGTCAGGGTGTCGCCGTCCCAGGCCGGGCCGAGATCCGCGTCGGCGAGGTCGTCGCCGTAGAGCGAGTCGAGCACGCCCGGGATCTGGACCCCGGTGGCCGCCTTCAGCTCGTCGCCGTCGGCGGCACTCACCAGGAGCTCGCCCTCGAGCAGCTCGGCGGCGCGTGCCGCGTCAGCCTCCGCGAGGGTCAGCGCAACGTAGTTGCTGAGGTGCGGGTACTGCTCGACGAGGTCCGCCGGCAGAGCGCCACCGTAGGTGAGATCGATGGTCTCGCCGCCGGTCGCGTCGTTGTCCACCGAGCCGTCGGCGGAGTGGTGCAGCGCGAAGCTGAGCGTTGCCGGATCGCCTTGGACGAGAGTGCGCGGCCACGCGATGGTGGTCGGCGTCAGCCACTGCGCCCACGCCTGCCCGACGCCCGCGAGCGGCGGGTTGGACTGCTCGAACGTGAGCACGTGGGTGGTCTCGTCGTAGGTGACCTTGATCACGTCACCGGCGTTGACGGTGAGCTGGTAGTTGGCGCCGTCGGGGGCGCCGTCGACGCCGTAGTTCTCGGCCCAGCTGCGGTTGATGGCAACCTTCAGCTCGTAGGAGCCGGCGGGCAGCTGATCGGTCTCGAACACCCAGGTGCCGTCGCCGACGGGGCGCATCGCCGTGGCCAGGCACTCGGGCTGCCAGTCCCCGGGGCAACCCAGGGCGGCCTGCCAGGAACCGGGCAGGGTGACGATGTCGTCGGTGTGGACGGCCCACGACAGCTTGGTGTCGGGGTTGTGGAAGAACGTGACGTTGCGGCCACCGGTGGTCAGCGAGAAGTTTCCGCCGCCGGGGACGCCGTCCACGCCGTAGTTCTCATCCCAGGAGCCGTTGTAGGCCACCTTCCACTCGTAGGCGCCCGCGGGGAGGTCCCACGCGCCGGTGTAGAGGCCGGAGTTCTCGTCGAGCGACAGACGGGCCTCGGCGCAGCCGGGCTCCCAGTCGCCGGCGCAACCCATGGCGGCGTTCATGCTGCCGGGCACGCTGATCACGAGGTCTCCAGGGTTGCCGGGATCGGTGCCGGTGGCGGTCAGCGACAGGTCCTGGCCGACGACGGCCAGGGCGGAGTCGCCACCGATGGCGCCTGCGGCGTCGACGGTCACGGCGCGCACCTCGAGGAGGCTGCCGGTGGCCAGCGCCGAGACGTCGGCGAAGACGCGCGGGGTGTCGTCCTCGGCCACGCCGATGGTCTGCCAATCGGTGGAGCCGAGCTCGCGCATGGCGAAGGTGGTCTCGGCCCAGCGGTCGGCGGTGACGGTGGCGCTGACGGGGGCGGTGTCGCCCGAGAGCGAGGCGCCGTCGGCGAGGCCGAGCGTGGGCACCCCGGCGCCGGCGGCGACGGTGCGGTCGGCCTTCAGCACCACGGCAGAGAGGGCCGGGACGGTAAGCCCGACGACGCCGTCAGCGGTCGCGGTGACGGCGGTGCCGTTGTAGACCGGCGCGTAGGCGGCCGACGGCGTGAGGGTGTTCACGTCGACGGTCTGGTCGGTGGTGGCGTTGTTGAGCGCCACGACGTACTCGATCTTCTCTTCACGGTCGACGCGGCTGAAGGCGTAGACGCCCGCACCGTCGGTCATGTGGAGTTCGATCTGCGCGCCGTCGGCGAGGGCCGGGTTGTCCTCACGCAGCTGCGCGAGCTCGGCGATCTCGGTGTAGAGGCGGGCGTCGGTCAGGTAGCGGTCCTGCGAGCCGGCGATGGTGCCGTCGAGCAGGGGCTGCGTGGCGTACTCGTCGACCTCGGTGGCGAACATGTCCTGGCGGGCACTCTTGTCGTTTCCGATGCCGACGAAGCCCTGCTCGTCGCCGTAGTAGACGACGGGCTGGCCGCGGGTGAGGTACATGAGCTGGTGGGCGAGGACGGAGCGGTCCTCACGCTGGTCGCTTCCGGCCAGGAGGTAGCCGATGCGGCCCATGTCGTGGTTGCCGAGGAAGGTGGGGATCGTGGCGGCGGAGGTGTCGGCCGTCAGGTAGAGGTCGTCGGCGGTGAAGAGGTCCGACATGCCCTTGGTGGTGAAGCCCTTGGCGAAGTTGGTCGCGCGGCTCTGGAACGCGAAGTCCAGGGTGGCGTCCATCTCGGTCTTGCGGACGTACGGGGCGAGCAGGCCCGGATCGGCGTCGTAGACCTCGCCGAACATGAAGAAGTCGGGGTTGATGGCGTCGGCGTGATCGCTGATCGCGTCGGTCCACTCCTCCCAGAACTCGAAGTTCACGTGCTTGACGGTGTCGATGCGGAAGCCGTCGATACCCATGTCCATCCACGCCTTGTAGATGTCGATCATGCCGTCGACAACGGTCGGGTGCTCGGTCATGAGGTCATCCAGGCCGTCGAAGTCGCCGTGCGTGACGGATTCGCCGCTCCAGGTCGAGTTGCCGCGGTTGTGGTAGAGCGTGAGGTCGTTCAGCCAGCTCGGGGTCTTGACGACGCCCTCGCGGGCGACCGGCGTGTACGCGAACGACACCTCGGGGTCGAGGGCCGGCCAGGTGTCGGAGCCCGCCAGCGCGTCGACGTCGATGGGCTCGCCCGCCGCGTTGCGGTACGGCTCGGTGGCGGTGTCGATGTAGGTGTACTGGCCCTCTTCGTAGTCGATGCCGTCGGCGGTGTGGTTGGTGATGATGTCGAAGTACACCTTCATGCCGCGCTCATGGGCGGCGGTGGTGAGCTCGGTGAGCGCCTCATTGCCGCCCAGGTGGGGGTCGATGGTGGTGAAGTCGGTCACCCAGTAGCCGTGGTAGCCGGCGTCCACGCCCTGCACGGCGCGGTTGGTGAAAGACGGGGTGAGCCAGATGGCGGTGGTGCCGAGCCCCTCGATGTAGTCGAGCTGATCCACCAGTCCGGCGATGTCGCCGCCGTGGTAGAAGCCGTTGTGCGTGGGGTCGAACCCGTGGTCGAGGCGGCCGCCCTCGATGCCGCCGGTGTCGTTGGAGGGGTCACCGTTGGCGAAGCGGTCGGTGAGCACGAAGTAGAAGTTCTCCACGTCGCCCTGACGTACGGCGGGCTGCGCGATCGCGTCATCGCCTGCGACGGCGGTGCCGGTGTCCGTCAACGGCGCGGAGACACCCACGCGGTTGGTGGCCGAATCGAAGGAGAACGTGAGCTCAACCTCGGCGGCGGGATTGATGATCGCGTCACCACCGCGGTTGTTGTTGGGGCCGTAAGCCTGGTCCCAGTCGCCGTCCAGCACGATCTTGAACTTCTGTTCGCCAGCGGGGACCGTGAAGGTACCCGTGTAGACGCCGTCGCCGTCAGGATCGGTCAATGCCGTGTCCGTGCAGGCGGGGTCCCAGTCGCTTGCGCAGCCGGCCAGTGTCTGGAAACTTCCAGCCACCACTGGGCTGACTGCGGCGGCCGCCGGTGTAGCTACACCGATGACCAGAGAACTCGCCGCTAAGGCGAGAGCGCTACCTGCTGCTAACAGGCGCTTCATGGGTTGCATGTGACTCCCTCGTCGCTATGTGTCGTCGCCCGTGCGCCACCGTGCGCCAGAGCTGGTCCGGACACCATAACCACGCAAAACACGGTCTGTAAAGCGCTTGCAAGAAATTACAAGCGCTTGCAGCGAATCTGCAACGATTTCGCGCTCACGAGCACGGAAACACCCTCATGGCATTCAGGGCGCCCAGACGGCCTGCACATGTTGATCGTTCAACTGGCTGGTCGCCGCCCAGGTGCTGGCCCCGGTTACCGGAGAGAGGCGCTCAGCCGCGCGCGTCCGTAGCGACGTGCGCGGGGTGGTTCCTGGCTGGTCGCTCTTCCTGCGGTCCTCTGCAACTGAGATGCTGCAGACGATGATGAAGGCCACGGTCGACTCCGGCACCGACAAGTCACTCAAGGGCGTGATGACCGGGGCCAAGACGGGCACCGCGCAGTGGGGCAAGGCGGGCGCCCTGCAGACCCACGCCTGGATGATCGCCTACAACGACAAGTACGCCGTGGCGTCGTTCGTCGAGGTGGGCGACAGCGGCGGGTCGACGGCGGCCCCGCTGATCCTCCAGCTGTTCCGGTAGCCGTACGCCAGGAGAGAAATCGGTGGAACGCGGCCTTCCTGCAACCCCGAACCGTGCCACAGTTCGACCATGAACCTGAATCGTCGCACCCTCCTGCTCGCCGGTGGCGGTCTCTCGGCAGCCGCCGTCCTCGCCGCCTGTGGCAACAACAACCCGCTTTCGTCCGAATCGCCCACCGGCACCGCCCCCTCGGGTAGCCCGTCAGGTTCGGCCCCCGCCTCCGACGTCACGCTGACGCAGTGGTACCACGAGTACGGCGAGGCCGGCGTGAAGGAGGCCGTCGAGAGGTACGCGGCCGAGTACACCGGCGCCAAGGTCGAGGTGAAGTGGACCCCCGGCGAGTACGCCAAGATCCTCGCGGCCCAGCTGCTCACCGACGACGTCCCCGACGTCTTCGAGGTGGAGCAGGGCGGCAGCCTCGACATGATCCGTTCGGGTCAGCTTGAGCCCCTCAACGACATCATCGATCCGGTCAAGGACCAGTTCAACCCCGCCGTCATCAAGCGCTTCACGTTCGAGGACAAGATCTACGGCGTCCCGCAGACCATCGACATGCAGCTGCTGTACTACCGGCCCTCGCTGCTCGAGGCGAAGAACATCGCCGTGCCCACCACCTTCGAGGAGCTCGTCGCGGCCGCCAACGCCGTCAAGACCTCCGACATCGGCGGCTTCTTCGCCGGCAACGACGGCGGCGTCGGCGTGCTCGGCACCATCCTGCTGTGGGCCTCGGGCCACGAGCAGCTCAACGAGGAGCGCACCGAGGCCGCGTTCCTCACCGACGACTTCTACAACGCGCTGGTGGCCTACCGCGACTTCTCGAAGTCTGGCGGAGTCCTCCAGGCCGCGTCGGCCGAATGGTACGACCCGGGCGCCTTCGTCAACGGCGAGGCCGCGTTCCAGTGGGGCGGCCTGTGGTCGCTGCCCGCGATCAAGGAGGCCCACGGCGACGACGTCGGCGTCATCGCGTTCCCCGCGATCGGTGCCAAGGGACGCCCGGTGGTGCCGTTCGGCGCGTTCGGCGCCTGCGTCGCGGCGAAGGGCAAGAACGTCCAGGCCGCCAAGGACTTCGTCAAGTGGCTGTGGATCGACCAGGAGGACAAGCAGGTCGACTTCTCCAACGCCTACGGCACCCACGTGCCCGCCAAGGTCGCGCTGGTGCCCAAGGCCGACAAGCTCGCCGACGGCGCCGGTGCGGACGCCGCGAAGTACGTCGCCGAGAACGGCTTCACCAACGACATCATGTGGTCGGGTGCGCTGGGCGACGCGTTCAACGCCGCCGTCAGCAACGTCATCAAGAACGACGCCGACCCGGAGGCCGAGTTCGCCGGCTTCGCCGAGAAGGCCAAGACCGAGTTGGCCAAGCTGAAGGGCTAACCTGCCCGATGTTGAAGCGGCTGCGCGGACGCCAGGGACGCAACCTGTGGTTCCTGGCCTTCGTCGCGCCGTTCTTCCTGGGGCTCGCGGCGTTCGTGTACGTGCCCATCGCGTGGAGCGCGTACCTGTCGTTCTTCGACGCGCGCAACACCGTCACCCCCACCAAGTTCGTGGGGCTGGGCAACTACGCCTACCTGCTGCAGGACAAGCTGTTCCTCAACTCGCTGCTGGTGTTCGCGATCTTCGCGATCTTCATCGTGCCGCTCACCTACGTGTGCTCGCTGGGCCTCGCCCTGCTGCTGAACAACCTCAAGTACGGTCAGGCGTTCTTCCGGTCGGTGTTCTTCATCCCGACGGCGGTCAGCTACGTCATCGCCGCCATCATCTGGCGCTTCGTGTTCTTCAACGGTGCCCGCTTCGGCATGATCAACTCGTTCATCCGCAGCGCCGGCGGCGACCCGGTGAACTGGCTCGGCGGTGGGAACAACCTCTACTGGGTCGCGCTGGTGAGCGTCCGCCTGTGGCTGCAGGTGGGCTTCTACATGATCTTGTTCATCGCCGGCCTCAACCAGATCCCCCGCGAGACGTACGAGGCGGCAGCCCTCGACGGCGCCTCCGGTTGGCGGTTGCTGCGCTGGATCACGCTGCCCCAACTGCGGGCCGCGAGCGTCGCCGTCCTCATGCTGCTGTTCATCAACGCCTTCCAGGCCTTCGACGAGTTCTTCAACATGCTGAGCTCGATCGGCCAGTACCCGCCCTATGGTCGCCCCCCGCTGGTGCATCTGTACCTCATCGCCTTCGGCGGCGGCCAGCAGGATCTCGGCGTCGGCGGCGCGGGCACCATCATCCTCACCGCGATCATCGTGGTGTTCGGCCTCGGCCAGAACTGGGTACTCGGCCGCAACGAGCGGAGGGGCGCGCGATGAAGGGCAACCGGGTGCTGACGTCGGTGCGCTACGGCGTGCTGGTCGCGCTGGCGCTGCTGTTCCTGCTGCCGTTCTACGTGATCGTCCGCAACGCGTTCTCGACGCAGGGCAACATCACCGCCCCGCGCTGGAACTGGCTGCCCGACCAGTTCAACCTGACCAACCTCGACTCGCTGCTGGCCAACGACTCGATCGGCATCGGCCGGGCCATGCTCAACAGCGGGATCATGGCGGTGCTGCAGACCGGCGGCACCGTCGTCGTGTCCGTCATGGCGGGCTACGCGCTGGCCCGCTACACGCACCGGCTGGCGAAGTTCCTGCTCGGGCTGACGTTGTTCACGCTGATGGTGCCGGCGACGACGACGTTCCTGCCGATGTTCATCATGACGGCGCAGCTGGGCTGGGTCGACACCTTCCGGGGCCTGGTGATCCCGGGCATGTTCTCCGCGTTCGCGACCTACCTGTTCCGGCAGTTCTTCCTGGACTTCCCCGTCGAACTGGAGGACGCGGCGCTCGTCGACGGGTGCAACCCGTGGACGGCGTTCTGGCGGATCGTCGCGCCGAACTCCACCGGCATCATCGCGGCGGTGAGCACGATCATCCTGATCGGGTCATGGAACGCGTTCCTGTGGCCCACGTTGATCGGCCGCGACGCGACCCGCACGGTCCAGGTGGCGTTGAGCCAGTTCATGACCAGCCAGGGGGTGCGCTATCCGGAGCTGTTCATGGGGTCGCTGGTCGCGATCCTGCCGATGCTCGCGGTGTTCCTGTTCCTGCAGCGCTATCTGGTGCAGGGGCTGACGACGTCGGGCATCCGCTGAGCGTCCTTCGTGGGGCGCCGGCTTCGCGCGGGGGCCCCTCAGGAACCGGCTGCGGTCAGTGGGCGTCGGAGGCGCTGGCGAAGGTGCCCTCCGCGCGGCGGACGCCGTGGACCCGGTGCTTCGGGACCAGGTCGTCGAGAAAGCCGTAGCGCTCGAGCTTGCCCGCCGCCGACACGTCGCCGTCGGCCGCGCGGAGCTTCACGCACCTCCACCAGTCGGAGATGTCACCCCAGCCGGGGGCCGCGAGCGACCCGCCGAACTGCTGCACCGCCAACGACGAACACAGCGACGCGAACGCCAACCGGTGCCCCAACGGCCAGCCGGCGAGCACGCCCAGCACCGACGCCGCCGCGAACACGTCCCCCAGCCGGGGTGCCGGAGGAGGCGCTCAGCCGCGCGGGTCCCTGGCGGCTCGGAGCTTCACGTCGTTGCCGCCCCACCACAGGAAACCCTTGAGCACGAGGGTTCCGTTGGACCCGTCTCCCTGTGCCTCCGCCGCAATCCCGTTGCCGGCCATGATCGCCACCGATTGATCGATCACCCTGACCCCCTCCGGAACGACGACGTCGTTCCCGCCCATGATGGCGTGCAACGTGAGGGTGACGATGCGGCCCGGCCCCATGGCGGAGGTGAGATCGATGTTGTTGCCACCCCAGAAGGCCAGGTTTGAGAACTCTCGGGTGCCGCGCTGAAGCGTGACGTCGCGGCCAGACATGATGGACACACCGAACCCGGCGTCGGTCAGCCCGGTGTCGGGCAGATCATCCGGGCGGGGCACCACCGGGGCGCCGTCGGGCACTGCCAACGCGACGCCCTCTGGAAGGTCGGCGACGAGGGCGGGCAACTCGTCGGTGAATCTGGCCTTCAGTGCCTTCTCCTGCCTGTCCCGCATCTCCTCGAGATCCAGCCGACCCGCTTCGTAGGCGCGTTGCACCACGGTGAGTACCTGGTCACGGTCAGCGTCGCCGGCCCGCATCCGACGCTCGGGAAGATCTCGGCTCATAGCCCCAACCTACGCCTCCTCCCGGACACACGACGCGGGAACGGGGGCACAACTCCCCCGGACATGCGAAACCGCCCGGATCGTGTGCCACGCCAAGGCGCGGCCCAGATCCGGGCGGTATTCAGGAAGGCGTCAGCCGGCGAGGTTGTCCTCGAAGAGCTTGAGGCGATCGGCGTCGTCCGCGAAAACCTCAGCCGCATTGTCCTTGGTCACGACGACCGGGTCGAGCTGGTAGATGTCCACGTCCTTGGCGCCGTTGGGCTCCTGGGCATCGGCGGCAGGAAGACCGGAGCCCGACTGCAGGGCCTGGATGAGCTCGACGGTCTTGGCCACGAGAGCGTCCGTGGGCTTCGCGACCGTGGAGTACTGCTCACCCTTGGCGATGGAAACGATGGATTCGTTCTCGGCATCCAGTCCGTCGACGACGGGGATGGTGGTCTGGCCGGCCTGCTTCACCGAGGTGAGGATGGCACGGGCGATGCCGTCGTTCGGCGAGAGCACGCCGTGGATCTCCTTATCGGCGTAGAAGCCCGAGAGCAGGGAGTCCATGCGGGCCTGCGCCTTCGCGTTGTCCCAGTCCGGGGTTGCCACCTGGGTGAAGTCGGTCTGGCCGGAGACGACCACGAGGGTGCCGTCGTCGATCTTGGGCTGGAGCACGCTCATCGCACCCTCGAAGAAGTTCGGCGCGTTGGGGTCGGCCGGGCCACCGCCGAAGAGCTCGATGTTGTACGGGCCGGGGCCAGTGGCCTCAAGTCCCTCAAGGAGCGACTCGCCCTGCAGCTCGCCGGTGCGGATGGAGCCGAACTGGACCACCGCGTCGACGGCTTCGGTGTTCTCGATGAGACGGTCGTAGCCGATGACCGCAACGCCCGCATCGCTTGCCTTGCTGAGGACGGAGCCAAGCTGGGTGCCGTCGACCGGTCCGACGACGATCACCTTGGCGCCCTGCTCGATCATCGCTTCGATCTGCTGCTGCTGCTGCGGCACCTTCTGGTCGGCGGTCTGGATCAGCGGGGTGAACCCAGCTTCGCGGAGTTGGGCGTCGAACATGGTCTCAGCCTCTTTCCAGTTCTGGGTGCCGAGCCAGGGCAACGCCACACCGATGGTGGCGTCTGCCGCGAATCCCTCGGAGCCGCTGGCCCCGTCGGTTGCGGCCTGGCTGCCGGAGGCTTGCGTGGTCGGAGCCGCCGGAGCGGAGGTCTCGGCGCCACGGCCCCCGCCGCAGGCGGAGAGGCCCAGGGTGGAGACGAGCACTGCAGCAAGTACCGCAGTTGTTCGGGTGAGCTTCATGATGGTCCTTTCGGAGTTTTTGGGCAGGGTTGCCCAGGGTGAGGGTGGTGAGAGTGAGATGAGTGGTTCGGTGGCCGACGTCCGGCGACCGGGTTCAGGACGGGACGGTGTCCCTGCTGTCGACCGCCGGGCCTTCGACCGGCACGTCGGTGGTTGAGTCGGCGACTACCGCACTCCTGGTCGGGGCTTGCACGGCGGGGTCCGGCTTCTTGCCGAAGTTACGCATGAGCGTGCCGATGAGCGAGGGCTTGCCCTGGTTCTTGTTGTACACATCGAACGCGACGGCGGCGAGGAGGACGAGACCCTTGATGACCTGCGTCTGGTCAGCGCCGACCCCCATGAGCATGAGTCCTGAGTTGAGGACGGCCATGACAAGGCCGCCGATCATCGAGCCGACGACGGTACCGATGCCGCCGGACACTGCCGCTCCGCCGATGAACACCGCGGCGATGGCGTCAAGTTCCCACATCGTGCCGTCGGAGGGCCCGGCCGCGGTCGAGCGCCCGATGAAGAGGATGCCCGCGATCGCCGCAAGGAAGCTCATGTTCGTCATGACGAGGAAGTACGTCCGCTGGGTGTTGACGCCGGAGAGGGCAGCTGCCGCCTTGTTGCCGCCGACGGCGTAGATGTGGCGGCCGAAACGTGTGCGCTGCGTGATGACGTGGTAGACGATCACCAGCAACACCAGGATCAGACCGGGGACAGGGAAGGAAGTGCCCGGCCGACCGCTGCCGAAGAGCCACGTGACGTACCCGATGACGAGCGCGATCAGCGCCAAACGGGTGATCGTCACCCACATCGGGATCTCCGCGCCGCGTGCCTTCGCATGGCCGCGCCGCTTCAACTCGCTGTAGACGAACCAGGCCAGCGCCAGCAGGCCGAGCAACAGGGTCGAGTTGTTGAGTCCGGTCCAGGCTGGGCCCCATTCAGGGAGATAGCCGGCGCCGAGGAACGAGAACTCGGAAGGAACCGGCACGGAGATCGAGCTCGACATCCAGATGACGAGGCCGCGGAAGATCATCATTCCGGCCAAGGTCGTGATGAAGCCCGGGATACCCATCTTGGCCAGCCAGAACCCGTGCCACATGCCGACGACGACGCCGACCAGCAGTCCGAGCAGGAGCCCTGCCCACCACGGGAAGCCGTACTGCGCGATCGAGATCGCGACACTCATGCCGACGAAACCCGCCACGGAACCAACCGAGAGGTCGATCTGGCCGATGACGATGACCATCACCATCCCGATGGCCAGAATCAGAACGTAGGCGTTGCCCGAGATCAGGTTCTGGAAGTTGGAGGACGTCAGCATGCGACCCTCCGAGATGATGTCGAAGACAGCGACGAGCGCGATCAGTGCCAGCGCCATCGTGTACTGCTGGAGGTTTCCTCCGAAGACTTGTTTGAGAGCTCTCATCGTGGTGTTCTTCCCTAGAATTGCTGGGCCGTCAGGCGGGTTGGGCCGGGAGCGCCGGCGCGGTGGAGGTGGTTGTCATGCGGCGCATCAGGGTTTCCTGATCCGCCTCGGAGGCCAGTAGATCGCCGGTGATTCGGCCTTCGCAGATCGTGTAGATCCGGTCGCAGATGCCCAGGAGTTCGGGCAGCTCAGACGAGATGACGATGACGCCCTTGCCCTCGTCGGCGAGTTGATGGATGAGCTTGTAGATCTCGTACTTGGCACCGACGTCGATGCCGCGGGTGGGCTCGTCGAGGATGAGCAGCTTCGGGGACGGATACAGCCACTTGCTGAGGACCACCTTCTGCTGGTTTCCACCCGATAGCGTCGCGACCCCGACGTCGACCGACGGGCTCTTGATGCGAAGGTCCTTGCGGTACCCCTCCGCGACGGCGTTCTCCAGCTGGGGCTGCAGCAGTAGGCGACGCACGATCCCCCGCAGGTTCGCGGAGACAATTGTGGTCTTGATGTCGTCGATCAGATTGAGGCCAAGGGTCTTGCGGTCCTCGGTCACGTACGAGATGCCGGCAGCGATGGATTTCTCGACCGTGCTGTTGTCGACGGGAACGCCGTCGATCAGCAGTTCGCCAGAAAGGTAGGTGCCGTAGGAGCGGCCGAAGATGCTCCGCGCCAGCTCGGTCCGCCCGGCGCCCATGAGCCCGGCGAATCCGACAACCTCACCGCGGGCGACGGTGAAGTCCGCATCCTTCACGATCAGACGACCAGGGATGCTGGGGTGCTCGACCCGCCACCCCCGGACCTCAGCGAGGGTCTCGCCGATGTTCGGGGTGCGATGGGGGTAGCGATTCTCGAGAGAACGCCCCACCATCGCGCGGATGATGCGGTCCTCATCGACCTTGCCGGCGACGACGTCGTAGGTTTCGACGGTGCGCCCATCCCGGATCACCGTGACGGCGTCCGCGATGGCCGCGATCTCGTTCAGCTTGTGGGAGATCATCAAGCAGGTGATGCCACGCGCCTTCAGCCCTCGCATGAGGTCGAGGAGATGAGCCGAATCATCCTCGTTGAGTGCGGAGGTCGGCTCATCGAGGATGAGGACCCGGACGTTCTTGGACAGCGCCTTGGCAATTTCGACCAATTGCTGCTGGCCGACGCCCAGCGTCTTGGTCTGGGTGTCCGGGCTGATGTCCATACCGACGCGGGCAAGCAGTTCGACTGCCTGCGTCCGGGCAGCTTCCCAGTCGATCAGCGCCCCCTTCATCACCTCGGAGCCGAGGAAGATGTTCTCCGTGATGGACAACTCGGGGATCAGCGCCAGCTCCTGATGGATGATGACGATGCCCTGCTCCTCGGAGGACTTGATGCCGTTGAACCGCATCTCCTCTCCTTCGAGCAGGATCTCGCCCTCGTATGTGCCGTGCGGGTAGACCCCAGAGAGCACCTTCATGAGCGTTGACTTGCCCGCACCGTTCTCTCCACAGATGGCATGCACGTCGGCGCGCCGCACCGACATGCTCACGTCGTCGAGTGCCCGCACGCCAGGAAACAGCTTGGTGATGTTGCGCATTTCGAGTAGCGGCTTCTCAGCGATCATGTGTGTCTCCTTCGACCATCGCTGCCTCAATGTCAACGATGTCATCACAGTACATCCGCGACCCCTTGGCGTCAACCCTTGAATCCAAGAAATTTCGGCCTCCGCCTGAATCTGGCCCCATCACATGCCCCGCTCTCGATCCACGGAGCGAACTTACTTGACTTGACAAGGCATAATGCCGTCGCACTGATCGATCACCTCATGATCCATGTCTTCACCAGATGAACGCGGGGTTGCTATGGTTTGAAGATGACCGAGAACGGCGAGGCGCCGGGATCGCAGGCGTCCCTGCGTGAAGCCAACAGCGCGCGCCTTCTCAACGCCCTCACTCGCTACGGTCAGCTGACCCAGGTGGAACTGGCTGCTGCCACCGGGCTATCCCCCGCGACGGTTTCGAACATCGTTCGGCAACTGGTCGCGGACGGCGCGGTCGAAACCTCCGTGACCACCCGGTCCGGGCGGCGCGCGCAACTGGTGACGCTGGCGCGAAACGATTCCATGACCGCAGGAATCCATGCCGGGCCGCGCTCGCTGGACGTCACTCTGGTCGACGCCAATCTCAGAGAGGTCGCCCGCCAGCACCTTCCTCTACCCGCTGCTCACCGCTTCGACACCACCCTGGACCGTGCCGCACTGCTTGTCTCCGAACTGACAAGCGAACGGGGAATAGGACTCCACGACCTCGTCGGCGTGGGGGTGGCGATGCCGGCCGGAGGCAGGGTGGGCGCTGATCCTGGTCTGCCCTCGTGGGCCGGGGTAGACGTCGCCGACACCCTGGGCCGGCGGCTCGGGCGCCCTGTGTTCGTGACCCGGGAGATCGACGCCGCAGCCTCGGCCGAAGCTCGCCTGGGGGCCCTCAGGGGGACGGAGTGCGGAATCTATGTGCGAGTCGGGGACACGACCGATTCCGCGATCGTGATCCGAGGTTCAGTGCTTCGGGTGGGGACCCACGCCGCGGCTGGCATTGGCCACGTGCGGGTGTCTCCAGGTGGCGCCATCTGCCGCTGCGGCGGCCGCGGGTGCCTGAATACGGAGGTCTCCATCGACTCGTTACGTGAGTCGCTGCGGATCAGCCACGGCCCCATGTCTCTGCGTGACATCGTGTCTGCGGCCAAGGGCGGCGACCCAGGCTGCCAGCAGGTGATCTCTGACGCGGGTGCCGCAATCGGCTCCGCACTGGCTGACCTGGCGACTGCGCTCGGTCCTGATCGGATCTCAGTGGGGGGCCCACTGGCCAGAGCCGGGGACATCCTTCTCTCCCCGATCCGTGACGCATTGGAGGCCCGTCCAGTGCTGCGCGGCGCTGAAGGGCTCCTCGGCGCGGGTCACCTCAATGAATCCGCCGAGACTCTCGGCGCCGCCGCCTACGTCTTCGACATGATGTCCTTGGTACCGATGCCGGATACGGCGAGGGGAGGTGGACGACTGTGAGCGAGCCCTTACTGGAAGTGCGAGCCCTGGATAAATCCTTCGGGGGCGTACAGGCGCTCGTCGACGTGGACCTCACGGTCGGCGCCGGCGAGGTCGTGGGCCTGGTGGGCGATAACGCGGCGGGTAAGTCAACCCTTGCCCGCACCCTCGCCGGCGTCTACCAACCTGACCGCGGCCACATCCGCTTGGGCGGCGAGCCGGTGAGCCTCCCGTCCACCAGAGCGGCGTTGGACCTGGGAATCGCACCTGTGTTTCAGGAGTTCGCACTCGTCGAGACCCTCGACGTCCCGTCGAATCTCTTCCTGGGTCGCGAGTTGATCCGCGCCGACGGACTTCTCGACGAGGCGCGGATGGAGGAACTGGCGCGCGACTACCTGGATCGATTGAACAGCCGCATCCCCAATCTGCGCACCCCACTCAGCCGTCTGTCCGCCGGGCAACGCCAGTGCGTCGCCATCGCCCGCACCCTCGTCGCCAATCCGCGCATCGTTGTCCTTGACGAGCCGACCGCCTCGCTTTCGGTCAGCCAGACTGCGGAGGTGCTGAGTCACGTCGAGGGCCTTCGCGACCTCGGATTGGGCGTCATCCTCATCAGTCACAACCTCAACGATGTGCGTGCAGTAGCCGATCGAATCGAGGTACTGCGCCACGGCCGCAACAACGGGTCGTTCCGCGCAGACGAGGTCAGCTACGAGGACGTCCTTGGTGCCGTCACAGGGGCGACCCGATACCCGAAGCCCCGCTAGCTTGCGCGGCAAGGCCGTCGTCGGCTTGCCTGGCGGGAGGCCTGATCTCCCCGGACCCCCGAGCGATGAGACGCGTGGGCACGGTGACATGTTCGGCGGGCAACTCCTCACCACGAATGCGCGCGAGGAGCCGCCGTGCAGCCAACTCGCCCATGGCGTCGGGATCCTGCGCGATCACGGTGAGACCGGGGCGGATCAGATCCGCCAGGGGAACCTCGTCGAAACCGACCAGAGCGACCGTCTCCTCCAGTCCCAACCTCTGCAGCGCCCGGACCGTAGCGATGGAAATGTCGTTGCGGCCCGAGATGATCGCGGTTGGCGGAGCCTCTGCTGACATCAGACCCTCAACTGCAGCGATGACCTCCGTCTCCGTCGTGAGACCAGTGATTGCGCTGCACCCCACCAGATCCTGAGTGGCGGAGCGGAAGGCGGCTGCTCGCTCCCGCGAGGTGCTGATGGTTTGCACGTTGGCCAGGAAAGCGATCCGCTCGTGACCCCGGGATCTCACGTGATCGACCGCGGCGAGGATTCCCTGGGCGTTGTCAGAGGTGACCGTATCGCAGTCCAGATCGTTGGCCGGACGATCGACGAGCACAACAGGGAAACCGCGCTCGATCTCTCGGACCAGGAGATCATGATCAGCCCGCACCGTCATGAGAACCAACCCATCGAGCCGACGCGCGACGAATCCCTCCAGCCGCTCCAGCTCCACGGCCGGGTCGTCCTCCGTGCTGGCAGCCAGCGTGATCATCCCGGCCTCGTTGGCGACCCGCTCAATGGCCCGGTGGACCTTGGAGTCGAAGGCGTTCCCCACACTCGACAGGAGCAGTCCGATGGCTCCGGGGCTGCCGTCCAACCGCCGGAGGTCCGACGCCTGCTTATGCATGACGTAGCCCAGATCCCTCGCTGTCTTCCGCACGCGTTCCGCCGTGGCCGGAGCCACGTTCGGCTCGCCCCGCATCACGCGGGAGACGGTCTTGATCGCCACCCCGGACACGCTCGCCACCTCTCGCATGGTGGGACGACGAAGGTGCATTGACATGCTGACATAGTGCCAGAAAGGTGGAAAGGCTGTTGACAAGGAGCTCGCTCTCGCTTAACCTCCAATTGACAACGTTGTCATAGTGAAGGGAACCCACGTGCTACGAAGACTCCTACGGGCCTCTTTGGGCCTGGCGGTGGCAATCGGCGCCGCTGCCGTCCCGGCTGCGGCCGATCTGAATCTGGGCGAGGAGCCCTACCGTCCGGCGTACCACTACAGCCCGGAGACCAACTGGATGAACGACCCCAACGGGCTCGTCTACCACGACGGGGTGTACCACCTCTACTACCAGTACAACCCGCAGGCAGCCACCTGGGGGAACATGTCCTGGGGCCACGCCACCAGCCCCGACCTCGTGAACTGGGTGGAGCAGCCGTTGGCGATCGGTCAGACGTTCAACGACGCCGGACAATCGATCGAGGACATCTTCTCCGGCTCCATCGTGGTCGACACCGAGAACACCAGCGGCCTCGGCACGGCTGACAACCCCCCGCTCGTCGCGCATTACACAAGTGCGTACACCGGTGATCATCCGACCCTGGCTGGGATCCAGGCGCAGTCGGTCGCCTACTCGCTCGACGGCGGCTACACCTGGGAGAAGTACGAGGGCAATCCCGTGCTCGACCGGGGGTCGAACAACTTCCGCGATCCCAAGGTCTTCCGCTACACGTCACCCGAGACCGGGGAGTCGTACTGGGTGATGGTGACCGTTGAGGCGCTGGCGCACGAGGTCCTGATCTACCGGTCTGACGACCTTCTCCACTGGAGCTACCTCTCCACGTTCGGGCCCGCCAACGCTACGGGCGGCATCTGGGAGGTCCCGGACCTGTTCCCGCTCCCGGTCGAAGGGGCCGACGAGACCAAGTGGGTCATGATCGTCAACCTCAACCCCGGCTCGCCGGCGGGCGGCTCGGGCGCGCAGTACTTCGTCGGCGAGTTCGACGGCGAGACCTTCACCGCCGAGAACGTCGTGACCGGCGAGGAGACCGTGCCTGGCACGGTCATCGAGGACTTCGAGTTCGGGTCGTGGGCCGAATCGGACTGGACCGTCGTCAACGAGTCGGGCGACTTCAACGGGCCCTTCGGCGACGGCCCCCAGGCTGGGGCCTGGCGTGATCAGCAGGAGGTCGCGGGATACCGCGGCGACAGCCTGGTCAACAGCTTCGTTGGCTGGGACTGGCCCACCGGCACCATGACGTCGGCACCCTTCGAGGTTGAGCAGCCGTGGTTGAACCTCCTCGTGGGCGGCGGCAACCATCCCCGTGTCGAGGGCGGCCAGATGGGCAATGAGCCACCCGCCGGCAGCCTCCTCTGGAATGGGTTCGAGGGCTTGCGTGACGGTTCCAGCCTCGCCGACATCGGTTGGGTGGGTACCGGCGATCTGCAGGCCACCCGCAGCCCCTCCTCCGCCGGCGGCGACTACTACATCGGCGACGCCCGCATCAACACCTGGGAAGGCGGGCCCAACGGCGACGACAATAAGGGCACGCTCACCTCGCCGTCGTTTGAAATCAGCGGCGACTACATCTCCTTCCTCATCGGCGGCGGTCATGAAAGGCCGGGTCTGGCACTCGAGCTGATCGTCGACGGTGACGTGGTGCGCACCGCAGCCGGCCAAGACGCCGGCGCGCTTCAGTGGACGACGTGGGATGTCGCGGAGTTCCGCGGACTCGAGGGCACACTCCGGATCGTCGACGAAGTCGGAGGGGGCTGGGGCCACCTGACCTTGGACCACGTGGTGGTCGGGGACGAGCCTGCTCAGCCCCGTTCATCCGAGACCACTGTCAACCTGGTGGTTGACGGTGAAGTCGTGCGCAGCGCCACCGGCAACAACTCCGAGACGCTCGACTGGGCGTCATGGGACGTCGCCGAGTTCATCGGCAGCGAAGCCGAGATCATGATCGTCGACAACAACCGCTTCGGCTGGGGCCACATCCTCGTCGATGACATCGTCGCCAGCGATGCTGCGCAGCCCCGCCGCATCGAAAGCTACGACTGGCTCGACTGGGGCCCCGACTACTACGCGGCCATTTCGTTCGCGAACGTGCCGGACGGACGACGCATCATGATGGCGTGGATGAACGACTGGCGCTACGCCAACGCCATCCCCACCGCTCCGTGGCGTAGCGCCAACGCGCTGCCCCGCGAACTGACCCTGCAACTGGTGGACGGCGCCTACGAACTGGAGCAGGCGCCCGTTCGTGAACTGGCGTCTCTCGAAGTGAAGTCCGACAGGCTACGACGCACCAACGTCACGGTGGCAGACACTGCCACCGCACTGCCCTGGTCCTCGGATGCCTACAAGCTCGAGGTCACCGTCGATCCGCAGGACGCCACCTTCGCCGGCGTCGCCGTCCGCACCAACAGCGCGTTCGGAGACGAGGGCGGCGAAGGCACCCTGATCGGAATCGATACTGCAGCGGGACGACTCGTCGTGGACCGCACGAGCGCCGGGGAGGACTCGTTCCACCCCCAGTTCGCGGCCGCCTATTCAGCACCTCTGGTCCACGAGGACGGACGGCAGACCTTCACGGTCTACGTCGACAGGTCGTCGGTCGAGGTGTTCGCCGACGGCGGCCTCCGCACGATCACGAGTCAGATCTTCCCCGATCCCAACTCGCTGGGGCTCTCACTCGTCAGCGAGGGAGGCACCGCCCGGTTCGTCTCGGTGGTGGCGACGCCGCTCACCCCGAGTGTCCACACCGGCGCCCAGGCGATGGAGGCCGAGGTGACGTCCGCCCAGTGCACGGCTGGAGTGATTGTGACCGTGACGAATCCGACGGACGAGAGGCAGAGCGTTCGGCTTGACTCGGTTTCGGGCCACCGCAACGTGACTCTCGCAGCCGGTCAGACCGCTCAGGTCCGCTTGAACGGGAAGCCCGCCAAGGAAGCCGGCAGCCTGACGATCGAGGCCACGGCGAGGCCGAGCCAGACGACGAGCTGGACTTCCGTCAGCATGCCCGCCTGCAGCTGATCACCAGAAGAACCGGCGCGCGGCCCTACGCCGCGCGCCGGTTCTTTCTGTCGTAGGGCGCATGCGGGCTGGGATTCTTCCGGGTGATCTACGCTGGCCAGCATCCAGCGTCAGGAGGCACAATGCTGATCCTCGCCATCGGATCTCGCGGCGACGTCCAACCTGCGGCCGTGCTCGCCGGTGCGCTCAAGCGGGCAGGGGTCGGCGCCCGCGTCGTCGGGCTCAAGGAGTACGCCGACGTCGCCTCCGAACTCGGCGCCGACTTCGTCCCCGTGGACGCGAGCATCGCGGATGCGATCGGCTCGACGCGAGGCCACCTCGGCCGCCTCGCCGCGGGTTCCCGCCCTGGCCAGGCCGTGCTGTTGCACAGCTGGAGCGCCGCGATCGCCGGTGCCGTGAGCGACGCGGTGCTCGCGGCTCTGAAGCCCGGGGAGTCTCTCCTCAGCGGTGTGCTGACCCGCGACGTCGCCAGCGCGCTGGCCGGCGACCGCAAGGTGGGCACGTTGGTCTTCAGCGGGCTGCTGCCGACCAGGCACGCCGAGAGCCACTTCCTGCACAACTACTTCACCCGGCTGGACAGCTACAACCGGTGGGGATCAGCGCTCGGCTGGACGATGAGCTCGAGCGTGGGCTTGTCGTTCGGGCGCGAGATGCGCCGTCGGCTCGGGCTCCCCCGGCTCGGCGTCAGACGCGCGGCGGTCGAGGCGGACCGCCACCCCATCGTGGTCGCGGCCAGCCCGACCCTCGTGCCGCCGGCGTCGGACTGGCCAGCCAACGTGCACCAGACCGGATTCCTCGCCGCCCCGGTGCCGGACTTCCAGCCCGACGACCACCTCGCACACTGGCTCGGGTCCGGAGCCGTCTACGTGGGCTTCGGCAGCATGACCG